>LICG01000012.1 GCA_001438205.1 Cryomorphaceae bacterium BACL7 MAG-120322-bin74
CCGGCAGCATCAAAAACCCGTACCGTAAAGCCAATGGTTAGATTGTCAATACACTGATCTTCTTTGGCGATGCAAAGCGTTAAGCGCCCATCTACACGAACAGACTCGCTGATCATGCCTAACGCTACGTCTTTATCTTCCCATGAACCATCTGCCAAGCGCGTTTGCGCCACGGATGCGACACTTAGGACACTAAAAAGGAGTAAGAGATACTTTTTCATAAGGACAATCCTTTGGCCTTTCCCAGCAATGTAGCAGGTGTTGAACGAACAATCTCAACCATGACACGGTCTCCGGCTTGATATTTTTCTCTTGGGAACACCACGACCGTATTGAAGGTTGTCCGCCCGTACAAGTCGTCCGCGGAACGCTTTGATCGGCCTTCTACCAGCACTTCCATGGTCTGACCCACATAAGCCGCCGTGCGCTCTGCACTGTGCTCTTGTTGCCTCGTAATGATTTCCGCCAAACGGCGCTTCTTCACCTCGGTAGGAATATCATCTTCGAGCTTACGCGCCGCATAGGTATTTGGTCGTTCAGAATAGAAGAACATATAGCCGAAATCGTAGCGAACTGCGTCCATTAAACTCAAGGTTTGGGCATGATCTTCTTCTGTTTCCGTGGGGAATCCCGCCATCATATCATGTGAAATGCCACAACCGGGAATGATGCGCTTAATTCGTGCAATAAGATCCAAATATTCTTCCCGATTATGCCCGCGGTTCATCGCTTTCAGGATACGTGAACTGCCACTCTGAACTGGTAAGTGGATGTAGTTACAAATATTTTCATGGGCGGCGATGGCGTGCAGCACCTCGTCCTTCATATCCTGAGGATTAGAGGTGGAAAAGCGAATGCGCATCTGTGGCGCCGCCTCTGCTACGCTGTGGAGTAAATCAGCAAAATGGACCGCAGACGCTTGCGCAGAGGTGCTGGCTTTGGTGAACTCTTTCTTCAGCCCTCCGCCATACCACAAATAACTATCCACATTTTGGCCCAGAAGCGTCACCTCCTTGTAACCATCAGCCCACAGTTGTTGTACTTCTTCTATAATCGTTTGCGGATTGCGGCTACGTTCGCGACCCCGGGTAAAGGGCACAACGCAGAATGTGCACATATTGTCACAACCACGGGTAATGGATACAAATGCGGTGACCCCATTTCCGCCTAAACGAACAGGCTCAATATCATGGTACGTCTCCTCTTTTGAAAGGAGGACATTCACCGCCTTGCGTCCACCATCTATTTCTTCTAATAGATTGGGTAGATCACGGTACGCATCTGGACCCACGACCAGGTCAACCAACTTTTCCTCTTCAAAAAATTTCTCTTTTACGCGCTCCGCCATACAGCCCAGAACGCCAATCTTGAGTTCAGGCTTAGCGGCCTTTAGCTTGTTAAATTGGTCCAAACGCGTACGGACAGTTTGTTCGGCTTTTTCGCGAATTGAGCAGGTATTTAAGAGGACCAAATCCGCTTCTTCGAGCGATGTGGTGGTCTCATAACCGTCTTTTTGGAGGATAGACGCGACGATTTCACTGTCAGAAAAGTTCATTTGACAGCCATAGGACTCCATGTACAATTTCTTACCAGAGCCAATCCCTTCAAGCACCAAGGCTTCGCCTTGTCGCTCGTCTGACAATAACTCCCGTTCTGCAGGGTTCTTTTCCATAGAATGCAAAATTACGGACTTCGTCCGGAGATTGTGACAAAATGTCAGTAAATGATTTTTGCCGGATGTATAATAATGTGGCCTTTACTTTGTGCGCTCAAACCCAATCCTTTCTCATGGCAAAAAATCTAGTTATCGTCGAATCACCCGCCAAAGCGAAAACCATTGAGAAGTTTTTGGGCCCGGATTTTAAAGTGGAATCCAGTTTTGGCCACATTCGCGATTTGCCCGCCCGAGACCTTGGGGTAGATGTTGCCCATGATTTCGCGCCTAACTACATGGTGAGCGCCGACAAGAAAGATGTCGTTAAAAAATTAAAGAAGCTCGCCAAAGAATCAGACACGGTATGGCTCGCTTCCGATGAGGACCGTGAAGGAGAAGCTATTGCATGGCATTTGGCGGAAGCGCTCGAACTAGACGCGCTAAAGACCAACCGAATTGTTTTTCATGAAATCACCAAAACGGCTATCCTGAAAGCTATTGATACGCCGCGTCGCATTGACATGGATCTTGTGAATGCGCAACAAGCACGGCGAGTTTTAGACCGCATTGTTGGATTTGAACTCTCCCCGGTCCTTTGGAGAAAAGTGAAACGTGGTTTGAGTGCAGGCCGTGTGCAATCGGTTGCCGTTCGCCTTATTGTAGAGCGTGAACGCGAGATCCAAGCTTTCCAGTCTGAAAGCGATTTTCGCATTAATGCACAGTTTACAAACCCAGAAGGTCAATCATTTGGCGCAGAAATGCCCCAGGGCATTGTAGCGCAAGCTGAAATTGAACATGCCCTTGCTAGTTTAGCGGAGGGTGGTTTTTATGTCGCAGAACTGGAGAAGAAAGCCGCAACGCGGAAGCCTACAGCTCCCTTTACCACCTCTACCCTGCAACAAGAAGCTTCACGAAAGTTGGGATTTTCGGTCAACCGGACGATGTCCTTGGCACAAGGACTCTACGAAAACGGATTTATCACGTACATGCGTACTGACTCTGTCAATTTGAGCGAAGAAGCATTGTCATCTGCAGCGGATAGCATCACCGCACAATACGGCGCACAGTATGTGCAACTCCGCAAATTCAACACCAAATCAAAAGGAGCGCAGGAGGCACATGAAGCCATTCGACCTACCAACTTGATGTTGCAAACGGCAGGAATGGACCCTGGGCAAAAACGCCTCTATGATTTGATCTGGAAGCGCACCATGGCTTCTCAAATGGCCGATGCAAAACTGGAGCGGACCACGGCGCAACTAGAAAATAAAGCAGGACTCCGCTTTGTTGCTAAAGGGGAAATGATCGCATTTGATGGTTTCTTAAAAGTGTACCGTGAAGGCGTAGACGAGGAAGAAGAGGATGCAGGACTGTTGCCCACCTTGGCAAAAGGCGATGCCGTTAACCTGGTTAGAACACAAGCGCACCAGCGTTTTACGCGTCCCCCAGGTCGCTTTACAGAAGCCACCTTGGTTAAAGCCTTAGAAGAACTTGGCATCGGCCGTCCTTCAACCTATGCGCCTACCATTACCACAGTGCAAAACCGTGGCTATGTTCAGAAAGGCATCAATGAAGGCGTAGAACGCCATTTTGCGGTGGGCACCTTTACCTCTGGCGCATGGAATTGGGAAAACAAGACGGAAAAAACAGGCTCAGACAAAGGACGCCTCGTCCCCACGGACATGGGGAACGTGGTCACGGACTTTTTGAATGAGCACTTTAAAACCGTCATGGACTACCAATTCACCGCAAAGATGGAATCTGACTTTGACCTTGTGGCCGATGGGAAGGTATCCTGGACAGAGGTTTTGAATGATTTCTACACTGGATTTAATGGATTGATCGAAAAGTCAGCGGATGCTGACCGTGCCAGTGGCCAAAGACTCTTGGGCCATGACCCCAAATCAGGTAAGCCTGTCTATGCACGTATTGCGCGTTTCGGGCCAGTGGTTCAGCTTGGCGAAACAACGGATGAAGAAAAACCGCGTTTTGCGAGTATTCCTGAAGGACAATCCATGGAGACGATCACGATGGAAGACGCCCTTCCGCTCTTAAGCCTTCCACGCACGTTGGGCACTTATGAGGGCCAACCACTGAAAGCCAGCATTGGCAAGTTTGGTCCCTACGTGCAAGTTGGCCGGACCTTTGTGAGCCTCCCGGAAGATCTGACGCCATTCAGCGTAACCGAAGCACAAGCCATCGCCTTGATTCAAGCCAAAGCAGCAGAAACTGCCGCTTCGCAATTAGCCGTTTTTGAGGGGCCTGAAGGCGGTATCGTCGTCACCCAAGGCCGTTATGGTCCCTATATGAAGTACAATGGGGCGAATTACCCTATTCCAAAAACAACCGAAGCAAGTAGCCTCACTGCAGAAAGTGCCTTGGCATTCATTCTTGCAGCCGGTGATAGAAAACCAGCGCGTGGTCGCAAAGGCACATCAGCAAAAAAAACAACCGCAAAGAAGCCCACAGCCAAAAGGGCTAAAAAATCCTAAACCATGTGGGAAGATTGCATTCAACCCATTCCGCAAGCTTGGGTTGACGCGTCCCCAGCCGGGAGCCTAGGCCATCAGCTGGTCGTGCACACGGAAGCCCATGGCTTTCCAGACCTGCGAAATGTGCGCATCGCTATTTTAGGCGTCCCTGAAGACCGTGGGAGCGTGGACCAGCGAGGAGCGCGGGATGGTAGTCGCGCCATTCGGAAAGAACTTTATTCTCTCTTCCCAGGTTCGTGGGATTTTCAAATTGCGGACATCGGGGATATCGTTCCTGGAAGAGATGCGATTGACAGTATGGCCGCAATGGAAGCGTTGTGTGCGGAAATGCTAAAATGCCATTGCATCCCACTTGTTTTGGGTGGAAGTTCTGACTTAGGCCTTGCTTTATACAGAGCCTATAGCCATCTAGAAATGACGGTGAATGCAGCCATCCTGCACAGTCGTATAGCTCTTGGACAGGATAGCGAACCTCTCCATGATAAGAATGTGCTTAGCCACATTCTGACGGCTAAACCCTATTGCCTGTATAACCTTGCCCACATTGGGCACCAAGCGTACTACGTTGCCCCCGAAGTCTTAGACCTTTTTGAACGAATGCATTTTTATGCCCATCGATTAGGTGAAGTACGCGGCAAGGTGCAAGAAATTGAACCTTTCCTGCGCGACGCGGACTTTTTATTGGTCAATAATCACGTGGTTCGGATGGCGGATGCCCCGGGGCAATCACACCCCTCCCCGAATGGAATGACCGCAGAAGAACTTTGCGCAGCCATGCGCTACGCCGGTATGAGTGATAAACTCACCGCAGTAGGTTATTTTGATTACAACCCACTTTTGGATCCCACTGGGCAAAATGCGCAACTCATTGCCCAAGCTCTTTGGTATTTTATGGAAGGCGTGCAATGGCGCAAAGGCGACTACCCTCTTCGGCCTAAGTCCGACTATACAAGATTCACCGTCTTATTGGAAGAACCTGCCCAAGAGCTCGTTTTTTTTAAGTCACCATTCAGTGGTCGTTGGTGGATGGAAGTTCCCGCACATCCAGGTCAAGATGCACGTCATCATCTGATGCCCTGCTCTTTAGGTGATTATGAAGCGGCACAACGCGGCGAAATTCCTGACCGCTGGTGGAAGGCTGTGCACAAAGCACACTAGTTTTTTTCGCCAATAAAGCACAAGGGTGGCGGATTATTTCTATTTTTAACCTTCAAACTGCCCTGCATGATTTTACGTAATACTCTTACCGCCACGATTCTCATTGGTTTTTCCAGTGTGGCTTTTGCACAGCAGGACGTTCAGTTTACCCAATACTATCACAACCAGATTGGCTTTAATCCAGGTGTTGCCGGGAGCAGTGACGCCATTAATCTCAATGTTGGGCATCGTTCGCAGTGGGTTGGATTTGACAATGCCCCAACGACACAAAACATCAATGCAGATATTCCACTGAGTATCCTCCATGGAGGTTTGGTATTGAATATTGTGAATGATCAGATCGGCTTTTTCCAAGATATTTCTGCCGCCATTGGGTATGCCTATCAGCTTGACTTAGGTCCAGGAACCTTAGGCATTGGGCTTTCCATTGATTTCAGGAATAAAAATGTGAAGACGGCGCAATGGATCTATCCTGATGGAACCTCTGGCTCCAATGATCCTAGCATTCTTCGCCCGAATACCTCTGCCATGACGCCGGAACTTAATTTCGGGACTTATTACGCTACGGATACATGGTATGCCGGGCTTTCAACCACGCGTTTGTTGCAAAGCGAAGCCAACTTTGGCGGGTCAGCTCGGTATAAAAGCAAGTTGCATTATTACCTAACTGGGGGCTATCATATTCCTTTAGAGGACTATCAATTGGTTTTAACCCCAAGTTTTTTAGTAAAGTCAGATGTAAATTCAAACCTCTCTTTGGACCTGAATGTCAATGTTCTTTTCCAAGATAAAATCTATGGCGGACTAGGGTATAGAAACCAAGATGCTATTAGCTTAATGGCTGGCTACCAGGTGCTTCCGTCATTGCGCCTTGCCTATTCATATGACATCACCACTTCCGTATTGAGTGGTTACAGTGGCGGTAGCCATGAGATTTTCCTGAACTATAGTTTCAATATTGAGATCCCCGAAAGGATACCAGGAAGCTATAGAAACGTAAGATTTTTGTAATATCGCACTCTTATATGCGTTAAGCAATTACCTATGAAGAATTTCAATATCTTCTTCCGGATGGCCTCCTTGGCTGCCGTGGCCATTTTGGCGGCGTGTTCTGGTTCGGACCACGGCGAACTCGTCGGCGTCCAAAACCGCCCGGAATTTTACCCATCTGACCCTTATGGAATGGTCTACATTCCTCAAGGATCATTTAATATGGGTAACTCTGACATTGACGTGCCATCTACATTGACGGCTCCTACAAAAACAGTGAGTGTTTCTTCTTTCTATATGGACGAGACAGAAATCACCAACAATGAGTACCGTCAATTTGTCCAATGGGTTCGTGATTCTATCCTTCGCTACCGCCTTGCAGAAGGCTTGGTTGAGGACTTTGAGTATATCAGTTATGCCGATATGCAAAATCCCACCTACTTTGAAGAGTATGTTGGCCTTGAGTACCCAGACTCGATGCAAACGCATCTGGATTGGAGTAGAAAGTTGGTTTGGGACACCCACCGCTTCCCTTCTGCTGAGTATACCGAGGTCATTGAATCCATGTACATAGCTCCAGAAGAGCGCTACCTCGGTGGCCGCATGCTGGATGCGCGTCAAATGAATTATCTCTACTTCTGGATTAATACGCAAAAGGCGTCCAAGAAGTCGAACCGCGTGCAGTACGATTTTAACGATGCAGATGGAGATGGTCGTACATTCTCTTATAAAGACTACATCAAAGATGGAATGGCTGTTTCAGACCGCTCTAGCTTCTTTGAAAGCGAAACCGTCAACATCTATCCTGACACATTGGTTTGGTTGGCTGACTTCACCTACTCTTTTAACGAGCAAATGCACGACAATTATTTCTGGCATCCTGCCTATGACAACTATCCTGTTGTGGGTATTAACTGGAAGCAAGCGATGGCATTCTGTAACTGGCGGACGCGTTACCGCAATGAATACTTGAAAGACAACCGCGACTTCCAAGAGAATGAATTCCGCCTTCCAACCGAATCTGAGTGGGAATATGCTGCACGTGGTGGTTTTGAATTGACTACTTACCCATGGGGTGGCCCGTATACGACCAATAGTCAAGGTTGCTTCTTGGCTAACTTCAAGCCTTCACGTGGTAACCTAACAGCTGATGGCGGCTTTCACCCTGTAAAAGTTACCTCCTATGAGCCAAATGGCTATGGTTTGTACTGCATGGCTGGAAACGTAGCAGAATGGACAAGTACAGCATGGGATGAAGCGAGTTACTATTATGTGGCAGATTTTAACCCTGACTTTAAATACAATGCCGCTGACTCCGATCCGGAAACCTTAAAGCGAAAAGTGATCCGTGGCGGATCTTGGAAAGATATTGCTTCCTACATGCAAGTAGGAGCGCGTGATTATGAATATCAAGACACGAATAAATCCTATATCGGTTTCCGTACCGTACAGAGTTTCTTAGGTCGTGATGCTCGTGACTTTTAATAATAACACCCTCCAAAAACCTCTTTAAATTCTATTCTTATGGCTCTAATTGACGTAAACGGCAAACGCTTTAAGGACTTCATGACCAAACTTTATGGTTTGGGTGCGGCAGTTGTTATTATGGGTGCACTTTTTAAGATTATTCACCTTCCTTATGCAGACCTCATGCTGATCATCGGTTTGACTACTGAGGCTGTCATCTTCGCTATTTCTGCTTTTGAAGCAACACCTAAAGATTATGATTGGGGTTTGGTTTATCCGGAATTTGAAAATGGCGAATCTTCAGGCAAAGGTGGCCGAAAAGGCACCGTTACCCAAGAAATGGACCGTATGATGGAGGAGGCCAAGATTGGTCCTGAATTATTGACCAGCCTAGGTGAGGGCATGCGCCGATTGAGCGATACTGCTGCATCATTAAATTCAGCTGTTGATGCTGCTGGCGCGACGTCCGCTTATTCAGATCAACTTAATTCAGCCGCTAAAAACATGGAAGCATTGAACGCTCTTTACGCTGTTCAACTCGAAAACACCACAAACCAAGTGGAGGTTCAAAATAGTGTCATGGAGAAACTTGGTTCTTCTATGGCTAGTTCAGAAGCCCTTTCAGAAGAAGTAACAAAATTGACTTCCAATTTGGGTCAGCTCAATGGCGTATATGGAAACATGTTGGCGGCTATGGGCGGCAACCGCTCATAATCCTTCAACGAAGTAAATCAAACTAGTCCATAATATATCCTTAAACCTATCCAATGGCCTCAGGTAAACTGTCCCCCCGTCAGAAAATGATCAACATGATGTATTTGGTGTTGACCGCAATGCTTGCGCTCAACGTATCCAAAGACATCTTATTGGTTCTTCACAAATTGGACCAAGGCATGACGGCAACTGTGACCACAGTGGCTAAGGGTACGGAAAATGTTTACCGTTCTTTTGAGGCGCAGCTTCAAGACAATCCCCGTGCAGCAGAACCTTGGGAGGTTGCTAAAGAGGTTCGGAGCCAAACAGATAAGGTTTTTGGTCTTCTCTCTAAAACCCGCAATGACTTGATTGACTTAACCGGCGGGATAGATGAAGAAGAAGATGGAAGATTAAATGGAGCAGATAACCGTGATATCCCGGAAAATTACTTGCTAAACGACAAGAGTATTGGGGGTCAAGGTGCCGCAAAAGATATCAAAGCCCAACTCATTGCTTACCGTGATTACCTATTAACCGTTTCTAGCGGTGATGAGAATTTGATAAATGAGCTCAATCAAGCCTTTGACTTTAAGGATGTCCAACAAGAAGGTAAGAAAATGACCTGGGAGACAGCCACTTTCTCAGAATTACCTTTAGCGGGTGTTATTCCCTTTATCACCGATCTTCAGTCCCGCGTTCGTCGGATGGAAGCAAATTCTATAGAGTACCTATATAGCAGCATTGACGCCGCTACCGTTAAGTTTGATGGTGTTCGTGCTATCGTCATGCCTATAAGCACCTATGTAACGCAAGGTGGCACGTATGAAGCTGACGTATTCTTAGCGGCATATAACTCTGGCAACAATCCCGTTTTTGAGGGCATTGTTCCTGCATCGATTGAAAACGGCGTAGGCAAACTGACCATTCCTGCAACCGGCATTGGAGAAAAGTCACTCAAAGGCTCTATGACGCTTCCTGGAAGCGAAACAGTGTATACGTATGATGTTGTTTACACCGTTGCACCTCCTATGGTGGTCATTTCTCCATCTAAAATGAATGTGTTGTACCGAAACGTTGACAACCCACTTGAAATCTCCGTCCCAGGTGTTGCGCCGAAGGATCTGATTGTCAGTGGCCCTGGCGTCAGCGGAAGCAATGGGAACTATTCGGCAGACGTGACCAAGATTTCGGGTAAAGAAGTGGTGATCAATGTCCGTGTAAAGGAATCTGACGGCAAAACGCGTAATGCAGGATCTAAGGAATTCCGTATTAAAGGACTTCCTCAAGCTGTTGGCTCAGTCTACAAGAAGTCTGAAGGCATCATGTCTTCTGGTCTACTTAGCAAAGCAACCATTGAAGCAGAATACCAAGATTTTCCCTTTGACTTAGCGTTGAAGGTCGTTGCATTTGAATTAAAGATGGACGGTCAACCGCCTATTCAGGTTCAAGGCAATACAATTCCTAGTACAGCACGTGAGTTAATCACGCGTCTGCGTCCAGGGAGTACGGTCAGTGTCCGTAAAATTGTCGCGACTACGCCAAAAGGCCAGCGCGTATCTAACGTAGGTATCATTTCCATTGACGTTCAGTAATGATGAAAAAGTTCCTTAGCCTTTTCGCTTTTGTCCTTTCGGTAGCCGCTTTTGGGCAGGTTATTACGCCGGAAGACGATGGCCTTATCCCAAAGAGTGATTATCATCCTGCAAATGCACGTGTGGTCCCTTATCCTTTCCTTCGCCAAGATGATATGATGTGGTCTACCCGTCATTGGGAGCGTATCCATGTACAAGAGAAACTCAACCACCCTTTGTACTATCCTGTAGTGCCCCTTCCAGATCGTAAATCCATGTTTGACGTCCTTAAAGATGCCATCATGACCGAAGGAAGCATCCGTGAAGTATACCGTGATGATATATTCGAAATGTATCTCACCCCTCAGGAGGTGGCACAGATCCTTATTCGTGTAGATACATTACGTGATCCTGATGATCCCAGTGTCATTCTTGCCGTCGACTCTATTGAGCTAAAGGCGCCTAATGTGATCGCTTGGGAAATCAAAACAGATTGGTATTTTGATAAGCAACGTGGAGAAATGACCAGCCGCATTATTGGACTTTCTCCTGTAGTGAAAGATCCACAGACCCAAGAGATTTATAATATTTTCTGGATTTGGTTCCCTGATGCACGTCAAGCATTATCCACGAATGTGGCCTATAATCCCGATAATAATAATCGACGTATGACCTTCGATCAAATTCTTCAGAGTCGCTATTTTAACTCTGTAGTGTTCAAGGAAGACAACGTCTACGATCGACAGATCCAAGACTACAAGCAAAACCGCCCCATGGAACAGCTACTTGAGTCACGAAGGATCAGAGAAGAGCTCAGGGACTATGAAAACAACCTCTGGCAGTTCTAATTGCCCCAAGATTTTAAAGGCCGCACCTCGCGGCCTTTTTTTTTAGCCATATCACATGCCCCATCAGAATCGCCGCGTTGGTATTGTAGGTCAAGGTCTTGCCGGAACCGCTTTGGCTTGGCAAGCGCATTGGCGCGGCTATGCAGTCCAAATTTTTGACCAAGGCCATACAGAGTCCGCTTCTTGGGTTGCAGCAGGCTTGATCAATCCATTGGTGCTCAAAAGAAAGCGTCTGGTAAAGAATGCCCAGGCCCATTGCCTTTCCATGGAGCGTTTTTATGCAAAGGTTGAGGTTGAACTTGACACAGAGCTCTTCTATCCTGGACCCATTCATGAAATCCTCTCGGACCATGAAGAAGACAATGCCTGGCATGGTCTAGCGAGTGAACAAGGTTTTGATCCCTTTATTGGCCCTAGTAAGCCCCTGTCGCACCCAGAGCTAAAGGGCTTCAGAATGGGTGAGGTTAATGGAAGCCGACGATTACGCGTCCAGGCCTATCTAACCGAGAGTCGCCGCTTTTTCAGCCAACACCATCAAGTTGTGGAGGAAAGCGTTTGTCAAATTGAAGCACAAGCCAACGCCTTTGTTGTCAATGGACAAACGGTGGATATTCTTTTATTAGCAGAGGGCCTGCAGGCGCATTGGACAACTTCCTTTTTTGGGGCGCCTGACTTTGCGCCAACACGAGGAGAGGGATTGCGCATTTCATGGCAAGGGGAACCTTTGCATGATGCGGTACACAAAAATGTTTTTTTACTCCCAGATGGGGATGGCACCTATCAAGTCGGATCCACATATGCATGGGAGGGATTTGATTTACCCCCTCAACAGGCAGCGCGAGAAGAAATATGTACGAAACTAAGAACATGGTTCAACGCCTCCTTTCTTGTTGAAGACCAATGGGTTGGGATTCGTCCTACAATGAAGGACCGGCAACCTATTCTTGGTTGGCATCAAGAATATTCTAGATTGGGCTATCTCAACGGCCTAGGTTCGCGCGGTGCTTTACTCTCTCCCTTACTCAGTGCTCAGCTCTTTGAGGCCGCATCTTTGTCATAATCAACAAAGAAATTTAGGTAGGTGATTCTGCTTAAGCGAAAAATATAGGGGCCAAGCGCCACCAATACAAGGATCAACAAACCAATTGTGGGCCACATAGTCATTCCTCCCAGAAGTGCGGCCAAAATGTAGATTGAGACAAACAAGGCCACTGTATAGGCATAGGACACGTACATGGCGCCGTAGTAAAAATTGGGTTCAGGCTCTGAAGGTTCACCGCATACTGGGCAATTTTGACACATCTTGTCCATGTTCTTCAAGTGGTATGGATTGGTATCTAGAAAAAGATTTCCTTCATGACATTTTGGACATTTCGACGTAAAAATTGAATATAGTTTTGTGCCTTTTCCAAACATAGTGCGTTGATTTTAAGTCCGCGTGCGCTCCTTAAAAAGAAAATATCACTTCTTCTTAAAGTTCTTGTCAAAGGTAGCCCCACCCTGTCTGAGGGAATGTTACTTTTGTCACCCAAATGTTGAGCGTACACCAAGTTGGTCTGGCCTTTGGGGGCACAGATCTTTTTAAAGACATCTCCTTCCTTGTCAATCCTGGGGAGCGCATCGGTCTCGTGGGCCGAAATGGAGCAGGCAAGTCTACCCTCCTCAAGCTCATTGCTGGGCACTATGCGCCGGACACGGGAGGTGTTTCGACGCCCTCTGGGTTCAGAATTGGCTTCTTAACGCAAGACATCCCACCGAAGCCCAGTACGACGGTATGGGAAGAGGCTGCTTCTAGCTTTGTAGAAATCAAAGCCCTGGAGGCCCAAATGGAGGGCTGGAATGAGCAACTTGCAACGCGCACTGACTATGAGTCAGATGCGTATATGAAAATCATCGAAGACTTAACACACGCGCAAGAAGAGTATCAAATGCGCGGGGGTTATACCTATCAAGCAGATATGGAGCGTGTCCTTATAGGGCTTGGCTTCAAAGCTGTAGACTTTCACAAGGCCCTAAGCACCTTTAGCGGTGGATGGCAGATGCGTGTAGAATTGGCCAAGATTCTTATGCAAAACAATGATTTGTTGTTGCTTGACGAACCAACTAACCACCTGGACATTGAGTCGATTCTCTGGCTTGAGCAGTTTTTGAGTGACAGCCCACAGGCGGTGATTTTGGTCTCGCACGACCGGACCTTCTTGAATAACGCTACGACAAGGACCATTGAAATTGTTTTAGGAAAGAGTTATGACTTCCCTTGCCCTTATTACAAGTACCTAAAATTGCGCGAAGAAATACGCGAAAAGCAACGCCAGGCCAAGGCAAACCAAGACAAAGAAATCAAACAGACGGAACAGTTAATTGAACGTTTCCGCTATAAAGCTTCGAAGGCCTCCTTTGCGCAGAGCTTAATCAAAAAGCTGGACAAAGTAGACATCATTGAGGTAGATGATGAGGATACGCGCAGTATGCGGTTCAAATTTCCGCCTGCACCACATTCTGGAAAAGTGATGGCACGTTTGGATGGTATTCACAAGCATTATGGAGAAAAGCATGTACTCAAAGGGCTAGATTTAGAATTCGTCCGAGGTCAGAAAGTAGCCTTTGTCGGTCAGAATGGACAGGGTAAATCAACGTTGGTTAAAATTTTGGCGGAGCACTTAGCGCATGAGGGCCGCTTAGAGTGGGGACATCAGGTACAGGTCGGGTATTATGCTCAGAACCAAGCAGAGGCATTAGATGGCAGTAAAACGGTGCTTGCGACGATTGAAGATGACTGCCCCGAAGAGATCCGAAAGTCTGCGCGCAAATTGTTGGGCAACTTTATGTTTGCCGGGGACGATGTCGAGAAAAAAGTAAGCGTCCTTTCTGGTGGGGAGCGCGGTAGATTGGCCTTGTGTCAGCTGATGCTCAATCCTATCAACATGCTCATTTTGGACGAGCCAACCAACCACCTGGATATGCAAGCCAAGGATGTGTTGAAACAGTCGCTTGAATCGTATGAGGGCACGCTCGTCGTCGTTTCGCACGACCGTGAGTTCTTGCAAGGCTTGGCGAACATGACCTATGAATTCAAGGACGGAAAGATTAAACAATACCTTGGGGGTATTGAGTACTTCTTAGAGCAGCGGAAGATGCAATCTATGCGCGAGGTCGAGCTACAGCAGGATGCAAAGAAGCAACTGAAAGTAGAGGCGGCTAACAAGGCGGCAAAGCAAAATCAACCTGCAGCAAGTCGAGAGGACCTTAAGCAAACCGAGAAGGCGGTGAGACAAGCAGAGCGCGACGAGCAAAAGGCCCAAGAGGCTTTTGAAATAGCACATGTCGCGTTAGATGCCGTAGACCAGGTCATGGCCAATCCTGTAGAATTCAAGAAAGTCTCTGCAGAACCTGATTTTTATGCCCGATATGAAGCGCTACAAAAAGCTTCAGAACAAGCATTTCAAGGATGGGAAAAAGCGACTGGACAGCTACAAATACGTCAGGCTGAATGGGAAGCGATACAACCCTAACTTAGATCAAATGAAAACAGTCCTTGGTTATGCAGCATGGCTTCTAGGTCTTTTGCTGAGCTTTTCTTCTGTGGCACAAACGCCCAAATTGGTGGTTTCCCTTGTGGTGGACCAAATGCGTGCCGATTATCTGACGCGATGGACACCCCTTTTTGAAGGTGGATTTAAAACCTTAGCGACAGAGGGTGAAGTATTTTATAATGCCCATTATACGTATGCCCCTACCTACACTGGACCTGGACATGCATCCATCTATACAGGCACAGACCCGCGTTACCACGGTATTATTGCCAATGATTGGTATCTGCCCGAAACGGGTCGTTTCATGTATTGTGTGGAGGATGCCGATGTATGGCCGGTAGGGACCACCTCAGAAAAGGCGAAGCGCAGTCCCAAGAACATTCGAACCACCACCTGGACGGATGAACTGGAGCTGGCTTCCGACATGAAGTCCAAGATTTTCGCCTTTTCGCTTAAAGACCGTGGCGCCATTCCCGCAGCAGGACATCTTGGAGATGGTGCTTTTTGGTTGGATGACAAGGGGTTTGTCACCAGCAGCGCTTACATGGAAACCCTGCCAGATTGGTTGGTACAATTCAATAAACAACACAGTCCTGCTTCCTACATGAAAGGGAATTGGGATTATGCCCGAGATCGTAGTCTTTACCCGGAGCACTACACCCAAGCCTATGAACGAGCGCCACGAGGGATAGCCAGCGCTCAATTCCCCTACGATTTGGCAACGGTCTACAAGGCGGGAGGAACCGAAGCGTTCAAAGCAACGCCAGCGGGCAATCAAATTCTGGTAGATATTGCCCTGCAAGCGGTAAAATCAGAAAACTTGGGGCGTAATCCTTCTGGAGCCACCGATGTCTTAGCCGTCAGTTTCTCCGCGACGGATTATATCGGCCATGCTATGGGTGTTCGGTCGCATGCGACCATGGATATGTATTTGCGTCTTGATGCGCAGTTAGGCGCACTCTTTAAGGGCTTAGATCAAATGGTAGGCGCTGAGAACTATATCGTGGTTCTCACTGCGGACCATGGTGCTGCGCAAAATCCACGCTTGATGGAAGATGTAATGCCCACGCGCAACTGGTATCCTGCAGATCTAGAAGCAGAACTACGGACCTTGATCCAAGCAGAGGGCGTTCCTGCAGAAGCTATTTTAAACTTCAGCAATGAGCAATTGTATCTTGATCTGAGTCTCTTGGATGATGGGGACGACGCAGATATGTGGATGGACGCTGCACGCGATGCGCTCCTAAAGCACCCTGCTATTGCCGAGGCTTGGACGCTAGTAGAAATTCGCCTTTCGCCCGACCCCTTTGCCACCATGAGGCGCAATGGAACCGACAAGCGCGGCGGACAAGTGTATTTTGCGCTTCAGCCTGGCCATTTGTCCTACAGTGATGAGGGCACGTCACATGGCTCTGGCTATGCCTATGATACGCACGTACCCGTCATCTTTTATGGCCCAGGATTCAATCCAAAAAGTCGACATAATGAACGGATTGGCATTAAAGACATTGCCCCAACTTTGTGTAAGATTTTGCAGATTGCCTTTCCGAGCGGATGTACCGGAAACCCCTTATGGGTCGGTGCAGGCTGGGCAGATTAAACAGGCTACCGCTTTAACCCATCGGGGATACTACAAACCGGAATAGGTTGCATTTTATGGCGGTTGGCGCGGTGATAGCGTGCAAAAATTCGGAATACCTCCCCTTCTCGGACGGTCAATCCTCTTCCCGCAAGAAACTTTACATCATCCTCAGAACTACATAGGGCATCCCAGCCTACTTGCTGCGCATACTTCATAGCCCATTCCAGCTCTGGATAGCTGGCACCAAGCTGATCCTCATCACTTCGGTTGTCCCCCCACAATCCGTCCGTAGGTACTGCCTCTAAAATGGAAGGGGCTACCTGCAAATGGGCCCCTAAAGCATATACTTCGGTTTTTGTTAGGTCGGCGATGGGGCTCAGGTCCACGCCGCCATCCCCGTATTTGGTATAAAACCCCACTCCGAAGTCTTCAATTTTATTCCCGGTTCCGGCCACCAGCAGACCATGTGTTTGCCCTTCTGCATATAGGGTGGCCATGCGCAGTCGCGCCCGGGTGTTGGCTAAAGCTAAGATGCTAGAGTCCGATGGGACCAATCCCAAGCTCAGTTCATGCGCGTCATAGACCTTCGATAGATCAACCGTACGGGCCGACACATTTGGATACGCAGCTTTCAATGCATGGATGTGCGTCCAAGCACGGTTGACATGGCTTTTTGGTTGTCGAATGGGCATCTCCAGAAGGCGAACCTCCAGACCTGTTTTTGCAACCAACGTGGCCGTCACGGCAGAATCAATCCCACCCGAAACCCCTACCACAAATCCATGAACATGGGCTTTTTGGGCATACTGCATAAGCCAGTCAACAATATGCTGTGTAATCGCGGAAGGATTCATGAGATGCGGAGTACTTTTGAAACGCCTATGAAAAGAAAGCGTACAAAAATACTATTCCTTTTTGGGAGTCTTGCCACCCTTTTGGGTTGTCAATCCGAACCTTGGGATATTATCCCAGACACCGGGGCGAATTTGTCCGTTGTGCACTTTGCCGATTCTGTCTTGCCACTTGATTCTGCGGCCCTACTCCCTGCACTTGAGCGCATGCAAACCTCTTATCCAGAGCTCTTTATTCCCAGCGTTGAAGGCGGTGATTGGCGTGAAGATCTCCTTCCCTATTTACTGGATCCGGAGGTGAGAAGCCTGTATGCCGATGTCTTGGTTGTCCGAGAAGAAATGACCAAAGAGTCGACGTCTAACGCATTTGATGATGCGTTACAATTGGGTTTTGGTCGATATACAGCCCATTTTGGTGACCAAGCCTATCCATGGAAACGCCTCTATACGTACGTAAGCCGGAATGAAGAGCCTTATATTTTACTAGGGCCGCAGGTGATTTTCTTGCCCCTTGACCGCTATTTGGGTCCTGAGCATCCCGCCTATGCGCAAGAAAGTGCCTATTTGGCACAGCGACACCAACCCGAAAATACCTTGGTCGAAGTTTTTAAAGCCATCGCGTCTGTGCACAACGCAGAAGGAGTTGCGTCTGACTATAGTCTTCTGGCTTCCATGCTATTTGCAGCAAAAGAGGTGCTCTTTGTTCAATCCACCCTGGGAGAGGAGGCGGCACTCCGGTGTATGGGCTACCGGCCACAAGATGAAGCCTTTTTAGAAGAACATGAACGCGCATTGTGGGGATTGTTTATTACGCAGCGTTGGTTGTATGACGACGCCGTCGATCTCAAACGCAAACTGGTGATGCCCGCACCGTTTAGCAAATTGGGCACCCCTATGGACCGAGATGTGCCTGGACAAATTGGGGTATGGTTTGGATGGCGTATTCTACAATCCTACTGGCAGGAACACCCAGACATGACTCTACCGCAATTGATGAGCGGAGCCAGCGCACAAACGCTACTGCAAGATTCGGGCTATCGCCCATAACCAAAAGCTACAATTCCTATGGATTCCACCATTTCGCTCAATATCGCTCTCGATGACAACCGCATTCCCGAAAGCATCACGTGGTCTGCTCCAGAAGGCGGTGTGGGACAATCTGACGCAGATGCTTTTATGTTAACCGTATGGGATGGAAAAGGCAAGGAGGCCTTGCGCATCGACCTATGGACCAAGGACATGTTGGTGGACGACATGAAGAAATTTTACCACCAAACCTTACTTGCCATGGCAGATGGATATCAGCGTGCTACGAATGAAGATACGATGGCCGAGGACATGCGTGATTTTGCTCGCTACTTCGCCGAAAAGCAGAAGCTTATAGGTTAAAGTGCCGCAATATGCGGTCCCACTTCCTCATTGACGGAATGGATGTAGCGAATAATCTCTGCGCGGCCCAGGCCCGTTGTGGCACTAGATAAAAACATCGGAGGGAGGTTTTCCCACTCTTTGATGAGCTTGCGCTTCATTGCAGCTTGGTTTTTACCAAAGGCAGAAGAAGACAACTTATCCAATTTGGTGAAGACTAAGCTAAAGGGTATACCCCATTGGCCCAGACTGCGTAAAAAGTCAAGATCCATGGCTTGCGGTTCGTGACGGCCATCGATGAGCACAAATACATTGACCAAGTTGGTTCGGTTGCGCAAATAATGGCTGATCATTTTTGAAAATTGCTCGCGCTGAACTTTGCTTACACGTGCATACCCATAGCCTGGCAAATCCACAAGGGACCATGCGCCGGAATCCATGGTGAATAGATTGATCAACTGTGTTTTTCCGGGCTTGCCCGATATTTTGGCTAGTCCTTGGTGGTTCGCCAACATATTGATCAAGGAAGATTTGCCCACGTTAGAACGGCCAATGAAGGCGTACTCAGGGACCTTTAGTGTGGGACATTCCTCCGTCCGAGATGCGGATTGAAGGAATTCGGCCTGTACGTGAATTAGGCTTTTGGGGAAATCCGATCCAGCCATTCCGAAACTATCTGATTAAATTCTTTTGGACGCTCCATCATAGCCGCATGGCCACACTCGTCCAACCAGTGAAGCTCGGAATCAGGGAGAAGCTCGTCAAACTTGACGGCCACCTCTGGAGGTGTCACCAAATCTTGGCGACCCCAAATGAGACAAACGGGTACATTAAAACTAGGTAATTCCTCTGCCATATTGTGACGGATTGCCGACTTAGAGATGGCAAGCGTCCTAATGGCCTTATTACGGTCGTTGACGATTTCAAATACGTTATCTATAAGTTCTTCCGTCGCCACATCTTTCACATGGAAAACATCACGCACCCGTTCAGCAATGTAACTGCGGTCACCTCTGCGAGGATACGTATTGCCCATAGCTGCCTCATAAAGGCCAGATGATCCAGTTAAAACCAATCCAGTCACACGCTGAGGATACATTTTCTGGAACATGAGTCCAATGTGTCCCCCGAGTGAATTACCCACCAAAATGACTTTTTCATAGCCTTTGTGGTCAACAAAATCTCGTACAAATTTGGTCAGGCTTTTGACCGAAGTTGTAGCTAAAGGCATGCTGTATAAAGGCAATAATGGCACCGTGACTTGATAGCCACCTTTGCTAAAATGGTCTGCTTGTTCTTGAAAGTTGCTCAGCGTTCCCATCAATCCATGTAAGAAGATGATAGGATGCCCTGTTCCCTCTTGGAGATACTCAAACTTTCCTTCTTGTACCGGTTCGGACATAGGTTATAATTATCGGGCAAAGATACGCATTCCCCTTTGTGTGGATTTGGCTTCGAAGAAGGGCGTGTTTTCCTGGCCTTTTCTTTTTCAGGAGAAAAGTTATTAACTATTGTGGGGTTTTGTGGGAGAAAGTGGGAGAAAAAGGTATTTTTGATAAAGAATCCCCCTGAATATGGCCCCATTACTTGGTGTATATGAATGTAAAATGGATGCGAAAGGTCGCGTCACCGTCCCTGCTGGCATAAAAAAGCAGTTGGCGGAGCTGGGCGCAGGTGGATTTATTTTGAAACGCAGTGTTTTTAGTCCTTGTCTTGAGTTGCATACCCCATCAGAATGGGCAAGTCTCACTGCATCCATTGGGAAACTCAACCGGTTTGTCAAAAAAAATGCTGAATTCATTCGAATTTTTCATGCCGGCGTAAAGCAAATTGACATGGATGCTGTCGGGCGTTTATTGATTTCGAAAGACTTGATTGCCTTTGCCCATTTAGAAGGAACCGTGGTCTTTAGCGCTACCCCTTTTGGTTTGGAAATTTGGAATCAAGCAGACTATGAGAAAGCAGTCCAACCCGAAGGATTGGATTTTGCTGCATTAGCAGAAGAGGTTATGGGCGATCAATCCGAGCACCATGACGTACCATAGCCCCGTTCTTCTCCAAGAATCCCTTGACTTACTCAAAATCCGCCCTAATGGCACTTATGTCGACGTCACCTTTGGTGGCGGTGGCCATAGCCGCGCTATTCTAGAACGCCTTGGACCGGCAGGGCGCTTATTCGCATTTGATCAAGATCCAGATGCCGCAGCCAACGCGTTGGATGATCCACGCTTCACGCTGATTCCGCACAATTTTGAACACCTCCGACGCTTTTTGAAATTGCATAAGGCGACTGATGTGGATGGAATTTTGGCTGACCTGGGCGTGAGTTCACATCAGTTTGACGTATTTGACCGTGGCTTCAGCATACGAGGGGATGGCCCCTTGGACATGCGGATGAACCCACGAATTGGGCAGTCTGCAGCTGAATGGATGCAAGAGGTGGACGAGCTCACCCTGGTGCGCACACTCGCCGTATATGGCGAAGTGGATCAACCCAAACGGGTCGCCCAAGCCATCTTAGCCGCACAGTATCAAGCACCCATTCTCCGCACGCAAACACTTTTAGACATCCTAGAACCCCTGGGAACAAGAGGAGAAAAACTCTTCGCCAAGGTCTTCCAAGCCCTACGCATTGCAGTAAATCGAGAGATGGAAGTCCTTGAGCAGTTGCTAGAAAGTGGGCGAGATGTTCTTGCCCCAGGTGGGCGGTTTGTCGTCATTTCATATCACAGCCTAGAGGACCGTCGCGTCAAGCGGTATTTCCGCGAAGGAAAATTAGAAGGAGAGGCTCCACGCGACACCTTTGGCAACCGGTTGGTGCCTTTTAGCTTGATTACACGCAAGGCGCTTATTCCAAGCCCTGACGAAGTGCAAGAAAACCCGCGTGCCCGCAGCGCCAAACTGCGTGGAGCAGAAAAACGTGAAGGATCATGGCTATAAAACTCTCCAAAAAGCGGCTGTCGCAATCGGGCAATGCCGCCCGTGAGATTTTGCGCGGAAGCTTCATTGGCCATCCTGTCATCATCCGTAATCTGCCCTTTGCCCTCTATCTTACTTTTTTAAGCCTTGTGGCCATTTGGAGTGCGCACCGCGCAGAGTCACGCGTCCGTGAAATCTCTAAAAAGGTGGTTCAACTCAACGAACTCGAAAGCGAATACCTAGAAGCTAAGTCCAATCTCATGAAAATGGGGACAGAATCTTCGGTACGTCAACGCAGTCATGCGATTGGACTGATTCCGTCTCACCGTGCACCAGCGCGCATCACCGCCCCGGCCGATGAGTGATCTGCATCCAAAAAGTGCGCGTTGGATGGCTGGGCTTGTGCTCTTTATTGCCTTGCTGACGCTCAGCATCTTGACCAAGCTCTATTATGTTTCCTTCCAACTCGGGCCTGACCTCATTGCTGCTGCGAGAGAAAAAGTGATTCAAGAGCGGGAAGTGCCGGCGAGTAGAGGCAACATTTACTCTTCAGACGGTCAACTTTTGGCTACCTCCATGCCCGTATATGAACTGCGTTGGGATGCTGCCGTGGTCGAAGAAGGTAGGATAAATGAACATGTCAAGGAAACCGCCAAGGCATTAGCACAGTTACTTCCAGAAAGAAATGCCACAGAATGGTCTGCCTATCTGAGGCAACAGTTTAATGTCAAGCGACGTTATGCGTTGATTGCCAAGAATTTGAGTTACTCACACTACCGGAAGGTTGCCCAGACCCCCTTGTTTGACGGGAGTCGTTACCAAACAGGATTGATTGCTGAAGAGCGATTTACCCGATTAATGCCCCTGGGGGAATTAGCCGAAAGGACGATTGGATATCAAAGGCCCGATGCCACGGCAGGCCTTGAAGCATCATTTCATGAGGTTTTGCGCGGACATGATGGCAAACGTTGGATGCAGCATCTTGGAGGCAACCAATGGAAGCCAATGGAAAGCTCCTATACCCGGGAGCCAAGTAATGGCCAAGACATTATCACAACGCTAGATGCGCGCATGCAAGATGCCGCACATAGAGCCCTAGAGCATACCCTCAAGAAGTATCAAGCCGACCATGGCTGCGTCGTGCTCATGGAGGTAAAAACTGGAAAAATTCGGGCTATGGCCAACCTCGGAAAGATTGCTGGGGATAGTGTTTACCACGAACTCCGCAATTATGCCGTTTGGGAGCGAACAGAACCAGGGTCGACTTTCAAAGTGGCTAGCGTCTTGATTGGACTTGAAGATGGCACGGTTGACACGTCTGATATCATCGACACCTCTCCGGGCGTTTATACCCTTTTTGGCCGAAATGTAAATGACTCTCACCGGGGGGGATATGGCCGCATATCACTAGGTCGTGCCTTAGAACTGTCCTCTAATACGGGCATTGTCAAAGCCTTGTACCCAAAGTATGCCAAGAACCCAGAGGCATTTATTGACCGGATGTTCCAATTGGGATTGGCGGATCGCTCGGGTATTCAGATCAAAGGAGAGAGCCAGCCTCATATTCCAAAACCGGGCGACAAGGATTGGTATGGCACCACCTTGCCTTGGATGTTTTTTGGTTACGGTGTTTTATCTACCCCGCTTCAGACCTTGACTTTCTACAACGCCATTGCCAATGAAGGCACTATGGTCGCTCCCTCTTTATGGGAAGCCACCCGAGATCGTGGCAGTATTGTAGAAGAATACCAAACCGAGATCCTCCACCCCGCTATTGCGTCAAAGGACAACATACACCAAATCCAAGACCTCTTGGAGAAGATTGTTATTCGGGGCACCGCAAAAAACATATTTACGGACTCTTTACGTTTGGCAGGTAAGACGGGCACTTGCCAACTTAACTATTGGGATCCCGAAAACCGGGGCTACCAAGCCTCCTTTGCGGGATATTTTCCTGCCGACAATCCCTTGTATTCATGCATCGTGGTGATCAATCGGCCCAAAATATCGGTGGGCTATTACGCCAATATTGTTGCCGCGCCTGTTTTTCGCGATGTAGCGATGGCTGTTTACCGCATGACCCCCCGAGAAATTGCCCCCGCAGCTGGCTACTGGAATGATGGGATTGCCTCAGAGCAGAAGCGCACTGACCGGTTAAATGGGCAGAAACATGACGCGGCACGACAAGCCATGGAAGCAGGGCAATTTCCTGATTTGCGTGGTTGGTCCGCTCCTGATGCCATTGCATGGTTGGAAGAGCACGGGTACAAAGTGCAAGTCAAAGGCCATGGCCGTGTGCAAGCGGCCATTCGGAACGAAAAAACCATCGAACTGAAACTGGGATGAAGTTATTAAAGGACATACTTTTCGGTCTCCGCTTACGAGAAGTGCTCGGTTCCACGCACGTGGCTATTGATGGTGTGACGAGCGATTCGCGTGCCGTTCGCAAGGCTAGTCTTTTTGTGGCCATCCGTGGAACACATGTGGATGGGCATCAATTTATCGCACAAGCAGCTCAGCAGGGGGCCTGTGCGGTTGTATGCGAAGAATTGCCCACATCACCGGTGACAGGGGTCACCTATTTATGCGTCCCAGAAACGACTGAGGCTTATGCGCTCTTGGCTGCCAACTGGTTTGGTCGCCCAGCAGAAAAAATGAAAGTCGTCGGGGTCACAGGTACCAATGGCAAAACCACTACGGCAACCCTTTTACATCAGCTTTATCAGCACCAGGGGATAAAATCCGGCCTGCTTTCTACCGTGCGGATTGTGATCCACCACAAAGAAATTCCCGCTACGCACACAACCCCAGATGCATGGGCACTGCAAAGCTATTTGGCACAAATGCTCGAGGCAGGATGTAAAATCGTTTTTATGGAGGTGAGCTCACATGGCCTGATACAAAACCGCGTCGTCGGCATCCCCTTTGCGGGAGCTGTTTTCTCTAATATTAGCCGCGATCACTTGGATTACCATCAAACCATGGATGCCTATGTAGCGGCGAAGAAACGCCTTTTTGATGGCCTTGGACCACAGGCTTTTGCCTTGGTAAACATCGATGATGTGCACGGTGAAACCATGCTTTTAGACTGTAAAGGCAAAGCCATCACCTATGCACTTAAACGGACTGCAGATATCAAAGTCCGCATCCTAGAGAGCCATTTGAATGGCACGTTGATGAGCGTAAACCAAAGAGAATGCTGGATGCACTTAATTGGTGCCTTCAATGTTTACAATGCAGCCGCCATCTATGGGGCTGCCACCGCACTTGGCATGCCGGCCGATGAAGCACTGCAGGGTATATCTGCCTTACACTCTGTGGATGGTCGCTTTCAGAGAGTGGATGGCCCGATTGGCATCGTGGGCATCGTGGACTATGCCCATACGCCCGACGCCCTAGAGAATGTGCTGCAAGCACTGCAAGGATTTCGGCAAGGACCGCAACGCATTTTGACCGTCGTTGGCTGCGGTGGTGATCGTGACAAAGGCAAGCGACCTCAAATGGCGCAAATTGCTGCTGACCTGAGTGACTATGTGGTCTTCACAAGCGATAACCCCCGTTCAGAATCCCCATCCGCCATTTTAAAAGACATGGAAGACGGCCTTGACCCCTTGCAGAAACGTCGTTGCATTGCCATCGAAGACCGTGCGCAAGGCATCAAACTCGCCTGCCAGTATGCCCAGGCAGGTGACATTCTATTGGTTGCCGGAAAGGGACACGAAAAATACCAAGACATCGAAGGGGTCAAGCACCCTTTTGACGACGTAGCCGTACTCAAATCCACCCTTAAAGACGTCCACGCCTAATTATGCTTTACGAACTATTCTCCTACCTCGATACGCTGGATGTTCCCGGCGCCGGGCTCTTTCAGTTTTTGACCTTCCGTGCTGCCATGGCCATTTTGGGTGCTTTGACCATCAGCTTGCTTTTTGGTCGACAGCTCATTGAACGACTTCGCGCACAGCAGATTGGTGAGACGATTCGGGACCTTGGACTTGAAGGACAAATGGCGAAGAAAGGGACCCCTACCATGGGTGGGCTGATCATCCTTGCAGCCCTTGTGATTCCTGTTTTGCTCTTTGCGGACCTAGGCAATATTTATATCCAACTCCTTCTACTCACGACCCTATGGATGGGCGCCATAGGATTTGCAGATGATTACATCAAAGTATTTCAGAAAAACAAAGAAGGTCTAAGAGGATTATTTAAAGTCATTGGCCAGGTGACGCTCGGCGTTATCGTCGGCTCAGTACTGGCCTTTCATCCCGATGTCACCCTCAAAGAAGAGGTGCCCATCGCGCGGCAGACCAACTTCTATGGGGAGGTGGCGCAACAAACACCTGTGTTTGGTCAAGCGGAGCACAGCCTCAAAACCACGATTCCTTTCCTCAAAGATGCCACCTTCGATTATGGCAGCCTCATGGAATGGGCCGGAGGTGGCCTTTGGGCTTCCATTGCCTTCATTCTCATTGTCATCTTCATCATCACAGCCGTGAGCAATGGTGCCAATCTGACCGACGGTTTGGACGGGCTAGCCGGCGGAACTTCTGCTATCATCGCCTTCACTTTAGCCATCTTGGCCTATGTCAGTGGATCCGTGGTATTTGCGAGCTATTTAGATATCATGTACATACCCAATTCCGGTGAATTGGTTGTCTTTGCTGCCGCCTTTTTGGGCGCCTGCATAGGCTTTTTATGGTATAATACCTATCCAGCTCAAGTGTTTATGGGCGATACTGGGAGTTTGTCCATTGGCGCCATCATTGCCGTATTTGCCATTGTCGTCCGCAAAGAACTGCTCATTCCCATTTTGGCGGGGATCTTCTTGATTGAAAATGTCAGTGTCCTATTACAGGTAAGCTATTTCAAGTTTACCAAAAGAAAGTACGGCGAAGGGCGACGCATATTCCTCATGTCACCGCTACACCACCATTATCAAAAGAAAGGCTTGCACGAAGCCAAAATCGTCACGCGTTTTTGGATTACCGGCATTTTCCTCGCCATTCTCACCCTGATCACCCTCAAGCTACGCTAATGCATCTACCCGCATCCCTTGCTATTCTAGGCGGCGGCGAAAGCGGTGTGGGCGCAGCCTTACTCGCTACACACCTTGGGATTCCCTGCTTTTTGTCTGAAGGCAAACAGCTTGGGGACGCCCACCGGGCAGAGCTAGAGGCAGCAGGGATTTCATATGAAGAGGGAGGGCACAACGTGCAACAGCTTTTGGGATTTGCCGCAGTGGTCAAGAGCCCGGGCATCCCCCCCACCGTTGAGGTGGTCCAGACATTACGTGCGGCGGGCATACCCATTTGGTCTGACATAGAGTGGTTCTATCGCTGCAAGCCGCAACATGCACGTGTCGCAGCCATTACAGGTTCTAATGGAAAGACCACCACCACAGCATGGTTGGGGCATATACTCGAAAAGAGTGGGGCAAATGTTCGGGTCGGTGGCAATATTGGCACCGGTGCTGGGCGGCTCTTACTGGGAGATCCTGCCGATATCTACGTGCTAGAAGTCAGCAGCTACCAGTTAGAAGACTGCCCTTCATTTCGGCCCCATGTAGCGGTTCTTACCAACATCACCCCGGACCATTTGGACCGCTATGGCTCCCTAGAAGCCTACGCCCAAACAAAGTTTTTGATTACAGCGCATCAAACAGAAGATGACGCCTTTTTATACTACGCAGAAGACCCCATTTCTGTAGCCAAGCTCTCTCA
This sequence comes from Cryomorphaceae bacterium BACL7 MAG-120322-bin74, assembly GCA_001438205.1. Taxonomy (GTDB): domain Bacteria; phylum Bacteroidota; class Bacteroidia; order Flavobacteriales; family Schleiferiaceae; genus TMED14. The sequence goes on from LICG01000012.1 coordinate 26,850, forward strand.
AGTTCGGGCGCAGAAATACCCCATTTATACCACTGAACCTCAGGAAAAACCTACCGTAGGCGCTTTTCCTGAAGGTAAACACTTTACCCTCATCCCTCAACCCCAAGACGCTATGACCATCGAGGAACTCGCCCTTCAGGGCAAACACAACAGCTACAACGCGCTTGCCGCTGGATTATCTGCACGCCTACTTCAGGTGCGAAGCGAGATGGTCCGCGAATCCCTAGCCCATTTTGAAGGTCTAGAGCACCGGATGGAAAGTGTTGGACATGTTCACGGAATTCACTTTGTCAATGACAGCAAGGCCACCAACGTAAATTCTACCTACTACGCCCTTGAAAGCATGAAAACACCGGTCGTTTGGATTCTTGGCGGGGTGGACAAAGGCAATGATTATGCGGAGCTTTTTGGTTTGGTAGAGAAGAAAGTCAAAGCCGTCATTGCACTTGGTCCGGATGTTGCCAAAATCCGGGCAGCCTTCGAAGGCCGAGTAGAAATGTATGAGGAAGTGGGAAGCATGGAGGCAGCTGTGCGCACCAGTTATCTACATGCCACCAAGGGGGAAACCGTATTGCTCTCTCCTTGCTGCGCCAGTTTTGATCTCTTTCAAAACTATCAGGACCGCGGGCAACAATTCAAAGCTGCCGTACGCAAACTCTAAACCTCCAAGACTAGGATGAACCCCATGGAACGCTTTACGACCTATTTTCAAGGCAGCACACAGATCTGGATGATCACGCTGCTCTTGGCGGTCTTTTCGTTCCTACCCGTCTTTAGCACCAGTACAAGCGTGTGGATGCATATGGCGCATATTGGGTTGGGTTTATTGATTGCCCTCGGTGCACACCGACTCCCCTATCGATATTACGGTCCCCTTTCGGTCATGTTGCTTTGGATTTCCCTCGGCCTCCTGACCTTTACCATTGCACAGGGACAGACGATCGGGGGCGCTAACTCTTCTCGCTGGATCTACGTCTTGGGGATGTCCTTTCAACCCAGTGCCTTGGCCAATGTGGTTCTCATGGTCTTCCTGGCTCGAAAACTGGCCAAAAAAGAAGGGGAATGGGCATTTAAGGCCTCGATTAAAACCCTGCTATGGCCCATTTTTGCGGTCTGTGTATTGGTCTTACCCGCCAACTTTTCGACCACGGCGTTGATATTTTTCAATAGCATGATTCTCCTCGCGGTAGGCGGATACCCCATGAAGCATGTGGGCAAAATTTTCGCCGCTGGATTGATCTTTCTAGCACTTTTCATCAGCGTTGCCAAAGCCTTTCCAGAGGCTATGCCTAACCGCGTGGATACATGGATGGAGCGAATTGACACATTTTTTGGAGGGGGTGATGCTGATGACACCTATCAAACAACGCTCGCCATGACGGCCATTGCCGAGGGGCAAATCACGGGCATGGGTCCAGGACGAGGATTACACAAACATTTTCTGCCGCAGAATAACTCTGACTTCATTTATGCCACGATTGTCGAAGAATACGGCATCGTCGGCGGAACGTTTGTCTTGCTCATGTACCTCTGGTTTATGTTGGCTTCTGTGCGCGTTGCCCGGCGGGCTCCGGATCTATTTGGTCGACTGGTCGTTATTGGACTGAGTTTTTCGATTTCACTGCAAGCCATGATCAACATGGCCGTGGCGGTCAACTTGTTCCCTGTGACAGGACAAACCTTGCCCCTGGTGAGCGCTGGAGGGTCATCCATATGGATGACCTGTCTGGCCATTGGCATCATTCTGTCCGTCTCCCGAGGCCGTGGCGATGGAGAGAAAATGGACCGGGAGGCTGAAGTGGCAAATGCCCAAGAATTAGAAACCCTTCATACTACTGAGGATGTCTTCTAGTCAAACCAAAGCAACCCTAAACGCCCCCCGCGTGGTCATCAGCGGGGGCGGAACGGGGGGGCATATTTTCCCGGCAGTAAGTATTGCACAAGAAATTCAACGGCGTTATCCCGACGCAGACCTTCATTTTATTGGGGCTCAAGGGCGAATGGAGATGGAGCGTATTCCCGCTGCTGGCTATCCTATCGAAGGCATTCCTATTGCGGGATTTCAGCGCAAGGCGCTGCACAAAAACTTGGGATTGCCGTGGAAAATCCTTCAGAGTTTATGGAAGGTCCGGAGGCATCTGAAAGCATGGCAGCCCCATGCCGTCGTGGGCACGGGGGGGTATGTTTCGGGGCCTACCTTATTTGTAGCGCAATGCCTAGGCTTCCCCACCCTTATTCAGGAGCAAAACAGTTTTGCGGGCTGGACAAACCGACTGGTTAGCCGAAGGGCAAAAGCTATCTGTACCGCCTACCCCCACATGGAATCCGTTTTTCCCGCGACCTCAACCCACCAAACCGGCAATCCGGTTCGCCCAGCTATTGCGGACCTATCCCAGCGCGTTGTATCAGAGCAGGAAAGGGCCCATGCGAAGAAAACCTTGGGATTTGACCCCCAATCTGCCTTGATTTTGATTTTAGGGGGCAGCCAAGGTGCCCGCGCCATCAATCAGGCTACCACCAGCGCAGAAAGCACTTGGCGCGCAGCAGGTCACCAAGTATTATGGCAGTGTGGCCGGTTTTATGAAGCAGATCTTCGGGCAACCTTGGGGGATGCCCCAGGGAGAAAAATTCAAGCCTTTGTGGACGATATGGTCCTTGCCTATACAGCAGCAGACGTCGTTGTGTCACGTGCCGGGGCGGGGACACTTTCTGAATTATGCTGTGCCGGTGCCGCATCCATCCTTATCCCTTCACCCAATGTGGCAGAGGACCATCAAACCCACAATGCACAGAGTCTGGCCTCTCGACATGCGGCGGTTCATCTTCCTGAAAAAGAGGCGATGCGGGCCCTTTCTCAGCAAGTCATAGATCTTTTACAAGACAGTGCACGACGTCAAATGCTTTGCGAGGGCGCGCGGGCTTTAGCGCAACCTTTGGCGGCATCAGACATTGTTGATCACCTAGAAAAAAATTGGTCATGGAAAAGATGATGCCCGCAGCAATGGACTTTCTAGGCATTGGCGGCATTGGCATGTCCGCATTGGCGCGCTGGGCCCTTTCCCAGGGAATCCATGTCACCGGATATGACAAAGTACCCAGCCCTTTGACTCAAAAGTTGGCTGCTGAAGGGGCAGTCATTCGCTATTCAGATCAACGAAAAGATTGGCATATTGAACCCGAGGCATGGGTGATTTACACCCCCGCTATACCCGCCGGGCATCCACAATTACAGGCTGCACTGGCCTCCGATAGACGCGTTCTTAAACGCGCCGCTTTACTTGGTGAAATTGCCAACCGCGGCACCTGCCTTGCCGTGGCCGGCACGCATGGGAAAACTACCACTTCGTGCTTATTGGCCTGGATTCTTTACCAAAGTGGCATGCCCGTTCAAGCATTCTTGGGGGGCATATCTAGCAACCTCAACAGCAATTTCTTGCCAGGCCCAGCAGACATTACAGTGGTAGAGGCAGATGAATTTGATCGATCCTTTTTGCATCTGCACCCTACTGCTGCCGTCGTCACGTCGACCGATGCAGACCACTTGGATATTTATGGTGATTCTCAGCATGTTACAGAAGCCTTTGCGGTTTTTTCTGCACAATGCCAGACCCTGTATGCGAGTGCGCATGCTCAAGGCATCACAGGCCATATCTATGGCCTGTCAGGCGAAACTTTTCGCGCAGAAGACATCACAGTAGAAGAGGGAAGGCAATCCTTCACTTTGGTTTTAGACGACCAGCGCATAACGAATGTAAACGCAGGTCTTCCTGGCTTACACAATATTGAGAATGCGCTGGGGGCTGCATGTTTGGCCAACCATGTCGGGGTGTCCATGGAGGCGATTGCCGAGGGCATCCGAACTTTTCAAGGAGTACGCAGACGGTTTGACATCCGTTGGGCCCAACAAGGCTGTTTTTATATCGATGACTATGCCCATCACCCCACAGAAATCCAACGCCTTTTAGAAGCGGTGCGCAGTCTGTATCCAGGAAAGGAAGTATCGCTCATTTTTCAACCGCATTTGTACAGCCGGACCCGCGACTTTTTGGACGGCTTCGCAGATGCGCTGCAAGGGGCTGACTACTTAGGTATATTACCCATTTATGCAGCGCGCGAGTTGCCCATTCCTGGCGTGGATGCGCAGGCCTTGGTCGACCTTATCCCGCATGCCACTTTGCTCTCTTTTGAAGAAGCGGCTACTTGGCTGACCTCTAGCCCTTCTCCCATTAAGCTTACCGTGGGTGCCGGCGACATAGACCGCCTTGTTGATCCCATTGTTGAACAGCTGCAATACCTACACGTATGACCTGGGTAAAACGTATTGTCGTCCTCTTCACTTGGTTGATCGTCTTGATAGGCGGAGGATTTGCCTTGATCAGCAGCCAAAATGTCCGTCAAGAACGGCCTATTATCCGTTACCAAGTTGACATTCAACACCCTGATAATCAACAATTTTTAATTGAAGATGACCTTCAAAAAATACTGCAATCGGCTGGAGCTCCATGGGATAGCGTAGCACGGGTAGAAATCAACATTCCATTGTTAGAAGAAAACCTGCGGAAACACCCATTGGTACTGGGCGCAGAGGTATTTTCAACGTGGGAAGGAGTACTCCATGTGGAGATTGTCCAAAAACAAGCTAAAGCACGTATGTCCAACGAGTTAGAAATGATATATGTAGACAATCAGGGAGCCACATTCCCCTTGTCTGCACATGCTTCGGCTGTTTTGCCGCTCCTTACAGGCCATTTGGACTCTGCTGCAAGGGTGGAATCGCTTTTTCTTTTGGACCAGGCACGTCAACATCCAGCCTTTCCGGGCGGATGGACTGCATTGCACCGAGACGACCAAGGCACCTACACAGCCTACCCTGCATGGCATGCACATTCGCTCAACTGGGGGGATGCAGCAGATTTTAAAGTAAAAGCCCACAAAGCCCACGCACTGTATGCGCAAATATTACAAGCAAAGTCCATGGACAGCTTGCAATGGGCGGACGTGCGCTTTGCGGACCAAATTGTATATGGATTTAGAGACTGAGCTATGAAAACCAACCGAATTGCCGTAGGCCTAGACATTGGCACCACCAAAATTGTCGCCCTCATAGGACGCCACAATGAATTTGGCAAAATTGAAATTATCGGACACGGAACCGCTCCTAGCCTAGGTGTGCAGCGCGGTGTGGTCGTGAATATCACCCAAACCATTGAGTCTATTGAGAAGGCAGTCGCATTGGCAGAGCAGAGCGCCGGGCTCCAGATCAAGTCCGTGGCCGTAGGTATTGCAGGCCAGCATATCCGCAGCCTGCAGCACAGCGACTATATCACCCGTGAGGATGCAGAAGAAGTCATCGAGGATGCCGACTTGGATCGCTTAACTGAAAATGTGCACAAGCTTGCCATGATGCCAGGGGAAGAAATCATCCATGTGCTTCCGCAAGAATACAAGGTGGATGGCCAAGGGGATATCAAAGAACCGCGCGGCATGTATGGCGGCCGACTCGAAGCTTCCTTTCACATTGTTGTAGGCCAGCTCACAAGCATAAAGAACATCGCTCGTTGTGTGAAAAGCGCCCATCTGGACCTCCACACCGTTAACTTAGAACCCCTTGCCAGTGCGGATGCTGTACTGAGTCAAGAAGAGAAAGAGGCTGGCGTTGTGCTAGTCGATATTGGTGGAGGAACCACCGATGTAGCCATATTTAAAGACGGCATCATCCGTCATACGGCAGTCATACCCCATGGCGGCAACATCATCACTAGTGACATTAAGGAAGGTTGTGCCATCATCGAAAAGCAAGCTGAGACGCTCAAAGTGCGCTTTGGCAGCGCTTGGCCCGGCGAAAACAAGGACAATGAAATTGTCGCTATTCCTGGGCTACGCGGTAGAGATCCCAAAGAAATCAGCCTTAAAAACTTAAGCCGCATTATCCATGCACGCTGCACGGAAATCATCAATGCCGTCTTTACTGAAATCAAAAATTACGGCTATGATCAGCCTTCTAAAAAACTGATCGCTGGCGTCGTCATCACCGGCGGCGGAAGCCAACTCAAACACGTCAAACAATTGGTGGAGTACTTGACTGGCCTCGATACCCGCGTGGGCTATCCCAATGAGCATTTGGCTTCTTTGGATGCGAGCAACCCCTTGAACTCCCCTATTTATTCCACGGCCGTGGGACTATTGATGCAAGGACTCAACAGCCGCAAGGATATTGATTTTGTCACTGAAAATGAGGCCATCGAGGACCCCCTTCTCGAAGAGGTGGCCGTTGGGATTGGTATGAATCCTAACGAAGGCACACCAATGGAATTACACACGGCAGGCTTCGCAGAGGGGGATGCTATAGAAGACGAGACCCAATATGACCATCTGCTGAATACCCCTCTGGATACGGAAGAGATGGAAGCGGTAGAAGCATCTTCCCCTATTGAGACAGAAATAAAACGTACAAAAATTGCGCAAAGCGACAGCCAAGGAAATTGGTTCAAGCGTTGGGCAGACAAGTTTATCGACCTAATTGACGAATGACCCTATCATCCTTATGAGCGATACATTAGATTTTGACCTTCCTAAGCATAGATCTTCCGTCATCAAGGTGATTGGCGTTGGTGGCGGTGGTTCTAACGCGGTCAACTACATGAAGATGCAAGGCATTCGCGGCGTGGACTTTATTGTCTGCAACACGGATGCGCAGGCTTTAGCCCACAGCCCTGTGGAGACTAAGATTCAACTAGGCGCCGATCTTACCGAAGGGCTAGGTGCAGGCGCAAACCCTGACGTAGGTGAACAAGCAGCCCTTGAATCCTATGGCCTAGTTCAGGCTGCCTTACAAAGCCAAACCAAGATGGTCTTTATTACGGCGGGCATGGGTGGTGGCACAGGTACAGGGGCCGCCCCAATCATTGCTAAAGCCGCAAGAGAAATGGGTATTTTGACGATAGGCATTGTCACTGCTCCTTTCGCTTTTGAAGGAGGCATGCGCCAACGTCAAGCGGAAGCTGGGGTAGCAAAGCTGAAGGAACACGTTGATTCCTTGATTGTCATCAACAACAACAAACTGCGTGAGGTCTACGGTAACCTAGGATTTAAAGCAGGATTTAACAAGGCAGACGAAGTTTTGGCTACAGCGGCCAAAGGCATTGCGGAGGTTATCACTCATCACTACAACGTGAATATTGACCTCCACGATGCGCGAACTGTTTTGCGCAATTCAGGTACTGCCATCATGGGCTCGGCCAAAGCAACGGGCCCCAATCGCGCCATGGAGGCGGTCCAAGAAGCATTGGATTCACCGCTGCTAAATGACAACCACATTCAAGGGGCCAAGCATGTCTTGCTGTTGATTGTATCGGGTACAGGACAGCGCGAAATCACCTTTGATGAAATTGGCGAAATCAATGACCACATCCAAGACCAAGCGGGACGCCAAGTAGACATCATCATGGGCATTGGCGAGGATGAGCAACTCGGAGAAGCCATACAAGTGACCGTTATTGCCACTGGATTTAGTGCAAATAACCCCGTAGGTACCCTCGCCCCTTCAGTGCCCGAAACCGTGGTCTACGACCTAGAAGAGGACAAGCCCTTGAACCAGGTGCCCAAGATGCCAGAGCCAAAGGCTGCCAGCGCTCAAATTGATTTGTTTCAGGCCATTGAGGATCAACCTCTACCGGAAGACCCAAAAAAGGCTAGCCGAGGTATCCCTTCACCCACCTCCCCTGCTGAGCAACCCCTGGCTGCCCATGACCATGAGGACGATGCCTCTGCTGTTGTTCACCAACTGGAGGAGTTGTCTAGCCCTGAAGCATCCGAGGCGTCAGCGCCCATTGAAGATGCACTGCCTTTATCGGAAGGCCTTTCCACTCTAGGGGCGTTATCACCTTGGGATCAACCCATAGAATCTGAGTTCTCTGCGCCCAATATTGAAGGCGAAGAAAATCTTCCAATGGGGGAAGCCTTTGACAATACGGCCGAAGAATCCGCCTATGATATGCCCGCTTTTGATATGTCTGCTGACGTTGAATGGGACATCGAACAACCGCTACATGCAGCTGAACAGAAGGAGGAGCGCGCATTCGATAGTGAATCCACAGCCTATCGCCTAGAGGATGAATCTGAAGGGTTTGCCTTAGAAGGCGTGGACAGCTTTGACGCATTCAGCCACGATGCCCCCATCAACGAATTTATCCCTGAAGTGCCTATGCCTGTAGCGCCTTCTTTGGAGGTAGAAGACCTATTCCCTGCAGTGGATTATGAACTACATGACGCAGCGGAATCGACCCTTTACAAGGAAGTATATGCCCCATCAGAAACCATGACAGAAAGCGTTTCTGAGGAGCCCTTCATGGAAAACAGTGAAGCCGCACTTAGCGACCAAGAAGAACGGTCTTCGCTGGAAGAAAATGTTCCCAATGAAGCCAATGAAGCGATCGCCCCACGCAGAGAAGTTGCTAGCTATAATCTTGAAGATCTACGGGCACTTGAAGCGGAACTCAACGGCACGGCTGCGCCAACCATAGCAGAATCTCAAAGGGTTGAGTCCTCAGATGCGACGTCCGAAGTGCTTTCTGAGCAGGAAGACGCATTTGAAGCAGTACAAGATGCCATAGCAACCTCCAACCCTAGCGTGACCGAAGATTGGGCTGTTTCAGAGGTGCAAGTACCTTCTTCATCCCCTTTCCTAGATCCAGAGGCCGCCTTACCCAAGCAAGGCGTTGCATATGACGCAAAAGACACCGCAGAAAAAGCCGCTAAAGAGGAGGGATTTGAATTAAAAGTGGTTTCTAATGTACCCAAAGGTCCCGCGCATCTAGATCCTGAACACGACCCCATTAGCCGAGAACAACTTGCCCGGGTTGCAGCAGAACGTCGCGCTTATCTGCAGAACTACAACCATAGTTTTCAAGGCCATGTCCAGGCAATGGTCCTGGACGAGCAAGATTGGGAGACTCCTAGCTACGAACGCAAAGGCATGGATGTCACTCCTATCGCGCACTCTAAAGAATCCAACCTTGGTCAAACGGGGATAAGTGGAGATAACAAGGACATCGAATTTCGCTCGCATAATTCATTTTTACACGACAATGTTGATTGAGACCTTAGACGCCCAGCTCACCCAAGACCTTAAAGATGCCATGCGCGCAAAAGCGTCTGTGCGCCTTGAGGCCATTCGCTCCATACGCTCTGCCTTAACGATGGAAAAGTCTAATCCAGGGAACAGCGGTTCGTTGACGGAAGCACAAACCATCACGGTGCTACAAAGGCTCAAAAAGCAAAGACAAGAGTCAGCAGATATCTATAATACCCAAAACCGAGCAGACCTTGCCCAGGTAGAGGAAGAGCAGTTGGCCATTATCCAAGCCTACTTACCACAGATGATCGAAGGGGATGATTTAGAAGCAGCCCTAAGACCCCTCTTAACTCAGATTGGCGCATCAGGCCCCGCTGACTTTGGTAAAGCCATGGGTGTCTGCAGCAAAGCTATGGCAGGAAAAGCAGAAGGAAAAGTGGTAGCGGATATGGTGAAGCGCTTGCTACAAGGCTAGGGCAACGTCAAACGAAAGCCTTATAAAAACTCGTAGATCAACTTAATGGCAAACACTTGGCTGCGCCCGTTCTGGGCGTTCATTCCACGCCAATTGGCCACCGCTAGGGTGATATTTTGACCATAATAAGGGATGCGCAGCCCTGCATGTACATAGGGGCCATAGTGTGCATCTCTAGTCGTTCCGTATAAGTCCACGTAATAGACATCATAACTGCCAAAGCCTAGACCGAAAAAGCCCCCAACAAGGTTGTTGCTTAATTCTGTTGCGCCCATCCCGGCATGGAGGTCAGCACTAATCGCATAGTTTGCCCCAATGGCCGCCGCTCCGGAAACCAAAGACTGCACTAGGCTTGCCCCGATGGGAAGGCCCACGCCATAGCTCAAATTTTCATTGACAGGCTTGATATAACGCAACACATAGGATGCACCATTGCCCATAAAAAGTTGTCCTGAATTATTCCGCGGAACGCCAATAGAATAATCATAGCCAAATCCTTGTAAAAAATGGGGTTCTTGCTGCGCCATTGTTGTTAACGACCCACCTACAAGCAAAAGAAATAGAAAGCGCTTCATTGAGGTGAAGATAGCAAATCCCATGCCCCTATTCGGCGGTACCTTTGGGCCTTCATGCCGATTCAAAATCCTATCCATGCCGCTATGCGCGGGTATAAGGCCGCCTTTACGGGTCTATCGCCAGAAGCCTGGGTACTTGCCACGGTGATGCTGATCAACCGGGCAGGCACGATGGTCCTCCCCTTTTTGAGCCTATACTTAATAGAGGGATTAGGCTTCACATTAGAAGACACGGGCTATGTGATGGCCTGCTTTGGCGCCGGCTCCATGCTCGGGGCATTCAATGGAGGGTACTGGACGGACCGTATTGGCAGCTACAAAGTGCAAAGTTTTGCCCTATTTGGCGGAAGCCTTTTGTTTTTGGGGCTGTCATTTGTTTCGAGCTTTTGGCTCCTCTGTGCCGGTTTGTTTTTCTTGACCGCTGTAGCAGATATGGTGCGACCTGCAAATGCTGCGGCTGTTTTTGAGTATGCAAAACCCGAAAATGTTACCAAGGCTTTTTCATTGAACCGCATGGCCATTAACCTTGGCTTCTCTCTAGGTCCAGCTGCCGCAGGTTTGATCGCAGCTTTAAACTATCAAGGACTTTTTTGGGCAGATGCCTTGACGTGTTTTGGTGCAGGCATTCTGTTCACCGCGTATTTTAGAAAGCGTCAGCCACGCACACCACGCGCTCAAAAACCTAAGGGACGCTCTCCCTTTAAAGACAAAAGTGCCCTTGCCTTTTCTGGCCTTGTTCTGCTTTTTGCCGTCGTATTCTTTCAACTTGTCGCCACACTCCCCTTGTATTACCGATCTAAGTATGCCCTTTCCGAAGAAATGATTGGCCTGTTGTTGGGCGCCAATGGTGTTTTAGTTGTGGGTTGTGAAATGGTCTTTGTCAATTGGGCTGAGCATAAAATCAAGCCACGCTATGCCATCGCTTTGGGCTGTATCACCCTCGCTATCTCCTTTGCCAGCCTGAACCTTTTAGAGGGTGTTCCCTTTCTCTTCCTTTCAATGGGAATCCTAAGTATAGGCGAAATCCTAGCTATGCCTTTTATGATCTCATGGATCACCCTGCGTGCGGGTGACACCTCAAGAGGACGCTATTTGGGCATGTATGCTGCCACCTATGCCTTCGGTCATATACTCGCGCCCATCATCGGGATGCACATGATTGCCACAGAAGGATTTCCTTCTCTCTGGTGGCTATGTGTTGGACTTGCCCTACTGGCTGCCCTTGGATTTAGTCAATTGCCTCCCGCGACTGCGCATCAATCACCGCCATCGCTGCCGCATTGACAATCTCGCGGACGCTAGAACCCAACTGCAATACATGCGCAGGATAGCTCAATCCAATGAGCAAAGGGCCCACCGCTTCCATGCTGCCCATTGACTGCAAAAGCTTGTAAGAGATATTGGCTGAGCTCAAGCCAGGGAAAACAAAAATATTCGGCTCTTTTCCGACCAAGTCACTAAAGGGGAACTGTTCCTGCAGCAGTGTATTGTCTACGGCAAAATTTGCCTGCATTTCACCGTCTGCAATCAGCCCTGGTTCACGCTCACGAATAATGCGCAATGCCTCACGCATTTTACGGGGTGTCTTGCCATCTACTGAAGAGCCAAAATTGGAGTAACTCAACAAGGCCACACGTGGTTCTATATTCATTTTACGCACCATGGCCGCTGCTTCGCATGCGATCTGCGCCACACGTTCAGCAGAAGGATCTTGGTTCATCGTGGTATCTGCAAAGAAACGTGGACCGCGTTTGGTCAACATCACATAGACGCCTGCAACAGTTCGGCTAGGGTCTTTTGGACCCAGAATTTCTAATACGGGTTTAACAGCACGTGGATACTTTACCATCGACCCTGTGATATAGGCGTCGGCATCCCCCATAAGAACCATCATCGGACCATAATAATCTCGGTTCCGCATGTTGCGGCGCGCCTCGTCAAAGCCTACGCCTTTGCGTTGACGAACCTTGTAATATGCATCTGCATATGCTTCGATTTGAGGAACATGAAGGGACTTTACATCAATGACTTGCACCTCTTCTAACCCCAGGGCATACGCTTCATTCAACGCTTGAATACGGCTGGCATCTCCCAAAAGAATAGGCTCCGCAATTCCTTCTTCAAGCACAATCTGAGCTGCCTTCAGTACACGGTAATTGTCTGCCTCATTAAAGACCACCTTTTTGGGATGGGTCTTAGCTTTTTCCATGACCAAACGGATGAATTTATCATCTCGACCCAATCGGCTTCGCAATTCTTCTTCATAGGCATCCCAATTGGCAATGGAGGTTTGTGCCACGCCGGATTCCATTGCGGCACGAGCCACGGCGGAAGAAACCTTATAAATCAAACGCGGATCAAATGGCTTTGGAATGATGTAATCCTGACCGAACGTCATATTCCTACTGCCATATGCCAGATTGACAATCTCAGGAACAGGCTCCTTGGCCAGATCTGCAATAGCACGGACCGCCGCCAACTTCATGGCTTCATTGATGCGGGTAGCCCGAACATCTAGGGCTCCGCGAAAGATGTAGGGAAATCCTAAAACATTGTTGACCTGGTTGGGATTGTCACTTCGACCGGTGGCCATGATCAAATCATCACGGGTCGACTTAGCTATATCGTATTGAATTTCAGGATCAGGATTGGCCAACGCAAAGACAATCGGGTCCTTTGCCATAGTTTTGATCATGTCAGGCGTCAAAATGTTGCCTTTGGATAGGCCTACAAATACGTCAGCGCCATCCATCGCTTCCGAAAGTTCACGCAGTGGGGTGTCGCGTGCAAAACCTAGTTTTTCATGGGTTAAACCGGTCCGACCTGAATGTATGACCCCTTTAGAATCACACATGATGAGATTCTTAGGGTCAACGCCCAAGACTAAATAGAGCGTAGCACAAGAAATGGCACTAGCGCCGGCGCCGTTAAAGACCACCTTGACTTGCTTGATGTCCTTTTGGACTATTTCTAATGCGTTTAAAAGCGCAGCCCCTGTAATGATGGCCGTGCCATGTTGATCATCGTGCATGACCGGGATATCCAGCTCCTCGCGCAAACGTCGCTCAATTTCAAAACATTCTGGCGCACTGATGTCCTCCAAATTAATGCCTCCAAAGGTGGGGGCCAGAATTTTTACGGTCTCAATGAATTTTTCTGGATCCTTGGTGTCCAATTCTAAGTCAAACACATCAATATCTGCGAAGATTTTGAATAGCACCCCTTTCCCTTCCATCACAGGCTTTGATGCTAACGCGCCAATATCACCCAATCCTAAAACGGCTGTGCCATTGGAAATGACGGCTACCAGATTTCCCTTTGCGGTATATCTATAGGCGTCAGAGGGATTGGCCGCAATTTCTAAGCAGGGCTCTGCTACACCTGGAGAATAGGCAATACTTAAGTCGCGTTGAGAATTTGAAGGCTTGGTTGGAATGACTTCAATCTTTCCAGGACGTGGTCCTTCGTGGTAATCCAATATGTCGCGCTTCCGAATCGGAGCATTTTTCTTCGCCATGACGTTTGCTTTAACAACAGCAAAGGTGGTGACGATTTTTTATTGAAGTACCTTTGGCTTCGGACTAAACGTAATTATCGTGTACACAGGACTGCTCCACACCCACCGACTGCTGGCATATTTCTTTTTGCTCGCTACCGTGGGATTGCTTTTTTTGACGCTTTATAGCCGTATTTCAGGCAAAACCCCCAGTGCAAGTGCCCGTAAATTCTTGAGCACATTCGCCTTGATAACAGGCCATACGCAGCTGCTGTTGGGCCTAGGACTTTATTTTGTTGGGCCTTGGTTTTCACTATTGACCTCCAATACCGCAGAAGTCATGAAAGATGCCGACTTGCGTTGGTTTGCTGTTGAGCATCTCACCGTCAACATTTTAGGCATTGTGCTCTTGACGATTGGCCATAGCAGATTCAAGAAGGCCGCAGATGATGCTGCCAAAGACAAAGCCATTTTGCGCTATTTCGGTTTGGCCTTCTTGCTGATTGCAAGTCGGATTCCATGGGATCGTTTGTTCTAAGTACGTTCTATGCTTGAACGTACTTCTGCCCGGTCTACAGAGCCGGAACGCTGCATCCTTATTGGCGCTATCACGCGTGCTCAACCCGAAGCCAAAAGTGAAGAATACCTTGAAGAACTTCGCTTCTTGGCCTTTACTGCAGGGGCTGAAACCCTTGAGGTCTTCACGCAAAAACTAGATCGACCCGATTCCAGTACCTTCTTGGGCAGCGGCAAGATGGAGGAGATCAAAGAATATGTGGACGAGAACAAAATAGACCTTGCCATTTTTGATGATGAGCTGTCCCCTTCCCAATTAAAAAATATTGAGCGTATGCTCGAGATTAAGGTGATGGACCGCACCAACTTGATTTTGGACATTTTTGCAGCACGTGCGCAAACCTCTTATGCCCGCACCCAGGTTGAACTAGCCCAATATGAGTACCTCCTTCCGCGTCTTACCAAAATGTGGACGCACTTAGAGCGTCAAAAGGGGGGAATTGGCATGCGTGGTCCGGGTGAAACGCAGATCGAGACGGACCGCCGAATCATCAAACAAAAAATTACCCTTCTTCAGCAAAAGCTAGGAAAGATTGACCGACAAATGGCCACCCAACGGGGAAACCGCGGCAACTTGATTCGCGCGTCCCTGGTGGGATATACCAACGTAGGCAAGTCTACCCTAATGAATGCCCTGGGAAAGACGGAGGTATTAGCCGAAAACAAGCTCTTTGCGACCCTTGACACGACGGTACGCAAAATCGTGATTGGCAATTTGCCCTTTCTCTTAACGGATACGGTTGGCTTCATCCGAAAACTACCTACTCAATTGATCGAGTCCTTCAAGTCGACATTGGATGAGGTCCGAGAAGCGGATATCCTTTTTCATGTTGTGGATATTGCGCATGAATCCTATGAGGACCATATGGCTTCGGTTGATCAGATCCTAACGGAAATCAAAGCGCACGAAAAGCCCATCTTGGTCATCTTTAACAAGGTGGATGCTTGGATGCCAGAAAAAGATGCGGATGGGTATCTGCCGCGCATCGAAGACTTTCAAAATCGCTGGATTAAAGAGCTTGGCGGACAATGCGTCTTTATCTCTGCAACACAGAAAGGCAACTTTGATAGTCTACGTGAATCTATCTACCGCGCCGTGGCCACGTTGCACGCCGTGCGCTTCCCCTTTGATACTTTTTTGTATTAGGTTGGTGGGATTAAAGAGTTGAAGGGAAAAGACGCTTCTGTGCGTCGTCACTTCTACCCTTAAACGCTTAAACCCTTTTTCTCTTAGACGCTTATAGCCTTGTCTTTTCTAGGCGTTCACTTATTTAAACGCAGAAATACCGGTAACGTCCATACCCGTGATAAGCAAATGAATATCATGGGTGCCTTCATAGGTCACCACGGATTCTAAGTTCATCATATGGCGCATAATGGGATAATCGCCCGTGATGCCCATACCACCCAACATTTGACGCGCATCACGCGCTATGGTCAAGGCCATGTCAACGTTATTGCGTTTTGCCATAGAGATCTGTGCAGTGGTGGCTCGGCCCTCATTTTTGAGTTGACCCAAACGGTAGGTCAACCATTGTGCTTTGGTGATTTCTGTGATCATCTCAGCCAATTTCTTTTGCTGCAATTGGAATCCGCCAATAGGACGGTCAAATTGAATGCGCTCCTTTGAATACCGAAGGGCCGTGTCATAGCAATCCATCGCAGCGCCAAGCGCTCCCCAGGCAATCCCATAGCGTGCAGAATCTAGGCAGCCAAGTGGCGCGCCCAAGCCCGACTTATTGGGTAAAAGGTTTTCCTTGGGAACCTTGACATTGTCAAAAACCAATTCGCCTGTAGAAGACGCACGCAATGACCATTTGTTGTGTGTTTCTGGCGTAGTAAATCCTTCCATGCCGCGCTCAACCAACAAACCGTGGATACGACCTTCTTCATTTTTTGCCCAAACGACGGCCACATCACAGAAGGGCGCATTTGAAATCCACATTTTTGCTCCATTCAATAGGTAGTGGTCACCCATATCCTTAAAGCTGGTGACCATTCCTCCTGGATTTGAACCAAAATTGGGTTCGGTCAAGCCAAAGCTGCCCAACCACTCGCCACTTGCAAGCTTGGGTAGGTATTTGTTTCGCTGTGCCTCATTGCCATAGGCGTAGATAGGATACATGACCAAGGATGATTGCACTGAACACGTAGATCGTACGCCGCTATCACCGCGCTCAATCTCCTGCATCATCAGTCCGTAGCTCATTTGATCTAGACCTGCACCGCCATATTCAACGGGGATATAAGGACCAAAAGCACCAATCTCTGCCAATCCTTTGACGATTTGTTGCGGAAATTCCGCCTTTTGAGCATAGTCTTCAATGATGGGGCTCACATCGCGTTTTACCCATTCACGGGTGGCATCGCGGACGAGCTTGTGCTCCTCGCTAAGCAATTCATCTAACCCGTAGTAATCGGGGTGTTCAAATAAGTCTGGACGCATGTCTAAAAGATTGTGTGGGCAAAGGTACAAAAGGGGTCCTTGCGAAGGATGCGCATGCAGGGCTACTTCAATTTGGGGTTGTTGGCATGCCGGGATTGGTCTCGGTTTCCTTTGTCCACCATCCGGCGGTCAAAGGACGCTTGAAGATCGGTGCCAGTCTGGTTGGCCAAGCACAAGGTGACAAAAAGAACATCGGCCAATTCTTCGCCCAAATCTTTTGCAGCATCACTGGGTTTTTCAGATTGCTCCCCATAGCGGCGCGCAATGATCCTTGCTACCTCACCCACCTCTTCGGTGAGTTGCGCCATATTGGTGAGTTCATTAAAATAGCGAACACCAAAATCTGTGATCCACTGGTCAACTTGTGCTTGAAGGTCTTTGATAGGGGCTTCCATTATTCTTTGTTTTGTGAGTCCATAGTGACGGTGACGGGCCCGTTATTGATCAGCGCTACTTGCATATCAGCGCCAAAAACGCCTGACTTTACGGGCAGGTTGGATGCATTCCACAACTGGTCCAAAAAGTCTTCGTAGAGCGGTTGCGAAATACGAGGGTGTGCTGCTTTAAAGTAGCTCGGGCGATTGCCTTTTTTGGTGGATGCGTGCAAGGTGAATTGCGAGACTACCAAAATTTGCCCACCGGCTTCCATGATGGAACGGTTCATGACGCCTTCATGGTCTTCAAAAAGACGAATTTTACTGATCTTCTGCGCCATCCACTGATTGTCTTCGGCGGTGTCGATGGCTTCCCATCCAGCAAGGACCATAAGGCCCTCGTCAATTCTTGCATGTACTTGGCCCCCAATCGTCACCGAGGCAGAAAGCACTTTCTGGACGACCACTCTCATGCCTGACTCCCTTTACCTTCTCCATGACGGTAAGGATCTTCCCCTTCGTCTCCGTGTAACATGGACAAGTAATTTTCATAGCGGGTCGGGGCTATCTGATGGGCATCATAGGCAGAACGAACAGCGCAATTGGGCTCATCCTCATGGGTGCAATTGTTAAAACGGCACGCATCGCTGAGGGCAAAAATTTCAGGGAAATAATGGCCGATCTGGTCCCGTTCCATGTCCACAAGCCCAAAGCCACGAATGCCAGGTGTGTCAATGAGATAGCCCCCAAAATGGAGCGGGTGCATCTCGGCAAAGGTGGTGGTATGCTGACCTTGGCCGTGCGCCGCAGAAATAACGCCTGTTTTAAGGTCTAAACCCGGCTGAAGGGCATTGGCTAACGTGCTCTTTCCTACACCTGAATGACCAGAAAACAACGTGACCTGGTCTTGTAATGCGGCCTTTAATTCTTCCAAACCTTCTCCGGTGATCGCAGAAACCCGCAGACTTTGGTATCCTGCCTTGCTATAAGCAAGCTCTCGATAGTTTAATTCTTCCAATTCCGCCTCGCCATAAGCGTCGATTTTATTAAAAAGTAATAAAGACGGGACGCCATAGGCCTCTGCCGTCGCCAAGAACCGGTCCATAAAACCATAGAGTGTTTTAGGGGCTGCTATCGTACACACAAGGACCGCTTGGTCAATATTGGCGGCAATCACTTGGGTCTTTTTAGACAAATTCACGGAACGACGCACCATATGGTTCTTCCTGGGCTGTACCATCGAAATGGCATAGCGCCCCTCCGATTCTGGCTCTAGGTCTACAAAGTCACCCACCGCCACGGGGTTGGTTGCCTTGGACCCCTGCAAGCGCATGGCTCCACGCAAACGTGCGTCAACGAGGGCTCCATCTTGAAGCTCGACTTTGTACCAACTCCCGGTGGATTTAATTACGCGTCCTGTCATTTCATTCCAAAGATATCTGCCTTACTTTCGGTGGAGCATTATTCTTATGAAAAAGTTTCTTCTATTTCTCTTCCTTCTCCCTGCTGTGCTGCAGGCAAAAGACCTGATTGTCCTTCAAAATGGCCACTCCTTTGAGGGCTCTGTATGCAAAGTTCAAAAAAGTCATGTGCTTTTTGTGCAAGATGGAAGGCGATTCCGCATCCCAGCAAAAGAACTGGCCTTTGTTGGTTTGGAGGATCCCACACGCCTAGATGACGTAGATATTTGCCTTCGTGCCTATCGGGATGTCCGGCTGCGTGGTCGTCAATGGCACAATTTCTTTGGCGGGGTGTTCTTTGGCCCTATTACGGTCATCTATGACCTATTGAAAGATTATCATCCACTCAGGGATGAACGCGTTTTATTGTTGAGTAAGAACAAAGGGAGTTTTTCTGACCCGGTGTATGTAGAATGCTATACCTACCAAGCACGTACCCGTGCAACCATTCAAGCTGCTGGCGGCTGGGCGACGTGGATCATTCTCTTTAGCAAACGCTAAAAATGGCTATACGGACGCAAGAACTTACCAAAGTATACGGTGCGCAAAAGGCATTGGATGCCGTAACCTTAGACTTGCCCAAAGGGCAGATCGTGGGCTTACTGGGGCCTAATGGTGCTGGGAAAAGCACCTTGATGAAAATTTTAACGGGCTACCTTCCTGCCACTTCTGGAGAAGCGGAAGTATGCGCATTAGACTGCGCTAAAGACTCCTTTGAAGTGCGCCGAAAGGTGGGCTATTTGCCCGAACACAACCCCTTGTACATGGATATGTATGTGACAGAATTCTTGCGCTTTGTGGCCCGTATTTATGGCGCAACGAATGAAGCGGTTGAAACCTGTATTGAAGAGGTGGGCCTGACCCCTGAGCGCCATAAGCAGATCAAACAGTTATCAAAGGGCTATCGCCAGCGCGTTGGTCTTGCGGCGGCCTTGGTGCACGATCCCGAGGTTCTAATTCTGGATGAGCCCACCACAGGACTTGACCCCAATCAACTAGTTGAAATTCGCAAACTCATTCGACGTGTGGGGGCCAACAAAACCGTGCTGCTCTCCACCCATATTATGCAGGAGGTAGAGGCGCTGTGTGACCGAGTGGTCTTTATCAAACAGGGCAAAATTGTCCGACAAGAAGCCATTGAGGTCTTCACTGCAAAGGGCGGCGAAAATCTGGAGGCTGCCTTCAGAAAGGCTACTGCCTAAAAAACGCGTTTACTTTTTACGGAAGTACACCACAATCGGCACGCCCGAAAAGTCATATTGCTTACGCATCTGATTTTCGACATAACGATAGTAGGATTCTTTCACATACTGGGGCAGATTGCAGAAATAGACAAACTGCGGATAGTGCGTAGGAAGTTGCGTCACGTACTTAATCTTGACTTCTTTTCCCTTATAAATCGGCGGCGGCATATGCTTGACGATCGGCAACATCTCATCGTTCAACTTTGAGGTGGTGATGCGGGCCTTGCGGCGTTTATACACTTCCATGGCCTCTTCAATTCCTTTGAGCACGCGCTGCTTGGTGATGGCCGAAGTAAATATCACAGGGATGTCCACAAAAGGCTTGGTACGCTCTAGAATGAGCTTCTTATATTCATCCATGGACTTGTGGTCCTTTTCGACCAAATCCCATTTATTGACTAAAATCACGAGGCCTTTATTGTTTTTCTCAATGACATTGAGGATGGCCAAATCTTGCGCTTGAAATCCCTGGGCGGCATCAATGACCAAGATGCAAACATCGGAATCTTCAATGGTCCGGATACTACGCATATTGCTGTAAAACTCAAGGTCTTCATTGACCCGGCCTTTCTTACGCAACCCTGCCGTATCCAGCAACAAAAACTCCATACCAAATTTGTTGAAATGGGCATTGACCGTATCACGCGTGGTACCTGCAATGTCCGTCACAATGGACTTTTCTTCGTCAAAAAGCGCATTGGTCAATGAGGACTTACCTACGTTTGGACGTCCCACGATAGCCAAGCGCGGAAGGCCTTCCCAAGGATCATCGGTTGTATCCCCTTCTTCAATGACGGGTAGGTGTCCCACTAGGACATCAAGTACTTCGCCTGTTCCCGCACCATTGATGCTGGACATGCAGATAGGCTCACCTAATCCTAATGAATAGAATTCTGCAGCAACCCCTGCACGTTGGTGGTTGTCTACTTTATTGGCCACCAAGACCACGGGCTTTTCTTGCTTGCGGAGCATTGCCGCAATTTCTTTATCGTCGTGGGTAATGCCATCCTCTACATCCACCAAAAACAGAATTGCATCGCATTCAACCAAGGCAGCTTCTACCTGTTTGCGGATTTGACCTTCAAAAATGTCGTCCGTCCCTTCAACATAACCGCCTGTATCGACAATGTTAAAGCGTTTTCCAATCCACTCGGTATGGCCATAGTGACGGTCACGTGTTACGCCTGCAATGGCATCTACAATGGCATCACGGCGTTGGACCAATCGATTAAAAAAGGTGGACTTGCCCACATTAGGGCGACCTACGATAGCTACAAGGGATTTCATTCGTATCCGAAGCGTTTGAGTTTGCTGCGGTCATTCCGCCAGTCTGCTTGCACCTTCACATACAATTCGATGTGAACGTGTTTTTGAAAAAAGTCTTGGAGGCGCTTCCTCGCACCAGTTCCCACGCGTTTCAGCGCGGCGCCCTTGTGCCCAATTAGAATGCCTTTTTGCGAATCGCGCGCCACATACAATAGTGCACGGATTTTGATAATCTTTTCTTCTTCGACAAAGGTATCAATCCCTACCTCGACAGAATAGGGAATCTCTTTGCTGTAGTTCAGCAAAATTTGTTCGCGGATAATCTCCGACGTTACAAAGCGTTCTGAGCGGTCCGTTAATTGTCCCTTTTCAAAATAGGGGGGGCATTCAGGCAGTAACTGCAAAAGGCGCTGCATGACATAATCCAAATTGAACTTGGTCAAAGCCGAAATGGGGATTATTTCCGCCTTGGGCATCCAAGTGCTCCAAAGGACCGTTTCACGTTCCAACTTTTGTTGGTCGTGCAAGTCCACCTTATTGAGCAGAACTAGAACAGGCTTATCCGCCTCTTGCAATCCTTTGAATAAATGTTCATTCTTTAAGGGGCCCTCGCCTAATTCTACTACATAGAGGAAGATGTCAGCATCCTCAAATGCAGACTTAACCGCCGACAACATGGTTTCTTGCAACGCATAGGCAGGATCTAGAACGCCAGGTGTGTCGCTAAAAACCAATTGGTAGTCAAAGTCCGGTGTTTCCCCATTGAGGATGCCAAAAATTCTATGGCGTGTCGTCTGTGCCTTTGGCGTAATGATATTAAGGCGCTCCCCAACCAAAGCATTGGTAAGGGTGGACTTACCTACATTGGGATGCCCAATGAGGTTAACAAAGCCAGATTTATGCGCTTTTTCCATGGTGCAAAGGTCGCGTTTTTCCGGTCTGCTTTAAAAATGTATCCCGGAATCATTCAACGAATCAGCCCGTTACACATTTCCTATTCGCTGAAGACCTCAATTGAGAAAGTTTTTGTAGTTTTGCCGTCCACATCGCGGGGTGGAGCAGTTGGTAGCTCGTCGGGCTCATAACCCGAAGGTCGTAGGTTCGAGTCCTGCCCCCGCTACTACCCGAGACCCGAAGACATTTTGTCTTCGGGTTTTGTTTTTCTCAGAAGTCCAAGTATCTATGAAACAGCCAGTTATCTCTAAAAGCAGGTGGATGTTCGAGGTTCGATATTCTGTAGTTTTCGGAGAGTAGTGTAATCCATCGGGAAATAATACATCCTGCAACCTTCGCTTTTGCTTAGTATTTATAGATTCCCAGAATTGACGCGGGTTTTCGAGCAATGAAAGAATTTTTTCATCCAAAACTGCAAGGTTCGATTTTTTTGAAGGGAGGTTTTCGAGTTTTAGCTCAATTTCTTTGATTTCCTCTTGCGTGATGCGTGTATATTTCTTCCACATCTTTTCGTTGATCTGCCCTCATTGAATCGACTTGTCTTCATTACCCCAAAAATCAAAAATTATCCTTTTCATTGTTTTCGAATTACGGGGGGAATACA
>LICG01000013.1 GCA_001438205.1 Cryomorphaceae bacterium BACL7 MAG-120322-bin74
AGGTCTGGAGTTCGGCTTGTGCTTCTGCTAATTTGGCTTCTAGCTCAGCTAAACTCTCTTGCATGTCCACACCACTTTCCGCTTGAAGCGCTTTGGCTTTGGCGATTTGCTCGTCAATTTCCCTTATCGGGGCTTCAAAATCAAGGTAATCCATAATTTAGGGGCAAGGGTTCAAACTTACGCAATCCCCGGGGCATGACCCGGTGCATGTGGAAAACTTAGATAGCCTTTCGGCGCTTTCTTCTTTTCATATAGGCATCTCCTAGGAGCATAGCCAAAATGGTAGCGACGCCTAGATAAAATCCAGGGGTCATGGCTTCGGAAGCACCAAATAAAAACAAGGCAATCAGGATACCATACACAGGTTCCATAGCAATGGTCAACATCACGGTAAAAGGCGATAGATAGCGCATGATGCGGACGGATTGGACAAACGCAAAGGCGGTACAAAAGGTGGCCAGCAGGATTAAATAACCCCAATCACTTCCCGAGGGGGCCGAAATACTTGCGCCTAAGTCGCCCATGCCCCATAGGTATAGGCTCAGCATAAGGACGCCCAAGGACATCTCCCAAAAAGAAATGTCCATAGGGGCCATGCGTTTGACGATGCGGCCATTCATAACGGAGAAGAGGGCGCTCAAAATGGAACTCGTCAAGCCTACCAGTATGGCGGTTTGGTGGCCTTGGACCGAGCCAAAAAGAAGGGCCATACCCGCGACAACGCCCCCCCCAAGAATTAGTTCGGCTGGTAGAATTCTCCGCTTGAAAAAGAGGGGTTCTAAAAGACTCGTGAAGAATGGGCCTGTACTCAGACAAGCTAGGGTTAAAGAAACATTCGAAAGCTTTATCGCGTGATAGAACGTGATCCAATGCACGACAATGATGGCAGCATTCATGACCAAAGGCCAAAGCAATTCTTTTGGTGGGAGGCGTATGCGTTTACCTGAGCCAAAGGCGTAGAGGGCCATAAAAGCGGCGGCTAGCAAAATTCGGTACCATACCAAGGGAAGGGCATCTACATGGATCAAGCGTCCAAGCGCGCCAGTAAACCCCCATATCAAGACAATAAAATGCATCCATACATAATGCATCCATAAGGGGGAATCGTCGGTAGGCCTGAGCAGTGACATCGGCGGTTATTTAGCCGCCCGAAGGTAGAGGAAGCCGCCCAACGCCGCAAACAATACATTGGGGAGCCAAACAGCCAACCATGGGCCAATGGAAGGGGACGAAACAAAAATGTTGCTGAGCTGCATGACAAAGATGTAGGATACCGCTAAAAGCAATCCTAGGGCAATTTGTGCGCCAATGCCCCCCCGTCGTTTTTCGGATGCGAGCGCCACTGCAATCAATACAAGAATGAAGGTGGAGAATGGATAGGCGCTGCGTCGGTGCCATTCCATTTCGTGATACGTAACCGCTTCTGAACCACTCAGTCGCTCCTGTTTTAAAAATCGCCAGAGCACAGGTGAAGTCATAGTTGCCGTGCTGCGCAAATCTGGCGCAATGGTACTGGGCCCAAAGGTAAAAGCGCTGTCCAGACGACGACCCCGAGTCAGGATTTGATGACCTTTTTCATTCCATTTTCTGAGCACCCAATTGTCAAGTTGCCATTTTTGTCGCGCTGTATCAAAGCGAATAAAGTCGCATTGCAGTTTTTCGCGCATTTTGTCTTGATCAAAAACCTCGTACGTGAAATGATATCCGCCTAATCGCTCAGGACTCCAGGTTTCGACATAGACAAAATGTCCCGGCAAAACTTGTCGGTGAATATTAATGGGTCTAGAGGGCGTGACATCCTGAACATAGGTGTCTTCAAAGTGAATGCGCCGAATATTGGTCTGCGGAATAATGAAATGGCTTAAGAGTGCACTGAACAAAAAGACGACGAGCGCACCAAAAAAATAAGGGCGCAGCAGGCGTGGGAAGGAAATGCCGCCGGTGAGGGCTGCGATAATTTCTGTTTGATCTGCCATTCGCGCAGTGAAGAAAATCGTCGACAGGAAGACAATGAGGCCACTAAAAGTGGTGCCATAAAAGGCAATAAAATTGATATAGTAGTCTGCAAAAATGGCATGGACACTGGCGCCTTGGTTGATGAAATTGTCCAATTTTTGGCTGATATCAAAAACGACCGCAATGAGCATGACCAAGCTCATGAAAAGGGCATAATTCCCCAAAAATTTGAAAAATATATAACGGTCCAGACGGTTCATGGCAACTGCTTACAAGCGATGTTGGAGTTTGGGGACCATGGCATTCTTCCATGAGGCAAAATCACCTGCCTGGATATGGGCACGGGCTTGTTCAACGAGCCAAAGGTAGAAGCGCAAATTGTGGATGCTGGCGATCTGCTTGCCAAGGTTTTCATCTGCGATGAAGAGATGGCGCATGTAAGCTTTGCTGTAGCGTTGGTCTACAGAGGCATCCCCGTAAGGGTCTAGGGGGCTAAAGTCCTCCGCCCATTTTGCGTTGCGCAGGTTGATGATGCCTTCTTGTGTAAATATCTGGCCATTGCGGGCGTTGCGGGTGGGCATGACACAATCAAACATATCTACGCCTAACGCGATGTTTTCCAAAATATTGGCTGGAGTTCCGACGCCCATCAGGTATCGCGGCTTGTCCTGCGGAAGAATGCGGCAAACTTGATCCGCCATGGCATACATTTCTTCTGCGGGTTCGCCAACACTTAGCCCGCCAATGGCGTTTCCCCAGGTATTCTTTGAGGCAATATAGGCTGCAGATTCTGCGCGTAAATCAGGGTATGTACTGCCTTGAACAATGGGGAAGAGGGCTTGATGATAGCCATATAGCGGTTCTGTCTCCTCCCAGCGCGTAATACATCGGTCAAGCCAACGATGCGTTCTATCCATAGCCTCTCGGGCGTAGGGTTTTGCGCAGGGGTAGTCGGTACATTCATCAAAAGCCATCACAATGTCTGCCCCAATCTTACGCTGAACCTCCATGACGGACTCTGGCGTGAAAAGGTGCCTGCTACCATCAATATGTGATTGGAAATTCACTCCTTCTTCGGAGATTTTACGAATGGCTTGAAGACTATGGACTTGGAAGCCCCCGCTGTCCGTGAGCATGGGGCCATCATAGGTGGTAAAGCCGTGTAAACCTCCAGCTTTTTCTAACACATTGATTCCAGGGCGTAAATACAAGTGATAGGTATTGCCCAGCACAATATGCGCCTTGATATCGTCCTTGAGTTCCGTAGGATGAACGCCCTTTACGGTGCCTAATGTTCCCACAGGCATAAAGATGGGGGTAGGCACATCGCCGTGGTCGGTTTTTAGGAGTCCGGCACGGGCAGAACTACCGGGATCTTTCGCTACAACATCAAATCGCATTGAGCAAAATTAGGCCTTTCCTTTGGACTACTTTTGTGGCGAAATGATTCCTTCACTTGTTTTCCTTTTTTGGGCTTCTTTGGGCCTTTTGTTGTTGGCTTTAGGGTTTATGCTGCAAATGCTAGGCCCTTGGTGGGCGTGGCGAAAAGTTAGTGCCAAAGGCATGCTCGTAGAAGATTGTTCCTTGATGATCGTCGGCAGACATGATGCGGAGGGATTTACGCGGTGGATTCATGCAGCGTATGCCGCTTTTCCCGCCATGGAAATCATTGCGGTGGATAATCAAAGTGAGGATGATACAGCCAATGTGTTGGAATCACTTAAAAGGCAATATCCCCTTTTGGTGGTGGTCACCATTCCCGTTTCAGAACGATTCTGGGGAACCCGAAAGCTTGCGCTCACGCTGGCAGTGAAAGCAGCCCATGGACGCTATAGTATGTGGGTTGATACTGCATGTGCGTTGCCCGAGGATATGACGCAATGGCAAAAGCGATTGACTGCGCCTTTTCGACATGGCAAGACCGTGGCAACATTCGCGCCTGTCAAGGTTGCTGACAGCGCTACGCTAGGAACCAAGATGAATGTTTTTGGGCAGAATGCCTGGGCAGTAACACGAACGATATCCTTCTTCCTTACCCCCTCTAAAGGGATTCCTACGGGGATGATTCCGGTCAATTTTGCCTTTGAAACCGCTAAGTTTTTTGATATTAAAGGCTATGTGACCAATATGCACCTTGATGGGGGTGAGGCAGAGTTTCTGCTTGCTGACTTAGCGGAATTGGGGCCTGTCATCCCTGTGGTTCATCCAGACGCCATGTTAGAAAGGCCTTGGTTGTTCCGACATGATAGTAAAATGAACGCACACCGACGATCTTGGGAGCGTCTCTCGCTCACGCGCCATGGTTGGGTGTTGTTCTTAGCAGACCTTGCCGTCTTAGTGGCTGTTTTGCATTGGGGGCTTCTCCTGATGGCGGTCCAAGACCCAGAAGGTGCCACCCAACAGTATCCTGTAGCGGTGGGATTCCATATTGCCCAATGTCAAGCACTCATCGGATTCTATATCCTCGTGCAGTTGCTCTTTATGGCCAATGCTTGGGCTTGGTCAAAACGATTAGGTATGGGGGCCATTGGCTTGCTTAGTCCATTTTGGCTCCGGGCCATACTGCTCAGCCGCGCATTAACTTTTTGGAAACGATGACGGCCCCCGCAAATTGGACAAATGCCTTTCCCTTCTTGACCCCTGAGGCGGGGCACATGATGACGCAGTTGCCCGCGTTGTATGAAGAATGGAATGCACAGATCAATGTGATTTCACGCAAAGACATGGAGGGCATCTGGGAGCGACACATTATACATTCTCTATGTCTTGGGGGGATCATGCCCCACCGTCCGGGGCTCAGGATCCTGGATATTGGGACGGGTGGAGGTTTCCCGGGAATCCCATTGGCGATTGCTTTTCCACATGTGCATTTTACGCTGGTGGATTCGATTGGAAAAAAAATCAAAGTAGTGCAAGCCATTGTGGATGCGCTAGGCATGTCAAACGTAACAGCTTTACATGCACGTGGCGAACAAGTCCCAGGCCCATTCGATGTGGTTGTAACGCGTGCGGTTGCGCCTGCCCAAACCCTGATGGCTTGGACCCGGAAAAGCTGGTCAAAAAACCCCAATGCCGCCTTATACGCTTTAAAAGGCGGTGACCTGAAGGATGAGTTGAAAGGATTGAAAGCCAAATGCTTCCCCTTGTCAGACATCGTAGAAGGAGAATTCTACACGACAAAGTATGTTGTGCGCATTCCAGCAAACGTCCGGTAATAGTTGTAACGTTGAAGAATAATGAAAAAGGCGGCCCTATCTGGGGCCGCCTTTTTTGTGTGCGGATGTTTCTACGTCTTAGCCCATGAAAGGATAACGGTAATCCGTTGGAGGAACCAAGGTTTCTTTGATTGTGCGAGGAGAGGTCCAACGAAGAAGGTTGAGCACGGAGCCTGCTTTATCATTGGTGCCCGAGCCACGCGCGCCACCAAAGGGTTGTTGCCCGACAACGGCCCCAGAAGGTTTGTCATTGATATAGAAATTACCAGCAGCAAAGGCAAGGGCTTTGGTTGCTTGATCCACCGCATGGCGATCTGTGGCAAAAACAGCTCCAGTCAAGGCATATTCAGAGGTTTCATTGACCAGCGTGAGGGTGTTTGCCCAGTCCGCATCCGGATAGACATGCACGGTCAATACGGGGCCAAAAATCTCTTCACACATGGTCCGGAACTTTGGATTGCTCGTAAGGATAACCGTGGGTTGGATGAAATAGCCTGCAGACTTGTCATAGGTGCCTCCCGCAATAATCTCGGCGTCAGACTGGCTTTTTGCATGGTCAATAAAGCCTGCAATCTTGTCAAAAGCACGTTCGTCAATGACGGCAGTGATGAAGTTTTTAAGATCGCTGGGGCTTCCCATACGAAAGCTTT
Organism: Cryomorphaceae bacterium BACL7 MAG-120322-bin74; assembly: GCA_001438205.1. Lineage (GTDB taxonomy): Bacteria > Bacteroidota > Bacteroidia > Flavobacteriales > Schleiferiaceae > TMED14. Next base: position 5,822 of record LICG01000013.1, read on the forward strand.
CTATATCGGCCAAAAGATATTTTTTGACGTCAGGCCACATGCTTTCTGGGATGTAAGCGCGTGAGGCAGCAGAACATTTTTGACCTTGGAATTCAAATGCGCCGCGTGTCAAGCCAGTAGCTACTTCTTTGGCATTAGCTGAAGGATGGGCTATGACAAAATCTTTGCCACCTGTTTCACCTACAATGCGGGGATAGGCTTTGTAGCGGTCGATGTTGGTGCCAATTTCCTTCCATAGGTGTTTAAAGACTGCCGTTGAACCCGTAAAGTGCAAGCCAGCAAAATCAGGGTGCTTAAAGACAATGTCGCCAAATTCGGGTCCATCCATAAAGACCATGTTGATCACACCATCCGGCAAACCTGCTTTGCGGAAAATTTCCATCACCACCCAAGCCGAGTAGGCCTGCGTGTCAGCAGGCTTCCATACAACCACATTGCCCATGAGGGCAGCAGAAGCCGGGAGGTTGCCGGCAATAGCCGTAAAGTTGAACGGAGTAATGGCGACAACAAAACCTTCTAATGCGCGGTGCTCCATTCGGTTCCAAATACCGGGTGAGCTAATCGGCTGCTCTGCATAGATTTTTTCCATGAAGTGCGCATTGAAACGAAGAAAGTCGGCAAACTCGCAAGCCGCATCAATCTCAGCCTGAAAGGCTGTTTTTGACTGGGCAAGCATCGTGGCTGCATTGATGATGGCGCGGTATGGCCCCGCTACCATATCCGCAGCACGCAAGAAGATGGCTGCGCGCTCATTCCACGGCATGGAAGACCATGAGGCATGCGCTTTTAGCGCTGCGTCGATGGCATCTTTTGCATGTTGAGCCTTGCCATAGTGGTAATGTCCAATGACATGTTGGTGGTCATGCGGAGGGCGGCAATCACGCAAATCTTGGGTTCGGATTTCTTTGCCATCAATGTAAAGAGGGATGTCAACGACTTCGTTATACATGCGTTCATAGGCGGCTACGAGATGCTTGCGCTCAGCAGTGCCTGGGGCATAACTAAGGATAGGCTCGTTGATTGGAGTTGGAATAAGAAAAGAACCGTTGGACATAATGATATACGTTTAAATAGATAGGATGATACGTCAAAGGTCGGCATCGTGGGTTGGTTCGCGAAGAATTTCGATTAATTCTCCTGTTCGCTGCATGCGAATACCTGTAAGTCCGCCGCCGCGCCATGCGCCGGTATCAATTCCCCAAGCTTGGGCTACTGGATCAAAATGTGCTTGGCCGCCTTCTTGGATCACATGGCCATAAACCTGCAGCTTGCCCACATTTTTGAGGGTAGAGCGGTTATGGAGAACCCCACGCGAAGAATGAATATTGAAGGCATCACGTGCGTGCAAGGCAACCCCAGCATGGGTAATTAGGACGTAAGGGTTTTCCCACTTAATGGGTAGGTGCTCCATCCAATGAAAAACGCGCTTAGCAGACATGCCGTGCTTGAGAAGGTTGCGCTTTAGTTTTTCCAAATAAGCGGGGAGTTCTGCAGCCTTGTGGGCATCCACCGCCAATTGTTCATGGTTTCCTCGAAGGATAAAGACGGAATAAGGAAATTCCTTTTGCAGTTTTCGGAGGTATTTGATCGCTTTCCCACTGTGGTTTCCTTTGTTTAGTATATCCCCAACCAGAATGAGAAATTCATCTTGACGGTTCCAATGCATTTTGACAAAAGCCTTCAGGGTATGAACGCAACCATGCACATCGCCGAGCACTAGAAGGTTCATGTTTGGCAGTTTATGCGTTGAGCATCACGGGCATGACCAACATCAGCACTTCTTCCCCTGCGTCTAAGCCCCCTTCGGGAAGAAGAATGCCTGCGCGGTTGGGTGCAGAAAGCTCCAAAGCTACTTCGTCGGACTCAAGGTTGCCTAACATTTCGGCAATGAAACGACTATTGAAGCCAATTTCCATGTCGGTTCCTTCATAGTTGCAGCCCAGGCGTTCATGCGCCTTGTTGGCAAAGTCCAAATCTTCTGCAGAAATGTGCAGTTCATTCCCTGCCACCTTGAGGCGAATTTGGTGGGTGGTTTTATTGGAGAAGATGGATACACGTTTCACAGAACTCAAGAATGCGCCGCGGTCTACTACCAAACGGTTTGGGTTGTTCTTTGGGATGACGGCTTCAAAATTGGGATACTTGCCGTCAATCAAGCGGCACACCAAGGTTACCCCATCATAGGTGAATTGGGCATTTTGCTCATTATACGCTAATTCAACTTCATTGTCGCCCGAGCCAAGGGTGGCCTTGAGCAAGTTGAGTGGCTTTTTCGGAAGGATAAATTCTGCTGTAGCCGGCGCACTGAAGTCTGTACGGCGGTAACGAACCAATTTATGTGCATCCGTGGCAACGAAGGTGAGCCCATCGCCCGTAAACTGAAAAAATACGCCACTCATGACGGGGCGCAAATCGTCATTGCCTGCGGCAAATAAGGTTTTATGAATGGCAGTTGAAAGGACATGCGCCGGAAGTGTCACGCGGTCAGCGCCATCAAGGGAAGCAGCTTTTGGATATTCGGCAGCGTCCACATAGGCCAAAGCGTATTTACCAAAATCACTACTTACCTCAAGTGAATGGCTCGTAGGGTTTAGGCTAAAGGTGAGGGGCTGCTCTGGAAAACTCTTGACGGTGTCTAGCAACATACGCGCTGGGATAGCCGCAGTCGTACTCTCTGAAGCATCCACGGCCAAAGTGGTTGTCATAGTAGTTTCCAGATCGGAAGCCGTAATCGTCAATTTCCCCGGGGTAAGTTGCACCAAAAAATGGTCCAAAATGGGCAGAGTATTGTTAGTCTGGATGACGCCGCTTACAGTTTGCAGGGCGCGCAGCAATTGGCCGCTTGATACGATAAACTTCATACTGCAAAGTAATTGTTCCCTGCGGGAGAATCAGCGCATTTAGGGAAGGAAAGCCTCAAAACTTTTCAACACATGTTGAAGACCATAGCGCTGGGCTAGAACAAAGCGTCCATCACTTAAAATGCCATAAAAACGATCTGGGTCAAATTCCTGAGGTTGACCATTTTCATCCAAAATATCAGGTCCGCCAGGGACAGGGTATAAGCTCAAGGTGGCACTGCTTCCATCCGTATACTGAACGGCAATTTGTGCGACAGGTTTTGACGCAGCAATAGAGTCCTGCTTTGCCCAAGCAAGGTCACTAGGGATAATCATGCCTTCATATTGCACTTGGCGAATCCCTTTTATGAGGGCTTGGCACGCCATGGGGTCTCCCTGTATGCCTTCTTCTTGGCCTCGCGTGAGGGAAAATTCCACCCCTTCCTTGCGTAAAGCAAAATGCTCGGCATCGGGGTATAGGAAAGAAACCGTGACAATTTCGTCTTGGCTAGGCCATAATTCACGTGTGCGCCAGAGGTCTTCGCGAAGAAAAAAGCGACTGGATAGGTAGCCATTAAATCCTGGTAGATAGGTCGCTACGGGGGTCTCATACCCTTCCATAAGCATATAGGTGCCGAGCATATCCGGGGTTTCTGTGCCCACAGTAAAGGCCTTTACCTGTTCGTCCCCTTGATAAACTTCGACGCGCTTACCATAGGTGGCCATGCCGGTCAGAATGGTGTTTTGCGCCGCGGCCTGAGGGAAGTTGCGGAGGCGGACACGATAGAGGGTTTCTAATATGACCTCAATGGCGTCATGCCGGGCTATGTAGGTGCCATTGACCAACCACTGACTGCCAGAAGTTCGGGTCAACACCACCGTGTCAGGGCTTTTGTCCCAGATGACAATACGGGTGATGGCCGAGGTGTCCCCCACGGCAAAGTCGTAGAGGCCTTGGTCGATCCCCTTTTGACTCCAGATTTCACGAATAAGCAAGAACGCCATGCCTCCGAGGAGAAGGGCTATTCCAATGTGGGTCCAACGGATTTTCATAGGGCGTGGGAGGGTTTTGTAAAGTGACGACGGCGAAGACGGCGGTAGGTGAAGCCTGCTAAAAAAGTAAGGAGGATAGGCCCCAATGCATTGCCCCATTGCCAAAGGGCTCTGTTTTTGTTGGCGCGCGGGCTATCTAGTAAACGCAATGTAACATCACGTCCACGGACCGCGATTAAGCTCGTGCCATCTAGCATGTACTCCAAGGCATTCAATAAGAAATCTGCATTCCCAAATTGCTGTCCTGTGAATTGGTCAAATCCAAGGGGGAGTGGCGCTCCACGCGGCAAATCAGCGCGAACGACATTGCGTTGGTTCTTCATAAAATCACCATCCGAAATCACCAACAATTTGGCATCACTTGCAGCGGATTTGGGCGCAGCTACATCGGTTTTTGGCGAAATCCGGTGGGCATAAAAGGAGGGCAAGGGTCCTTCAAGCAAAAGTGCGGTGGTGAGATTTTTCTCTCGAAAATCCGCGGGATTTGGTTCAGCGTATAACGTGGCTAAACTCACACTGCCTGGGGTAGCCTGACGTCGAGCATAGGGCGAACTCATCAAGAGAGGCGTCTTCTTTACGCCCGGCGCACGCACAGTATCAAGGGTCGTGGCAAATTCCATGCGAACCGCATTTAGGTTTCGTGCAATGGGGTGTTCCGTTTGAGGTAAAAAGAGGGGAAAGTACACCCATGGCCGCACAGACCTTCGGTCATTTACCCCTGCGCATACCATGTCTTGTAATAATGTGGTGGTGACGCGCGCGCCATAAGAAAATAGCTGGTCCCCAAGCCCAAGGGCATCTAAGATGGGATAGGCCAAAAACTCTGGGGCGTAACTCAAAGAATCCATTTCAGCATACACCGCATCGAGCATCACAATCGCGCGACCATTGTTCATTAAATACTGGTCAATTAACCATCGGTCAAGGTCTGAGAAACTGGCGCGTGGCTTCGCTAAAACAATTAAATCATAGCTATTAAGCCTGCGCACTTGAAGGCTCAAATCGGGTTGCCCAAGCAACGTGTCCAAGGGGAATTCGCGCAAATTAAAGCGTTCCACGTCATAAGCCTTTGCCGCCGACATTTCCCACGATGCAGTTTCTATCGCATTGAGTTCTCCATGGCCCTCAAGGATGGCCAAAGTCGGCCTATGGGTGCTTGTAAGGCCTTTTAGCGCGCTAGCCAAGGTGTATTCTAGGTTTTGAATGGACGCATTGATCTGTGCTTCTGGGGCGGTGGCAAATTGCTCCAGAAGCAACGAAAGACTCCATTCGCGCTCTCTGTATGTGGCGATGGCCCCAGGAAATACTTGCTGCTGTCGAACCCCATCAGCCTCCTCTACTTCAATCTGTACGGCATTCAATCCAGCATTTTTTAACTGCTGATAGGTATCTCTGCGCGCTTGAGGGTCAGGATTTTCCGAAGGATTGATAAAGACATATTGGATGTTCCCATTGCGCGCTCGGAATTCATCCAGCATTCGTCGGGTTTCTTCACGAAGTCGCTGAAAACCAGAAGGAAAGTCTCCGTCCAAGTAAAGGGTGATCAGCATGGGGTCCTCAACTTGGTCGATGAGGGACAGGGTGCTTTCATTTAAGCTGAAGCGTTGATCTTCGGTTAAATCAAAGCGCAAAAAGGCAAACCGGCTTATGCCCATGGCAGCCATGACCAACAAAGAAATACCGGCCAGTGTCAGAAGATCATGTACTTTTCTACTCACCAGTTTCTGCTTTGAAGGGCGGTGCGCGCCGCGGCCATGAATACCAGGTTGAGTCCAACAAAATACACCACATCTCGGCTGTCCACGACCCCGCGACTAATGGAGGTATAGTGCTCAGAAATGCCCAAATTCAAGATGAAAAGGCTTTGTGACTTCAAAAGGGAAAGCGTCGCAAGTTGATCAAATCCCGCATAGAGACTAAGGCAAAATAACATGCCCAAAACAAACGCGACAATGGGATTGTCGGTAATGGCACTCGTGAAAAGGGATACACTGAGATAAACGCTTGCCAAGAAGAGAAGGCCCAAATAGCTCCCTGCCATGCTGCCAAGGTCCAGGTTGCCAATGGGATTGCCCAAAAGGTAGAGGCTATAGGCGTAGGCCAATGTGGGGAGTATAGCCAAGCCTACCAGCCCCATGCCGGCGATCCACTTGGCAAGAATGATTTGACTTTCTCGCAAGGGTTTGGTCAAGAGCCATTCCAAGGTGCCTGTGCGTCGCTCCTCGGCTAGCATGCGCATTCCAATGGCGGGCAAGAGAAATAAAAAGACCCAAGGAGACAGCATGAAGAGTCCATCTAGTTGAGCGTAGCCACTGTCTAAAAGGTTAAAAGGACCTGACATCAGCCAGAGAAACGCCCCATTTAGGCCCAGGTACACGCAGAGAATCAGCACGCCTGTGGCCGACTGAAAAAATGCGTGGAATTCCTTTTTGGCAAGTGCCCACATAGGGTTATTCGGGATTTAAAGTCGTGGTCCAGGCTTCCGCTTTTGCAGCGAACCATGGTTTGACGGTGGGCCAAATTTCGGCAAATAATGACGACTGGCGGTATGCTTCGAGGTCCTTTTCTGCATCCCAGTGACTGAGGGTAAAGAAATGCCCCTGTTGCCCCGTCAATAAATCCACTTTTTGACACCCCGCTTGCATCCGAATGCGGGCCATTCTTGGCAGAACGAATGCCTCGAAATCTGCTATGCGCTCAGAGACAATGTGAAGATGGACAATGCGCACAATCATTTTCGCTGCAGTTCAATGGGGTCATTTACTTGCATACCTAAAAGGCTTGCCGCCGTGTTTACCCCATTGGCACCGGGTTGACTCACTCCGATTTCTAAATAGCCATAACGGTTCATGCGGGTGTAGAGGCTGCCGGAGTCTTGCAATGAAGCGCCGTCTGTGGCATGCTTGGTCACCCGGCGCCCGCGAACCACTGCGGTAAAAGGATCGCCCCCATGCCATGCATTGAGCCAGTCTTGGTGGGCATTGGTGACCAGCTGACCAAAGTGGTCAATGTATTGAACATGGACGATAGCGGTTTGGACATTTTTCACTTCCGGATGCGTGGCTTGTTGGGTCTTCCAATCTGTCAGAACTGGGCCTAGGACAGAGAGTGTGCCGCGGTTGAGTAAATGTGCCGCTGCCGCGGATAGTTGCGATTCTACATCCGTTAGTTCTAAACGGTTTTTTAAGTCGAGCCGGACAATTTGCTTGGGCTGTAGGTCAGGTCGAATAAGGGATAACCCCCCATGGTTGGCGCCCAAAAAGTAATGGCCATCCATTTCCATGGCGATGGCGGGTGTGAGTTGGGCATCCAAACAATCCACGAGGACCATATGCACGCTTCCCTTAGGAAAGGTAGGATACGCGGCACGCAGGACATAGGCGGCCTCCATGTGGTTGCGTGGGGGGATGCCATGGCTGATATCGACCAAAGGTGCGGCCACATGGGACCGCAACATTTCTCCATAGAGGTGCCCACGCACAGCTGCGGTATCTGGATCATTCCAACCATAGTCAGAGGTGAAGGTCACGAGGGGCATACATCGTACTTTTGGATTGTATAAAAGTACTTGCTTCGGCCCACTCTACAGGTATGGAAAGAATTGTCCACATTGAGAACCTTGATCCCCGCATTCTTTTTGGCGAGAATAACGCCCGAATGCGTCAGTTAAAGGATTATTTCCCCAAACTTAAAGTGACGGCTCGGGGCGAAATGATCAAATGGGAAGGCCAGGATGCTGATGTGACGGCTTTTGAAGAAAAATTAGATTTGATTTTCCGTCATATTGAATGCTTTAATGTGCTGACGGAGGCACAGCTTGAACGTATCGTCCTAGATGATAAACCTAGTATTTTAAAAAACATCAGCGGAAATAACGATGTGATTGTCAATGGGGTCGGTGGCTTGATGATCAAGGCACGCACGGCCAATCAGCGCAAGATGGTCGAAGCAGTCGACAAAAATGACTTGGTGTTTGCCATGGGGCCAGCGGGGACAGGTAAAACCTACACTGCTGTAGCTTTAGCCGTCCGTGCACTAAAAAACAAAGCGGTTCGTCGGGTTGTCTTGACCCGTCCAGCGGTCGAGGCAGGGGAGAGTCTGGGTTTTTTGCCTGGCGACATGAAGGAGAAATTAGACCCTTACATGCAACCTTTGTATGATGCCCTGCGTGACATGATTCCAGCGGAAAGATTGGCCCACTTTTTAGAAAATGGAACGATTGAAATAGCCCCTCTGGCCTTTATGCGGGGTCGAACTTTGGACCGGGCATTTGTTATTTTAGATGAAGCACAGAATACCACACCCAACCAAATGAAAATGTTTTTGACGCGGATGGGCCCTTCTTCTCAGTTTATTGTAACGGGTGATCCATCGCAAATCGACCTACCTATTAAGCAACCCAGTGGCATGCCCCATGCGCTCAAAACGCTTACAGGGGTAGAAGGCATTGCGCATATAACGCTAGATGGCCGCGATGTGGTGCGCCATCCCCTTGTTCGTAAAATCATTGCCGCCTACGACGGCCAATAATGCTCATTATGTCTACGCTTACCCATTCTGACTTTCACTTCGCGGGCCAAAAGGCTGTCTATCATGGCAAGGTGCGGGATGTCTATACCCTAGAAAATGATCTATTGGTCATGGTGGCATCTGACCGTATCTCCGCTTTTGACGTAGTGCTGCCTAAAGGGATACCCCACAAAGGCCAGGTGCTCAACCAGATGGCCGAACATTTTTTATCCGCAACAGCGGACATTGTGCCCAATTGGCGCTTGGCAAGCCCTGATCCAGTGGTCACCATCGGCTATCGGGCAGAGGCCTTTAAGGTGGAAATGGTCATACGGGGATACCTCAGTGGGCATGCGGCACGCACCTATGCTGCGGGAGAGCGCATGCTTTGCGGGGTGCAGATGCCGGAGGGTTTGCAGGAAAGTGACCCGTTCCCCCAGCCCTTAATAACCCCCACCACCAAAGAGGCGCTTGGGGCCCACGATGAAGATATTTCACGAGAAGATATTTTGGCCAAAGGCATCGTTTCTGAGGAAGATTATGTGCAATTAGAATCCTACACACGTGCACTTTTTGCACGCGGTCAAGCGATGGCCGCCGAACGCGGTTTGATTTTGGTCGATACCAAATATGAATTTGGAAAACTGCCGAACGGGCAAATTGTGCTGATTGATGAAATCCATACCCCAGACTCATCCCGTTATTTTATGGCAGAAGGCTATGCCGACAGACAAGAAAGCGAGGAGCCTCAAATCCAGTTGTCCAAAGAGTTTGTACGCCAGTTTTTGATGGCCAATGGATTTCAGGGCAAAGAAGGGCAACAAATCCCTGCCCTCACGGACGAATGGGCACAGTCCGTGTCGGATCGGTACATTCAATTGTACACCTTGGTGACGGGAAAACCCTTTGAGCCTGCAGATCGTCAAGATATTCCCGGGCGTATTCAGCACCATGTGGAACGGTTCTTGTCATCCACACAGCATGACTAAACGCTTTGTCATCCTTACGATGCTGTTGCTGCCTTTTGGCGCGGTAGCCCAATTGTTTTCCTACGGCATCACGGCAGGGGCCCATGTTGCCCAAGTAGAGGTAGACCCCTTTTCTATCGACCCGACCATGCCCATGGAAACGGTGCGCTTCACTGCAACAGGGGGCTATCATGCGGGTGTTTTTGCTCGACTGGGTGCTGGGCTTGTGTATATAGAGCCCCAACTTTGGTATACCGAACTCAATCAGTCCTTAACCTTTACGGATGGATCGGGCAGTCCCCAAACGGTGCCTTGGACATTGCGTCGGTTAGATGTACCCTTGGAAGTGGGGGTAAAAATGGGCCCTCTATTGCTGTTTTGTGCGCCTGTATGGTCGGCACCCATTGCGCAAATCTCTAGTGTCCAAACCCTCAGCGCTGCTTCTGGCAGTTGGGGCGGACAAGTTGGGGTGGGCGTCAAATTAGGTCCAATTCAGCTCACGGCACGTTACGAAGGAAGTCTTGCCCCTTTTGCCGATCAAATCCAAGTGGCGGGCGGAACCTATGCGACAGACAGCCGTATCTCACAGCTCATCACAAGCCTTCATTTAAAGCTGTAAGCACAGGGTACAAGCTTACTTTGCCTTAACTTCTTTAAGGCGGCCAGCCCAATACGCATCGGCCACCAAGCTGTTGAGGTAGGGGCCTAATTGGTTAAACCGAGTGAGTTTCTTTTTGAGCGTTTTTAGGTCCTGTGTTTCCGATGCCAATTCTGTCGTGGTGTACCCCATGCATTGATGGTCTTCAACCAAGAACACCGTATTCATTCCAGACTTTCTGCCTTTGTCCACCAAAACCATTTGAGGGCGGGGCCAAGTGACTTGGTGAAGGGGGGTGTATTTGCCTGTCAAAGGGCCTCCTACATCGTGGGTGGTTATCCCTTCAAATGAAAAATCGCGAAGGGCTTTTTCGATTGCGGGAACGTGTTTGGGCAAGGCAATAGCGGAAGGCAAAACACCTGTGCGCATTGCCCAACGGGCTAAAACCTTCACGCCAGCCGTGCCATCGGCAACTTGAAGATGGGGCAGATCATGGCGAATGGCCCGTATATCCCATAGGTCACCTTGATCTGCCGCAACCGGAAATAAGCCCAAGCGCAAACTGTATTTGTCTTTGGGGCTATTGTAGGCGGGCTTGAGCTTTTGCAGGGCTAGGTGCTCAAGGATTTCAGCCAAGAGAAGGCTGCCTGTTTCTTCCACACGAAGGGAGCGAACCTCTGCTTGAAGCGCTAAAGCCTTCTCATTGGTTGAAAGGAAATGACGGTCAATACGCACCCGTAACTGGTCACTTTTGCCAATGTAAATCACCTCCCCTTTTTCGTTGAAGAGGTAGTAAATACCGGTGGTTTTAACGAGGGGCTCAATCTGTTTGCTAAATGGATGGCTTCCCGTTGCAGCAGGTTGCTTCAAGAACACTCCCTCAATATATTTTTCTCGGTCTATTTCAAGGAGAATCTGTAAAAGTTTTACTGTAGCACGCGCGTCGCCATCCGCGCGGTGACGTTTGGCATTGGTGATGCCGAGCTCCTCACAAAGAGTGGCGAGTCCGTATGCAGGCAGGTCTGGGATAAATTTCTGCGCAAGGGGAATGGTGTCTAGGACGGTGCGTTGATAATCATAGCCTAGTCGCGCAAATTCCTCACGCAAAACCCGATAGTCAAAGGGCGCATTGTGCGCAACAAAAATGGATCCTTCTGTGAGTTTTACAATCCGCTTGGCGATTTCATGAAAACGGGGAGCGCTTTGTACGTCCCGTTGTTTAATACCCGTCAACTTTTGCACAAATGGAGGGATAGGACAGTCTGGATTGACCAATGAGATGAATTGGTCGACAATATCTTTTCCATCAAAAAGGAAGATGGCCACCTCTATGATTCGTTCTTCACTGGGCTTGCCTCCGGTAGCCTCAAGGTCAATCACTGCGTACATGCTCAGGTTGTTCTAGTACCAAAAATGGCTGTGCCCACCCGAACGAGGTTGGAGCCGCATTCTAAGGCAATGGGAAAGTCTCCGCTCATGCCCATACTCAGGGTATTAAACGCAGGTTGAATAGGTTGTAGTTCTTGATAGATCTGAGCAAGAAAAGTAAACTCATCTCGTATTTGCTGTGTGTCTTGGGTAAAAGTGGCCATGCCCATCAGTCCGCAAATATGTAGATTGGGATAGGCCTGGGCTAAATCCTCTTGGCAAAGGGCCCTTATTTCTTCTGCAGAAAATCCAAATTTGCTGTCTTCTTTCGCGATATGTACCTGCAACAAAGCATGCACCTTGCGGCCTGCCTTGGCAGCTTCCTTCTGAAGTGCGTGTAGCACCTTTAGGCGATCCAAGCCATGCACCATGTGAACAAAGCCAATAAAATCCTTGATCTTATTGGTTTGAATATGCCCTATCATGTGCCACAAAATATCGGAGGGCAATCTTTCTGCTTTGCCTTTGAGGTCTTGGACGCGATTTTCGCCAAAATGCCTTTGGCCTGCTCCGTGGGCAGATAAAATGGCCTCATCGGGTTGCGTTTTAGAAACCGCAACCAAGGTGGCGTTTTCTGGAATTTGCTTCCGAACCTTGGAGAGTTGCTCGACTATTTCCATGCGTACAAAGTAATGCCGGAGCGCAATTTTGGCTCAATATACGTGCTCTTCGGGGGGAGGGATAGCCCTTGATCTGCCCCAATTTTTACCGCATCCCAGGCGGGTGGAGGGAGAATAAAAACAACTTCATTCTTCTTGCGCACCTTTTCTACCTCGTCTAAAGCCAGGGTCCCAGGTTCATAGCGCATACGTTCATCACTGCGCTCGTCCTCAATTTGCCATAAGGGCTTCAGGATTTGGTCATAGACCCATCCACTTTCGGGGAATTGTAATCCCTTTGCGGGGATGTGCCACCAGCCTTGATGATCTAGAGCAAAGAGGCCTTCTTTTGGTAGGCCTGATGGACGTGCTTCTAGTTGTCTAGCTGCCAAAGGGGTTCGCCAGTCTATCTTGTTTGCATTGCGCACAATGCGGTGAAATGGGGCAATGCGCAATTGGCTTTCACATAGAACAAATGCCATAACCCCTTCGGAAGCAGCTACACGCTCAGAGGAAGCCAGTCGGTGGTGCCCATCCGCTACATAAAAAGCAGGGCAAGATTGGGCGAAGGCACGTAAAGTAGACACTTGTTCATCGGTAACCATCCAAAGTGCATGGAGTGCGCCATCTGCGGTGGCAAACTCTGTTTCTGGTCGCTCCAGAACTTTAGTTTGAATCAAAGCATCCCATTCGGCATGCGGAGGGCGCGCAAGAAGTAAGGGCTCTGCGTGGAATCCGACCGTGTTTAAATAGCGGGCAAAGAGTTTCTCACGCTTGACGATAGTATTTTCATGTTTAACGATGAGGCCATTGCGGTAATCTTCATGGGTGATTAGACCGATGATGCCGGTAAACACATGGCCATCCCAGGTCTGCTGATAGATATACAGATGTGCTTGGTCATCTTGTGCGAGGTGGCCTTCCGCAAGAAAGCCTTCGTATCCGTCACGAACAGGTGAAAATCGCGCGTCTTTGGTCTCTCCGCGACGGTTCAATACATGTAAAAAAGAGTACGGGTTTGTCGCCAATTTCTGCGCCAACTCTTCTTCCGAATAGGTCATGTACGATCGCGTGCTGACCAGGGCAGCTAAAGCGCGTGGTGGGCGAATGGCCGCAAAAGGAAGGAGGGCTGGCACGCGTCCCTTTAGGCCAATGCCAAAATTTGTTCAGCTAGCTCAAGGCCAATGCGGTCTTGGGCTTCTTCCGTGGCTGCGCCAATGTGCGGGCTCAAGGAGAGCTTTTCGTGCATGAGTACCTGCATGGCAGGGGCAGGCTCATTGACAAATACGTCTAGGGCAGCGCCGGCTAGATGGCCATCGTTCAGCGCATCCAACAAGGCCACTTCGTTGACCACACCGCCGCGGGCAGCATTGACCAAGAAGGCCCCTGATTTCATGCTAGAAAGCTCAGCTGCCCCCATCACTTCCGAATTGCCGCCAACGTGTAGGGTGACAACATCAGCCGTAGAAAGCAACGTAGGCATGTCTAGCATGGTCGCCTGGGTAACTACATGTTGTCCATCTGCAAAGGGGACACGGAAGCTTGCGTCTTCTGCGTATGGGTCATGGGCGACTACCTTCATGCCAAGGCCATAGGCCATGCGGGCAACGGCGCGACCAATGCGACCAAAGCCAATAATGCCGATCGTTTTTCCGCGTAACTCACTGCCTTTGGCATAGGCCTTTTTGAGGTCATTGAAGCGGGTTTCGCCTTCTAGGGGCATCATGCGGTTGGCATCCGGTAAGAAGCGCAACATGCCGCCGAGGTGCGCAAAAACCAACTCGGCGACACTTTCTGAAGAGGCTGCCGGCGTGTTAAAAACATGACGGCCTTGCGCGCGGGCGTACGCCACATCAATATTGTCCATGCCTACGCCGCCGCGACCGATCATGCGCAAGCCGGGGCATGCATCAATCAATTCAGCGCGCGCTGTTGTGGCAGAACGGACCAGCAAAACCTCTACGTTTTGGGCGTTAAGGTAGGAGGCTAATTGTTCTTGGGCGACTTTGGTCGTAAGGACATGATGACCTGCAGCGATGAGTGCATCGATACCGGCTTGGGCCATGCCGTCATTGGCGAGGATATTCATGGAATAGAAATATTTCAGATAAAAAGAAGGGGAATCTACTTAATGGGTCTTTTCGAGATGTTGCATTACCTCTACCAGGACTTGTACACTCTCAAGCGGTAAAGCATTGTACATAGAGGCACGATAGCCGCCCACTGAGCGGTGGCCATGGATGCCGACAATACCCGCCTCTTTCCAAAGGGCATTAAAGACCTCTGCATGACTTTCGTCCTGTAGTAAGAAACACGCGTTCATGTCCGAACGGTCTTCTCCCGCTGCCGTTCCATAAAAAAGACGGTTACGGTCAATTTCGTTGTAAAGCAGTGCTGCTTTGGCTGTATTGACTTTTTCCATGGCGGCAAGTCCCCCTTGTTCTTTCATCCAGCGCAATGTCAACAGGGAAGTATAGACGCTAAAGACGGGTGGCGTGTTAAACATGGACTCCCCATCAATGTGGGTTTGGTAATCGAGCATGCTTGGAATGGAGCGTCCAGACTTCCCTAAAATGGAAGGCTTTACAGCGACCAAAGTGGCACCTGCAGGCCCCAGGTTTTTTTGCGCACCTGCATAGATCATGTCAAATTGCGTAAAATCTAGTTGGCGGCTAAAGATGTCCGATGACATATCACAAACCAGGGGCACTTCACACGTTGGGAAGGCCTTCATCTGGGTGCCAAAAATGGTATTGTTGCTGGTGCAGTGGAAATAATCTAAGTCGTGTCCGACCGAATAGCCTTTGGGGATGAAGTTAAAGTTGGCATCGGATGAAGTCCCTAAGATGTCCACATTGCCAAACAATTTTGCCTCTTCCACTGCTTTTTTGGCCCAAGTACCTGTGACGGTATACCCTGCTTTGCCCCCTGCTTTCATCAAATTGTAGGGGACCATACAAAACTGTAAACTAGCACCCCCTTGTAAAAAGAGTACTTGGTAATCATCGCCTAAGCCCATGAGCTCTTTTGTCAGGGCCATGGCCTCGTCCATGACGGCTACAAAATTTTTGTCGCGGTGACTGATTTCGATCAGCGACAAGTCCATGTCGGCAAAATTCTGAATGGCAGAAGCGGCACCCGCTATAACCTCAGGAGCTAGGATACAGGGGCCGGCAGAAAAGTTGTGCTTTCTCATAGGGTAAATTGCATGTCAATATCCAAAGAAAGGATAGGTCAAAGGTACCATTATCTACTTGGGATACCGAACATTGTGTAGTCTTTTTTACGGGGTTTCATTCGACCTGAGGTGCCATTTCCCTTGGTCAAAAAAGAGCAAATCAACCGCCAAGGTGGGGCCATAATGTTGAAACTCTCCGGGCTTTCCGTGGCGCAAAGGCGCAACTTCATCAATCAAAATCTCGGCGGCAGCTTTACCTGGGCGAATGGAGGCAGATACTTCAGGTGCGTAGCGCAAAATCAATCGCTTCGGCGGTTGGGCAAAATGCATCCCCGCAAAATCTTTCACCGCAAAAACGCGCGCGCCAAAATAGATCGTGCGTGTTTTGCCCTCCGAGGAGCTATGCACTTTGCTGGGCCTTCCAAGTACCCAGGGCTCAATCCACTTCTTCTGGGCATGAACCCGATCTA
This sequence comes from Cryomorphaceae bacterium BACL7 MAG-120322-bin74, assembly GCA_001438205.1. GTDB lineage: Bacteria > Bacteroidota > Bacteroidia > Flavobacteriales > Schleiferiaceae > TMED14. Next base: position 21,465 of record LICG01000013.1, read on the forward strand.
GGCTTGCCATAAGGGCAATGTAGCGCGTTGTCCTACGGTAACGTCTTGCCATAATTTGATACACAAAGCCCCCCGGCCACTGAGTATCATCTCCATCGGTGAATTCATCCCATGGCGTTGTCGCGTGCAAGGGCGTCAGGGTTGTCTGTCCGCTGATGTGGGCATGCACTTGGCCAAAGTAGGCATAGCCGCCGTCGTCTAGGGGCACGCCAAAAGTGTAGGCAATAAGTTTTTTATCCTCCGAGATCGTTCGAAGAATGCCAGAGGGCAGGGATGTGGAAAAGGCTTCTTCCGGCAGTGCGGTTGCGCTGAGCGCTAGATGCAGAAGGGAGTCAAGTTTTTGGCCGTTAGCCAGGCGTTGGGATTCGGACGAACCCTCTTGAAAATGGCAGGTGGAAACCGCATGCCACCATGTACTATCGGGGATAGAAAAAAAGCCCTGCGCAGCCGCTTCAGTGCAAGCTGAGAGTAAAAGTGCGACCGCGAGGGCTTTGGTCATTCGGTTATTCAGCGTGTAAGAATGCTTTTTTCTGAAGCAGTGCTTCGGGGGTTTCCACATGTGCATCGTCTGGTACGCAACAATCTACGGGGCAAACCTCTGCACATTGTGGCGTTTCATGAAAACCCTGACACTCTGTGCACTTGTCTGTCACGATGTAGTAGTAATCAAAGCTGACCGGCTCTTGCACCTTGTCTGCGGTGGTTTCTTGGCCTGATGGGGCAACGAGGCCGCCTTCAAGGGTTGTGCCGTCTGCAAAGCGCCATTCCATCCCGCCTTCATAGATGGCGTTGTTGGGGCACTCGGACTCGCAAGCGCCGCAGTTAATGCATTCATCTGTAATCGTGATCGCCATGGGGGTCGTCGTTACTTTTGCACAAAGATACAGACCTGCTCATGGATACCCGTTTAAAGAACTTGGAAGTTTTAGGAAAGGCTTTGGCCGAGATGGTACAAGACCAAGAATTGCTGGCGCAGGCCAGGGCAAAAAACGCATGGTTTACGCCAGCTTTTGTCCAGCGTTCCTTGGAAGGGTGGGCCCATGCTTTGCGCCCAGAAGCCCTAGCGATTTGGGCGACTCAACGTGGCACGCCGCCCCTTGTGGCGGGCAAAACACCCCTCATTGTAGGGGTGCTGTGCGCCGGAAACTTGCCTCTAGTTGGACTACATGACATCCTCATGGGCTATTTGGCGGGCCTGCGTGTCCATTACAAGCCCTCTTCGGAGGATGCGGTTGTATTGCCGGCGGTAGTGAAAAAACTTTTGTCTTTGGATGCAACGGCGCAGCTGATTCAAGTCGAAAAGATGACCCAGATTGACGCTTTACTGGCGACGGGCAGTGACAATACCTTGCGTTATTTCCGTCATTACTTTGGGCACATACCTCATGTATTGCGTGGGTCACGGACTTCGGTGGCTGTATTGACAGGTCAAGAGACCGAGGAAGATATGGCCGGCTTGTCCGAGGATATTTTTAGCTACTTCGGCCGTGGTTGCCGCAGTGTGACCCATGTATTTGTGCCTCAGGATTTTGATATTCAGCGTCTTTTTGCTGCTTGGTATGGCTGGGGACATCTTGCCGAGCACGCTAGGTATGGCAGCAACTATGACTACCATCGGGCGCTCTTTATGCTCAACAAGGAGCCCTTTTTGGAAAACAATTTTGCTCTCCTGCGTGAACATGCCTCCTTGAAGCCTCCCGTGGGCGTGGTGCACATGACGCGCTATCCCACGAAGGAATCGGTCGATACGCTCTTGTCAGCGCAAAAGGAGGCCCTTCAGACGATCGTTGGGCATGGCTACGCCACGGCCTTTGGTCAAAGTCAATGGCCTGAGCTTTGGGATTTTGCGGACCAAATGGATACGTATGCCTTTTTGATGTCTTTGGACTGATTCTGAAAAGGTTGAAACACTTAAAGACGTTCCAAAGCCCCTGCGTCCGGGAGGGAAGGGCGTGCTTGACCCAAGGCATCTAAAGGAACACGGCTGAGGGGTCCAGCAAGGCCAATGCCCTGGGCAGCGGAGGCAGAGTCTAGTTGATAATTTCTTGAAGTAGGCAATACAAATTGAGGATTTGCATTGAAAAGGCATGCGAAGAAATGGTTCGGGTCAGACACGTCGTACACCGGCGGGGTGGGGGTGATATCCAATTTGAGCAAGCTCCCCTCGATAAAGTAGTTCGCCTGGGCTTGGCTCCCGAGGCCTAGCCCTAACTCAGAATCTTGGTTTCCGGCTATGATGCAGTTTCCAAAATAGGCTTCATTTAGGTCGCGGTAACGGAATTGTCCCATGCCGTCATCATAGCGGTTATAGAGGCCCACCGTCGGGGTGCTTCTGGCCGCAGGGAACTGATTATAAAAAGTACAATGGTCTGCGTGAACCCTACCGCCAAGGGCATAGAGTCCGTAAAGTCCCGCGTTGGCCACCACCACATTTTGCATCGTGATATGACCAAATCCGCTGTAAATAGTGGCGCGACTAAAGTCTCTTAGCAAACTGTTTTGCAACACGACGTTGGCAGGTTGGCCTTCGGGTACCGAATCACAACGGATGCCCATGGTGCCATTCTTCATGTGGGTATGATTCATGTACATGCTCGCCCCACGTTGCACAAAAATGCCGCCCAGCAATCCGCCCCATTGCCCTGCGATGTCATCATAAAAAGGTTCTAATCGGTCCCCTTCTAAAACAATAGGATCATCAAAAGAGCCTTGGTTGGCATCGTCTAGCCGCAATGTGCCGCCAGTGGCTACCCAAATGCCGGATTGCGCGTGAAAATGCACCCGGGCCCCAGCCAAAATATCTAAGGTTCCGCCCGAATCCACCACGGCATACCCATAGACAACGTGGGGCTTGTCATCTGTCCAGGTAGACATTGGGGGCAGAACCGAATAGGGGATCTGTATATCTGTGTAGGGGGGAGGTTGTGGAATGACCAACACCTTCGTGGGGTAGTGAAAATGGGCGTCCCAAGCCAATGAAACCAAATCAATGGATTGCACGACCTCCTTATTTTGGATGACCAAGGAGTCTACATGGAGCATTTCTACGCCGCCAGAAGGGGCGGTGATTTCAACAAAAATCCACAAACTATCCCCCGCAGGAAGAAAGACATCGGTCACCTCAGGTCCTGGAACGCCGTCAATATTGAAGCGAAAAGGACTCTGGTCCCCTTTGCCCAAGGCGATGCGGTCAAGTAGAATATTTTCCTGTGTTGGATTGATGATGCGCACGGTGCGCGTGGAGCTGCCTAGGGTGCTAAAGACTGTGTCTAGGTAGACAGTATCTGCCGAAAAAGCAAGCGACACACCATGGTCCGTCACCAAGTTGTTGGGTTTACAACTTGGGAGTAAGAGGGTAAGCCCAATGAAGCACACCAGTAAGCTTAGAAAAATACGATGCTTATTCAAGATCATTCAGTACATTTGCCCCCCGCTAATCCGGAAACCGGGCCAAATCTCGGTTAAAACTATTACAAGCGATGAAAAACGAAATTCACCCCACCAACTACCGCGTCTGCGCCTTCAAAGATATGAGCACAGGAGACGTAACCCTCATCCGTAGCTGCGCACCAACGAAAGAAATGTTGGATGTAGACGGACAAGAGTATCCTTTGGTGAAGATGGAAGTATCCTCATACTCCCACCCATTCTACACTGGCAAGCAGAAATTGCTGGACACAGCAGGACGTGTGGACAAGTTCCGCAACCGTTACGCAAAGTTCACCAAGTAATTGAATTAACTTCGGGTCATGGACTTGGTTTTCCACGACGGACCCGAACACGCTACGCTTAAGCCGCTCACATGGACACGTCCAGTGGCGGATCTGCGCATCGGTATATTAACTATTGCTGAAAAGTGGTCCCGTCATTTGGCGGCGACCACTTTTTCTTTTTCTAGCCCAGATTATTTGCAAAAAAAATTCCCGCAGCAAGCTGGGGACTTGCATGTGCGTGGGGGCGTATTGCCCAACCCATCGCTTGTAGAAGCAGTTCGTGCATTGCAGCCAGGCCAGCGTCTGATGGCCAATGACCAATGGCTGGCACATCGCAATGGTGAAGAATTAGTGGCTTTTCATGACGATGTTCATCTCCTCCAATATCCAGAGCAAATTTTTGCGTGGAATGGGGTGGAGCTAGAGGCGGATTATATCTTACTTACCTCGGGCAGAACCTCTGCACCCCTTTCCTCAACCAATACGCTCATAGGTGACCGAATTTTCCTTGAGCCTGGCGCCAAGGTGGAAGCCGCTATTCTCAATACCACAACAGGACCCATCTATATCGCGGCACATGCGGAGATTATGGAAGGATCTATCGTGCGTGGCGGTCTTGCACTGGGGGAGTACAGCCAGTTAAAGTTAGGGACCAAGATTTATGGCCCTACCACGGTGGGCCCACATTCTAAGGTGGGAGGGGAAGTCAACAATTCGGTGATTTGGGGCTACAGCAACAAAGGGCATGATGGCTTTTTGGGTCATGCCGTATTGGGCCAATGGTGCAATCTAGGCGCGGACACGAACAACTCCAACTTGAAGAACAACTATGACGAAGTAAAGCGCTGGTCCTATGGGTCTAGGCGCTTTGAGCGCACCGGGATGCAGTTCTGTGGCTTGATCATGGGGGACCATAGCAAATGTGCCATCAATACGATGTTTAATACAGGTACGGTGGTCGGCGTTCATTGTAACATCTATGGTGCTGGATTTCCACGAAACTTTGTGGCAGATTTCACCTGGGGCGGTCCTCAGGGAACCATGGAGTACGCCCTTGCTAAGGCATTGTCCACAGCTTCACGTGTCATGGAGCGAAGGGGCATTGCATTAGATGCCATAGAATCGGACATCTTGTCAGCCATTTTTGTCCAAACGGCAGAATTCCGGGGTGGCACGGCTCTTGCCCGATAGAGCCACCATGGAAAGGTCAGCATTTTCTTTATTGTCCGAGGATACGGACTTCATTCCCCTTATTACCAACGAGGAAGACAATAGCCTCCCCGATAGCGATTTGCTAGAGGATATTGCCTTGTTGCCTTTGCGCAACACGGTCCAATTCCCCGGGGTAGTATCTCCGATTACGGCGGGGCGCGACAAGAGCATCAAATTGGTGCAGGATGCCCAAAAAGGCAAGAAGCTCTTTGGGGTGGTGGCTCAAAAGAACCCGGATACTGAAACGCCCGAAGGAGAAGACTTGTATACCGTGGGCACCTTGGTGCAAATGGTAAAGTCCTTTCGTATGCCGGACGGAAACATTACCGCCATCCTCCAGGGAAAGCGTCGTTTTCGTATTCTTTCCATTACAGAAACAGAGCCCTACCTCAAGGCCAAAGTGGAATATCTTGCAGAACCTCCCAAGCCGGAAGACACGGAATTTGAGGCCCTCATTCAGAACATCCGCGAAATGGCCTTGGAGATCATCCAAGATTCGCCTAATATCCCAACGGAGGCGCAGATTGCTGTCAAGAATATTGAGTCTGACACATTCTTGATCCACTTCATTGCGAGCAATATGAGCTTGGACGTGGAGAAGAAACAGGCCATCCTAGTAGAAGACGACCTTAAGAAACGCACCAACAGTGTACTCAAACATTTGAGTTATGAAAAACACTTGTTGGAGGTGAAGAATGATATTGCCAATCGTGTACGTGGGGAATTTGATCAGCAGCAAAGGGAATATTTCCTTCAGCAGCAGATGAAGACCATTCAGGAAGAATTGGGTGGGGTGAGCAACGAAGTAGAACTGGAGGGCATGCGCGAGCGAGCGGCCCAAAAAGAATGGCCGGAAGAAGCGAGCAAACAATTCGCCAAGGAGATTCAACGCTTACAGCGTATGAACCCCCAAGTGCCCGATTATGGCATTCAACGGACGTATTTGGAGCTGATGCTGGACCTCCCTTGGGACAAGGTTTCAAAGGACCCTATTAAACTAGGCAAGGCCCGTAAGGTCTTAGACCGCGACCACTTTGGGTTAGAGAAAGTGAAAGAACGCCTTTTAGAGCACTTGGCGGTGCTTCAACTCAAAGGAGACATGAAGAGCCCTATTCTATGTCTCTATGGCCCTCCCGGAGTCGGTAAGACCTCACTGGGCAAGTCCGTAGCAGAAGCCCTTGGGCGCGAATATGTGCGCATGTCCTTGGGCGGGTTGCGAGATGAATCTGAAATCAGAGGCCACCGAAAAACGTATATCGGCGCTATGCCGGGCCGGATCCTACAATTGCTGAAAAAGGCGGGGACATCCAATCCAGTCCTGGTCTTAGATGAGATTGATAAGTTGGGATTAGGCATGCAAGGAGACCCCTCTAGTGCGTTATTGGAAGTATTGGATCCGGAGCAGAACCATACCTTTTATGACAATTTCTTGGAAATGGGCTATGACCTTTCCAAAGTGTTGTTCATCGCCACCGCAAATAATATCGGAGCGGTCCAACCTGCTTTGCGCGATCGAATGGAGCTCATCGAAGTCAATGGTTATACCCTTGAAGAGAAAGAGCAAATCGCCAAGAAGTATCTGTTGCCAAAGCAGTTGACCGAGCATGGTTTAACGAAAACGGCTCTAACGCTCAGCAAGCCCCAATTGACCTTTTTGATTGACCGTTATACCCGCGAATCGGGTGTGCGAAATCTAGACCGGACCTTGGCTAAAGTGGCGCGTAAAATGGCACTGGCAAAAGCGGAAGGCCAAGAACTGGGGGATACATTGAGTGAAGCGCAATTGGCCACCTGGTTGGGTACGCCGAGATTTGAACGGGACCGCTACCAAGGCAATGAAGTGGCCGGTGTTGTGACCGGGCTGGCATGGACCCCGGTCGGAGGGGATATCCTCTTTATTGAAACGAATATTGCTCCAGGCACAGGCAAACTCTCCATCACAGGGAATCTGGGGGATGTAATGAAAGAATCGGCCACCATCGCCATGGCCTACCTGAAGGCTAATGCGCTGTCCTATGGCCTCACACCAGAATTATTCACCAAATGGGATGTGCATATTCACGTACCCGAAGGGGCTATCCCAAAGGATGGGCCCTCAGCTGGAATTGCTCTATTAACGGCACTAACTTCTTTGTTTACGCAGCAAAAGGTGAAAAAAGGCTTGGCCCTGAGTGGTGAGATCACCCTCCGTGGCAAGGTCTTACCTGTAGGGGGGATCCGGGAGAAAATTCTGGCAGCGAAACGTTCAGGTATCAAACACATTCTCCTTTGCCAAGACAACGAAAAGGACATTCTCGAGATTCCTTCTCGCTATCTCACAGGCTTGACGATTGCATACGTGACCGAAATGGCGGATGTCATTGCACAAGCCGTAACAACCCAATCGGTCAAGGATGCAAAGGATTTGCGGACTTCGCCCTAATTTGTTGGGGTGATTCAGCGCTTTCTCCTTCTTTCCACCCTTTTTCTGTGCAGTCAACTTTCTGCGCAGTGGACGTCATTTTCCACGTTATCCGGTGGCGGATCTGCTCGATTATTGGGCTTGGGCTGGGACGCCTATGGGCATCCAGGTGATGTGGGATTTGCGGCCTTTAATCCTGCGTCCTTGATGGATGTGCACAAAGGGCAAGTATCCTTGTCAACCCAAGCCGCGCTTGGCGGACTGCGGACCGGGAGTCTTTCGTACGGATTGCCACTACCCAAGACAAATCCGAGCAAGGGTTCTTCTTCCATAGTGCAGTGGGATGCCCAACGAGGGTTGCATGGTTGGTCAAAACCCGCGTGGAATGTCGCCATTGGGGCAGATTACCTGCACAGTGGGCTGCTGGAAGAACGCGATCCAGCGGGGAACCTAGTAGGGACGTTTACGGCACAAGAAATCACCCCGCGCATTGCGGCCTCCGCCCATTGGCGTACGCTCACGTTTGGATTGGGTAGCAAGCTGGCTATGATGACCTATGGGCCATACACAGCACAAGCGATCGCCTTGGATGCGGGCTGGATTTGGTCGTTGGATTCTGGTCGAACACGGATAGGGCTGGTGGTCAAAAATGCTGGATTTAACATAGAGTACTTTGCAGGCCAACGTGAATCGCTGCCCTTGGATGTTCAGGTCACGCTTTCGCAAAAGTTAAAATATGCTCCTTTCCGTTGGAACGTTAGCTACACGCATTTGGAACGATGGGATCTACGCTATTCGGATCCGCAATTGGTCACCAAAGACCCGCTCAGCGGAGAGATAACCGTGGCACAAATTTCGGCCCTAAACAACGCACTTCGCCATATTCACCCTAGCGTGGAAGCGCAGCTCGGAGGGCGAATATTTGTTCAAGTTGGGTATAATATTCGGCGTCAAGTAGAAATGAAACTTCCCACCCGGAGGAGCAATGCGGGGCTGAGTTATGGACTAAGTTTACAGACCCGAAAAATGTCCTACCAATTTGGCTCTGCCGTGTATCATGTGGCGGGCCGATTGAATCAATTTACCGTCGTTCGACGATTTTAACCCAGTTCCATGATCATTGCCATTGACGGATTCTCTTCCACAGGTAAAAGCACCGTTGCAAAACGCCTAGCAGCTGCGTTGAACTTTATCTATGTGGACACAGGGGCCATGTACAGAATGGTTGCTTTGGTCGCCATAAGGCAAGGGTGGGTTCAAGATGGGTATTTGGATGAGGCTGCCTTGGTCCATCATTTGCCCAAGATTGCGTTGGATTTTCAGCGGGGTGCCCAAGGAGAAAATATGGCCATGCTTAATGGGGAAGAGGTAGAAGCCGCTATTCGCACCATGGAAGTGAACCGAATTGTATCACGGGTTTCTTCGATTCCTGCTCTACGTCGTCAACTCGTGGCACAGCAACAACGCATGGGTCGTGGTCATAGCTTAGTGATGGACGGCCGCGATATTGGTACCGTTGTTTTTCCGGATGCGGAGCTTAAAATCTTTATGACCGCTGATGCGGACATCCGTGCCGGAAGACGATTATCCGAACTCCGGGCAAAAGGCGATGCAAGCGTGTCGTTAGAAGAGGTGCGCAGCAATCTCTTGCAGCGCGATGCTGCAGACCAGGCACGGTTGGATTCTCCGCTGCTAAAAGCAGATGATGCGCGGGTGTTAGACAATTCCCATCGGTCGGCCGATGAGGTCTTTCAGGTAGCCCTAGATTGGGCACACGAAAAGCAAAAAGCTTAAGTACGCAATGGCAGCCGTGCAATCACAGTTTCGCCGCCTTTGGGCTTATCACCAATCTGGACAAAGACCTCAGCGTCTAAAGGCAAATAGATGTCCATGCGAGAGCCAAAACGAATAAATCCAAATTCCTCACCCGCTTTATATTCTTGTCCAGGTTTGCAGTAAAGGGCAATGCGCCTTGCGACGGCGCCGGCAATTTGGCGGAATAAAACAGGTCCGGTGGCAGGATGCTCTACCACGACCGTTGTACGCTCATTGAGGGTAGAACTTTTGGGGTGCCAAGCCACTAAGTATTTCCCGGGATGGTATTTGGCATAGGTCACTTTGCCTTCCACGGGGACGCGGTTGACGTGGACATTTAAGGGCGACATAAAGATGGAAATCATCTTGCGCTTGTCATGAAAACACTCTGTTTCTTCGATTTCTTCAATCAACACAACTTTGCCATCCGCCGGCGCAATAACATCTCCCAGATTTGCCACGGTGCTACGGGGCGGGTTGCGGAAAAACTGCAGGACTAAAACATACAGGACCAAGGCGATGACCAAATAGGCCTGGGTCAGGAGTTCAATCCCTACCCATTGATCTAGTGCGATGTAGGGAAGACATAAAATGAGCAGAGCCATGAAAAGGGTAGAATAACCTTCGCGGTGTATCATGCGATAAGGATAAGGGATTGCAAAAAGGACAAAATAATAATGGAAAGCAAGTAGCTGTCAAACCGATCCAAAAATCCCCCATGTCCTGGAAGGAAAACCCCTGAATCTTTGACCTCCGCCATGCGCTTGAAACTAGAACCCACCAAGTCTCCAATGGGTGCGCTAAAAGCAATCATTAACGGCAATGCCCAGGCATACCGCGGCCAGGTGGCGGGATCGGAAAAACTAGATATGGGTCCATCCATTTGGACGAGATATGCTGTGCCTAAAATCAAGGTAAAGAGCCCCCCGACAATGGCACCTTCCCATGTTTTCTTAGGGCTCAGGGTGGGGGCCAAGGGTGTCCGGCCCAACAAGTTTCCACCTACATAGGCCATGGAGTCGCTGACCCAGATCAAAAGAAAAGCGGAGAACAAAATGAAGCCTGCTGTGTCTGTCCAAGTGGTGATGATATGGTACGTTGACCAGCCAGCTAGAGACGCATAGAGAATACCCATTCCGCGCTGCGCAGGAGTTAATCGTTCCATCAGAAGGAATTCATAAGCGACACCCAAGAGGGGCAGCCCAAGCAGGAAGGGGGACCATGGTTCTGCGTTGCAAATCCAAAAAATCGCCAGGGCATAGAGGGCACCCCAAAGGCTGCGTTGCATCATATGGCGTCGGGGAATAGAACGTCTTCTAGCAAGAAGAAGTAGACTTGACGTCCTTTGTTAGGGTCCACTTTTGCTTGCATCACACTTTCATCCATTTTCCCTTTGAGGGTGATGATGGCCCGTGGGCGCTGCTCGCGGTGCGACTTGTTTATAGCGGCCATACCATCCGATAAGCTATTGACGACTTGCGAGACGCGGGCGAATACAAGGTGAATGTCAGGAAGCTGGGCAAATTTGAGGCCTTGCGTTTGCAGGTCTGAAATCATGATTCCCCCAGTTTGCGCAATCGCGGCATGGCAAGTAGAAGCCATAGCGTCCGCTTCCAATGGGTTGTCCTTGACGACTTTTAGGCCTGCTTGTAAAAACCATGGATGAAGATGTGGTTCAGGAACAAAAAATTGACGTTGTCCACTCTCCGAAGCAGCACCTCGAAGATTTTCAACAATTTCTTCTGGGCTACCGCAGTACACAAAAAGTCCACCTCCATCCGTGAATTTTTTTACAAAGAGCAAATCCACTGGATCATTCGGCTGGGCAAGATATTTTCCCGTCGAATTTTGGCCCTCAGAAACGGCATGTTCTGGGGCGCCACTGAGGATGGAGAAAAATTTTCCGATGAGACCAGCCATACTGCTTTAATTCACGCGAAAATTAGTGAATCTTATGCGTTTCCTTGCGGGTCATTTTCAGCTTCTTCCGAAGCGGTTTCCTGCACGCTGACATCTGCACCTGTTTCAACGGGTATTCCCGCCTCTAGGGGCTGGTTTTGTAAAAGCGCAGCCTGAACTTTCTCTTCTGAGGTCAGCCAAGGACGTTTGCCAAAAATGTTCTCTAAATTCTCTTTGAAGATGACCTCATGTTTGAGCAATTCTTCTGCCAAGGCAGTCAGTTTGTCCAAGTTGTCACGAAGGAGCTGCTTGGCGCGTTCGTATTGGCCTTCAATCAGTGCAGAAATTTCTTCGTCAATGACCTGGGCTGTTTTCTCACTATATGGCTTGTCAAATTGATATTCATTTTGACCACTTGAATCATAGTACGTGATGTTGCCAAGCCGGGCATTCAACCCATAAATGGTCACCATGGCGCGGGCTTGTTTGGTGACTTTTTCTAAATCACTCAAGGCCCCGGTGGTGATTTTGTTGAAAATCACTTCTTCGGCGGCGCGTCCACCCATTGTAGCGCACATCTCATCGAGCATTTGCTCCACTGAGTTTAGTTGACGCTCTTCGGGTAAATACCAAGCGGCACCCAGGCTACGTCCCCGCGGAACAATCGTCACCTTCACCAAGGGGGAAGCATGCTCTAGCAACCAACTAACGGTTGCGTGTCCCGCCTCGTGGTAAGCAATCACTTTCTTTTCCTCCGGGGTAATAATTTTATTCTTTTTCTCTAAGCCGCCTACAATACGGTCTACGGCATCCAAGAAATCTTGTTTTTCAACACAACTTTTGTCTTTGCGCGCTGCGACCAAAGCGGCTTCATTGCACACATTGGCAATATCAGCGCCTGAGAAGCCTGGCGTTTGACGAGCCAAAAATTCAATGTCCACATTGCCGCCAAGTTTGAGAGGCTTTAAATGAACTTCAAAGATTTCTTTGCGCTCGTTGAATTCTGGTAAGTCAACATAAATCACACGGTCAAAACGACCTGCGCGTATGAGGGCACGGTCCAAAATATCTGCGCGGTTGGTGGCGCCCATAACAATGACATGTTCATCGGTGCCAAAACCGTCCATTTCGGTGAGCAATTGATTGAGCGTATTTTCACGCTCATCGTTGCCGCCACTAAGGGCATTTTTCCCACGGGCACGCCCAATGGCATCAATCTCATCAATGAAAATGATGGCAGGAGATTTTTCTTTGGCTTGCTTAAATAAGTCGCGCACACGACTTGCTCCTACGCCCACAAACATCTCCACAAAATCGGAGCCGCTTAAGGAGAAGAAAGGCACTTTGGCCTCCCCTGCAACGGCTTTGGCAAGCAAGGTCTTTCCTGTCCCGGGAGGGCCGCTAAGCAATACACCTTTGGGTATCTTGCCCCCAAGATTGGTGTATTTTTTAGGGTTTTTCAAAAAGTCGACGACTTCAAGCACCTCGTCTTTTGCGCCTTCCATGCCGGCCACATTTTTGAAGGTAGTCCGCACTTCAGAATCTGCATCAAAAACTTGGGCGCGTGATTTGCCAATGTTAAAAATTTGACCACCTGGGCCGCCCGCTCCTCCACCGCCCATTCGGCGCATCATGAAGAACCAGAAAAGGGCAATTAAGCCAATAGGAAGAACCCAAGAGAGGACTTCCGTCCAATAGTTCGGCTCATCCTTGTATTCTACATTGATCGGTCCATTTACCTGAAGCCAGTCCTCATGTTGACCATAAAAGCGTTCTAAATTTTGGTCAAAAATATCGGCGGGCATTTCAAAGTGGAAGTGCGGGCCAGGATTGGGCGTTTGGTTGAAACCAGCGGTGGCCATGTCTTTGTAGGCCGCCAATGTGGCCAGGCTGTCAGGGTGGATGTAGGTGTAAACGTCTTTTTTGTTGACCACCACAATCTTTTCTATATGGCCTGCAGTTAGCTTATCACCCAGGTCATTAAAGTTTGATTCCTGGGTTGTAGCGCCATAATTGGAAGAAAACAATTGTAGGGCTAATAGGCCAGCAAAAACCGCTAAATAAATCCAGCTGGGATTGAAAGTGGGCTTTTGGCCTTTCTTGGTGGGCGTTTTATCAGACATCTCTTAAGGGATTCAGCTTGGAATAACGGTGGTATGTGCATCACTCCACAGGCTTTCAAGATCATAGAAAGTGCGTGCTTCGGATTGGAAAATATGCACAACTACATTCACATAGTCCATTAATATCCATTCAGATTCTTGCGTGCCTTCAATGTGCCAAGGGCGCTCGCTACATTGGTCACGTAATCGCTTTTCCACAGATCCCGATAAGGCTGATACTTGGGTAGACGATTGGGCCTCTGTGACGACAAAATAGTCACAAACGGCGTTTTCTAGATGGCGTAGATCTAAGACAACCGTATTTTCACCTTTGACATCAGAAATGCCTTCTAAGGTTTCTAAAAGGATAGGAGGGAAAGTATTTTTCATTCAGAGTAAGTTGCCCGCAAAGCGATTTAATTGCCGTTCTTACTGAACAACAAAGATGCCATCTCAGTTCTCGGCGATATTTGCAAATGCCAATTCATCGGGGAAGTGGCCATAAAAGCCCACAAATGTACATCAAGAAGCTACATTTCAGCCAGATAGGATCAACACATCAATATGCCATTCAAGGTATGACGGAGTGGGATAAAAAGGCATGGACTGCCATTTCGGCAGATAGTCAGTCCGACGGACGCGGGCAGGGACTGCACACTTGGTCCGATTTGCCGGGACATGCAGCTTTATTTAGCCTCGTGAGTCCAGTGGTCGCGTGGACTTCCTTGGAAGTAATGCTTAGGCATAAAGCGGTTGCCTGCGCTGTCCTCGCCGTCACGCAAGCCACTACCCACGCGCGTATCCTATTGAAATGGCCGAATGATCTTTATCAAGGTCAGTACAAATTGGGTGGAATTTTGACAGAAGCTCAATGGTCAGGGGCATTTTGCCATCGCCTAGTATGCAGCGTGGGGGTAAATGTTTCTAATGGCCCTACCGAAACCGCTTATCTCGGTAAAAATCTATCCGCGTCCAAGGTTCGCGCCGCTTGTATAGACGCCATTGTAGGAGCTGTAGAAGGAGATCTTGCTGCCATCCCAAGTGAATTTGACCGAAATCTACTACATCAAGGGACATCTCTTTGGCGAAGGCCTGATCAACAGGATGCTGAGATGGCAGAATGCCTAGGCGTAGATGCCCACGGTCAAATTGGGCTGAAATGGGCTTTGACGGATAGCAGCCAGTGGTACCCCCATGGTGCGGTAAAGTGGGAAGGGTAAGGCTTAGCTGACGGTAGTCCCCCAGGACCTAGGATCTTGACGCCAAGTGGCCAGTGTCGCGGCCTCTGTTTCGGACAAAGTGTTTCGACTCTCTGCTACAGCGAGCAAGTGTGTATAGTCACTTAGCGTAAAGAGCTTACAGTCTTTCTCCAAGAAGGCGTCTTGGGCATGCTGGAACCCGTATGTGAAGATGGCCCCCATGCCAAGCACCGTAGCGCCAGCGTCACGTAGAGCATCGACTGCTTGTAGTGAACTCATGCCCGTTGAGACGAGATCTTCAATTACGACCACGCGTACGCCCTTTTCCATGTGTCCCTCAATGAGGTTTTGACGCCCATGGCCTTTTGCAGCGGAACGCACATACATCATGGGAAGATTCATTTCTTGCGCCACAAGCGCGGCCAAAGCAATGGCACCTGTTGCGACACCCGCAATCATGTCAACAGATGGATACGCATTTTGGATGGCCTCTACCATACGCTCACGCAAGTAGGTTCGGACCATGGGATGCGAAAGCGTCACCCTGTTGTCGCAGTAAATAGGCGATTTTATGCCAGAAGCCCATGTGAAGGGGTTGTCGGGGCGAAGTTCAATCGCTTTAATTTGCAAAAGCAATTCAGCTAGCCGCTTAGCAGTTTCAGAATCCATTACCATGACGCAAAAGTACGACGCCATAGCCATGACCGCCGCAGGAGGTTGGGTAGAAAATGAAAATCGGGAGGTGCTCTGGATCTACCGTCTGGACCACTGGGACTTACCTAAAGGAAAGTTGGAAACCGGCGAGAACATTGAAGATTGCGCCCTTCGTGAAGTAGAGGAGGAATGCGGGTTATCTGGCCTAATCCTTGGCGAGAAGCTGACTAAAACAGTCCATAAATACCATCAAAACGGGGTGCTTTTTGAAAAGACGACCCACTGGTTTCGCATGAGGGTGAAAGGTGTTCCGGCACTGACGCCACAGACCGAAGAGGGAATTGAATGGGTACGGTGGGTGTCCGAAGCAGCATGGAAATCAGCTTTGCCCAGCAGTTATGACACCATTCAGGAAGTCGCCACGGCTGCAATCCAAGGCAAGGGAGTCTAGACCCGAACTGCGTCTGGGACAAATCGAGTGTAGTCCCCGTTGTTTTTGATCACATCCCGAACGATGCTCGATGAAATGAAGGCCCATCGTGCACTGGTCAATAGAAAGATGGTTTCAAGGGCAGGGGCCATCTCCCGATTGGCTTGGGCAATGGCTTTTTCAAATTCAAAATCTGCAGGATTGCGAAGGCCTCTCAATAAAAAATTGGCTCCTTGCGAAGCTGCAAAGTCAACCGTTAGGCCTTGATAAGAAATGACCTTCACGGAAGGATTCTGCGCAAACGTGCTGCGAAGCCATGCTAGACGTTGTTCTAAGGGAAACAAATAGTGCTTTTCCGCATTTTCTCCGACAGCAAGAATGATTTCATCAAAAAGCGGAATGGCACGCTCAACAATGTTGACGTGCCCCAGGGTAATGGGATCAAAAGATCCCGGGAAAAGCGCGATTCTTGGCATCTTTTAAAGCTTGATGGGCTAGCAAGGTAGTAAATTCTGTGAGCGAGGTCCCGCGCGCAGCCAGTTGTTTGGGCAAGATGCTCTCTTGGCTCATGCCTGGGACAGTATTGATTTCAATCAAGACGGGAGGACCTTTTTTAGGCAGAATAAAGTCGGCACGACAAAAGCCCGTAAGTCCTAGTCCTTCATAGATGCGTCGTGTATAGTCTTCGATCTGAAGAGCCGCCCCCGCGGGGATACGCGCCGGGGTAATTTCTTCTGCTAAACCCTCGTATTTGGCAGAGTAGTCAAAGAATTCCCTTTTGGGCACAATCTCCGTGATGCCAAGGCAATGCACTTCATCCTCCCAGCGAGCCACCCCACAGCCGACTTCGGTGCCTGAAACCCCTTGCTCAATGACAATGGCATGGTCTTCTTTTGCCGCTTCCTTCAGCGCATCGGCCAATTGGTGTGCTTCCGTGATCCTGGTGACGCCATAGCTGGAGCCACTTCTGCAGGGTTTGACAAACAAAGGAAACTGCAAGCCCTTAAGGTCAAGGGAAGAGGGGTCTACGCCATCATGGGTCCAAATAGCAGGTGCCACAGGAACGCCAAGGCGCTGGACTACGCCATTGGTCCATGCCTTGTGGAAGGTTAAAGCAGAGGAAGCTGGCGGACAGGAGGTATACGGAATACCCAAGGCTTCCCATGTAATCGCAAGGGTTCCATCTTCTCCGGGATGGCCGTGGATGAGGTTAAAAATGAGTTCAAGCGGCTTTACAGCGCCTTCGTGTAGAATGCCCATGCGTGCGGGATCAAAGCCAATTGATGTACCCTGGGCATTGGTTGCGGACCATCCTGTTTTGCTTTGCACCACGCTGTAGGCTTCAAAAAGGACGGCGTCTAAAGCTTTAAAAACAGCTTGACCGCTCTTCAGTGATATTCCATGTTCGCTAGAATAACCGCCCATTATTACCCCTACACGTATTGCCATAGGATAAAGATAGCGGGTGGCTGAATGGAGTTGGCTATTTTTGTAGCCGATGAAGCTGATTTTATTTCTTAAGAGTAAGACCTTTTGGTTGAATGCGGCATTTGCTCTGGCCTTTTTCTTGCTGTTGGGTTTCAGTGCAAACTGGATTCTCAAAGGCATCACGAAACATACACAAGTCATGGTGGTGCCTGATTTGACGAATATGCGCTTTGAAGAAGTGAAAGCGGCGCTTGCGCCGTTGACCTTTGAAGCCGAAATATTAGACTCGAGTCTTTACGTTTCACGCGCTGAGCCAGGAGCTGTATTGGATCAGTATCCCTTACCCGGCGCAACAGCCAAAACAGGCCGTGTGATACAGTTGACCCTTAATCGCCATCGACCCGGGAAAGTAGCGCTTCCCTTATTGGTGGAGCGTACCCTTCAACGTGCTGAATTAGATTTAACCTCCCGTGGCTTGCGTGTTGGCCGCATCACCTATGTGCCAGATTTGGCAGAAGGTTTGGTGTTGCAAGTGAGCGCTGGCGGGGTGGTGCTGGCCCAAGGTAGCCAGATTCGGAAGGGAACTGCGGTAGACCTCGTTGTAGGGAAGCGCTCAGGTCCTCTGACCCATGCTGTGCCAGATCTTTTGGGCATGCGCTTAGGGGAGGCAAAAGCCATTTTAAGACTAAGTGGCTTACGGATGGAATTTGTAGAGGGTGACAGCACGGCATTAGACCAAGGGGTCACGATGCAGATGCCGCAATTTTCACATGGCAACTATGTAACGCATAAAGACGGGATTGTGCGCGTTTGGTTTGGAGAATCTAGCCTTCTTATGTCGAATGACGAAATTGAATAACATGTGCCCATTGCGTATGGCTCTTATGGCCCTTCTTGGCCTTACAGGAATGGTCCTTCAAGGTCAGCCGTTGGAGGCTTTGAACATGGCGCGCATGGGCGTGCTCCAAACGGCCACAAAATCAAATAAAACGATCGATACCTTGGTGCCTCCTTTTGTCGATGGCTTTGCGCACCGATTGCACCCAGCGTGGCAATCATCGGGGGTAATCACGGCGAGTCATTGGTCTAAGGATCCACTTTCACTTGGTGTGGCCGTATTGGATGGGATAGCTGGCGATGGGCAAGCCTATGATCCAGGTATGTTGACCAATGATTCTTTAACAGATGCATTAGTGTCTCCCTTTTTCAATTTAAATGGGCAGATTAACGGGGTTTTGAGTTTTTACCTCCAGGAAGGGGGCTGGGGCGACCCAACCGAAATGGCTGATTCCCTCATTGTTCACTTTTGGAACCCCTTAGATTCAGTTTGGGAGCATGTTTGGGGTCAACCAGGGGGCGCTTCCAATGACACGTGGAAGGCTATTTCTATCGCCATGCCGGGCCACTTGAATGGGCAAAATGGCGTGCGGTTTAGGATTGCACGTTATGGCTCTCCAGGGGGTGCCTTTGATCATTTTTTATTGGATTACCTAGAGTTTGGTATGGCGCGCACATTGGCGGATACCGCCCTCTTTGACCCCGCATGGTCCCGCGCACCGTCAAGCTTGCTTCAAGGGTATGCTGAATTGCCTTGGTGGCATTACAGCGCTTTCTTACTAGAACGTGATAGTTTGTCCACCGCCTATCGAAGGAATGGACCCGTCCCCGTGGGTGGGTGGCAGTTGAACCTTGGGAAGTACCAATGGACGGATGGCCAAGGCAGTGTTTTAGCCAGTCGAAGCAATGTGCCCGTTGTAACAACGTTGAACCACAATGTAAGTACGCCATATCCCTTTTCCTTGACCAAGCCGGGGGTTCTGATGCAGGGGCCGATGGACTACCATTTTACCGGTTGGTTTGATGGGGAAAATGTGGGCGAATTGGCCAATGATACCTTTTACGTGGACCAAACGTTTGACCATCGCTATGGATGGGATGATGGCAGTGCGGAACGCACGTATGGCGTAAGTCAAGGCAACCTACCTAGGTTGGCGCAAAAGTTCCAATTCTTACAAGCGGACACCCTCACTGGGGTGGATTTGTCCTTTGTTCCTGCCGGATTTGATTGGACAGGAATGACCTTCCAATTGGGAATCTGGTATGTCGATACGGCCGGCCTTCCGGGAAACTTATTGTACTTGACGGATTCCGCTTATATCCCGGCACTTCCCTACGCCAAAGAACCTTTTCGCCATTATGTGTTGGACACTGCTGGCGTGTTCGTTCCCAAAGAAGTATTTGTAGGGTTGATCCAAACGACCGGCCCGGCGCTTACGCTAGGGCTTGATACACAAACAGAAGGCGAGAAGGCCTATGGAGACTACGCGGGTTGGTTTCCTTCATTGTTGCCTGGAACACTCATGATGCGACCTTTTTTCCGCGGCATCCCAAAGGACTTATCTGCGGCGGCTGAGCCTATAAAGGTATTTCATGCGTGGCCCAACCCCGCTGGAGATATTGTTCAAGGATATGGTCCATCGGGAAGGGTTACCATTTATTCCAGTGTCGGCCAAAAAAAGGCCACCTTTGCCGCCCCCGAAGGCACTTGGTCTTTAGACCTCTCAACATGGCCTGCGGGTCTTTATATCGTGCAGCACGACACAGGCACACGGTTCACTTTCATGAAACAACCCTAATGCGCGGAGATATAGCAGAAGCCTGGGAAGGCGATGAGGAAGAGCTCTATGAACATTTTCGTTTTTTGGCGGAACCTGGACAGCAATTGTTACGGGTAGATAAGTTTCTTTTCAATTTTATGACGCACACCTCGCGTAATCGTATCCAAAAGGCGGCTGACGCAGGGGCCATTAGGGTGAATGCCCAACCGGTAAAATGCAATTATCGGGTGAAGCCTGGTGATGTGATCACCTTGGTTTTGGCGCAGCCTCCAAAGCAGATTGAACTTTTTGCGCAAGACCTCAACCTAAATGTTGTTCACCACGACAGTGATGTGGTGATCGTAAACAAGCCTGCAGGCATGGTGGTCCACCCGAGCTATGGGCATCATTCAGATACGCTCATCAATGGGCTTCTCCATCTCTTTGAAAACCTCCCTGACGGGGACAAAAGCGAGCGCCCGGGCTTAGTGCACAGAATTGATAAGGACACGTCTGGCTTGCTCGTTATCGCACGAAACGAATATGCCATGGCTTTCCTTGCCAAGCAATTTGCCGACCATAGTACCGAGCGCGAATACTATGCGGTAGCACTTGGCAATATGGAAGAGGAGGAAGGCACGATTACAGGCCATATCGGCCGCAGCCTAAAAGACCGAAAGGTGATGACTGTTTTTGAAGATGGGAAGTTCGGAAAGCATGCAGTCACGCATTTTAAAGTGTTGGAACGTTATGGTTTTGCCACGCTCGTGGCCTGCCGCTTAGAGACGGGAAGAACGCACCAGATACGAGCCCATTTTAAACACATTGGCCATCCCTTATTTGGAGATGCGACCTATGGTGGCACTGAAATGCCCGTGAAACATGGCTGGCCTAAGTTCAAGGAGTTTATGCAGAACAACTTGCAGATTTGCGCAAGACAGGCTTTGCATGCGCGAAT
>LICG01000014.1 GCA_001438205.1 Cryomorphaceae bacterium BACL7 MAG-120322-bin74
TTTTTGTGTAATATACCCAGCATATGGCTTTTGACCTTGATATGATCCGCGCCTTTTATGAGCGCTTTCCCGCACGCGTTGCTGCAGCACGCAACGTTGTTGGGCATCCATTGACCCTTTCTGAAAAGATTTTATACGCGCACCTGTGGCAAGGAGATGCCACCGAAGCACATAAACGAGGCGCTTCCTATGTCGACTTTGCTCCCGACCGCGTTGCCATGCAGGATGCAACGGCTCAAATGGCCTTGCTTCAATTCATGCAAGCGGGACGCAAGCAAGCGGCAGTGCCTTCAACCGTGCATTGTGATCACTTGATTCAAGCACGTGTCGGCGCTACAAATGACCTGCAAGAAGCGGTAAACAAAAGCAATGAAGTCTTCAATTTCTTGGCTTCTGTATCCAACAAGTACGGTATTGGATTTTGGAAGCCAGGTGCCGGTATTATTCATCAAGTAGTGCTAGAAAACTATGCATTCCCAGGTGGGATGATGATTGGCACAGACTCACATACGGTCAATGCGGGCGGCTTGGGTATGGTCGCGATTGGGGTCGGTGGAGCAGATGCCGTAGATGTCATGGCGGGCATGCCTTGGGAATTGAAATTCCCCAAGTTGATTGGTGTTAAGCTCACAGGTCAACTGAATGGTTGGGCATCTGCGAAAGATGTTATTCTGAAGGTTGCGGGCATCTTGACAGTAAAAGGCGGAACAGGTGCCATAGTGGAATATTTCGGCGAGGGTGCAACTTCATTGTCTTGTACCGGAAAAGGAACCATTTGTAACATGGGCGCAGAAATTGGCGCGACAACGTCAACCTTTGCCTACGATGCCTCCATGGAGCGCTACTTGCGCGCCACAGACCGAAGTGATGTGGCTGATCTGGCCAACACCGTGCGCACAGAGCTAGAAGCGGATGCAGAGGTTTATGCCAATCCAAGTGTCTATTTTGATCAAGTTTTTGAGATTGACTTGTCCACGCTTGAACCCCATGTCAATGGCCCATTTACGCCAGATTTGGCCACCCCAATTTCTCAGCTTGGCGCTGTAGCAAAGGCAAACAATTGGCCTTTAGATATAGAGGTTGGGTTAATCGGATCTTGTACCAATTCCTCCTACGAGGATTTGACTCGGGCGGCATCCGTGGCCAAGCAAGCTGCGTCAAAAAATTTATTGGTTCAATCCGAATATTCTGTAACACCGGGTTCTGAGCAAGTGCGTTATACTGCGGAACGCGATGGTCTGCTTGCTGAATTTGAAGCCATTGGCGGCAAAGTATTTGCCAACGCCTGTGGACCGTGTATTGGCCAATGGGCGCGTAAAGGGGCAGACAAAGAAGAGAAGAATACCATTGTGCATTCATTCAACCGAAATTTCGCCAAACGTGCGGATGGCAACCCCAACACGCATGCCTTTGTGGCATCACCTGAAATGGTTACGGCCCTTGCCATCGCGGGCCGTTTGGATTTTAATCCGCTTACGGACACCTTGCTGAATAAAGAGGGACAAGCGGTCAAACTTGATCCCCCTGTAGGGGAGGAGTTACCTGCTCGTGGTTATGCCGTGGAAGACGCAGGCTTCCAAGCCCCTGTAGCAGATGGTTCGCATGTGGTGATCTCAGTCTCAGAAGACAGCCAACGACTCCAGTTATTAGATCCATTTGCGCCTTGGGATGGCCAAAACATCATGGGCGCAAAGCTTTTGATCAAGGCACAAGGAAAGTGTACAACGGATCACATCTCCATGGCAGGCCCTTGGTTGCGTTACCGCGGTCATCTGGACAACATTGCCAACAATACGTTAACAGGCGCAGTAAACGCCTACAACGGGGCGACCAATTCGGTGCTGAACCAATTGACGGGTGCGTATGGTGAAGTTCCAGCCGTTCAGCGTGATTATAAAGCATCGGGCGTTTCGACCTTAGTCGTGGGCGACCAGAATTATGGCGAAGGATCCTCGCGTGAGCATGCGGCGATGCAACCCCGTCATCTAGGCGTTCGCGCCGTATTAGTCAAAAGCTTTGCGCGTATTCACGAAACCAACTTGAAGAAGCAGGGCATGCTGGCGCTCACTTTTGTCCAAGAGGGGGATTATGACAAGATCCAAGAGACGGACCGCATTGATTTTGTTGATTTAGTGGAATTTTCTCCAGGAAAGCCCCTTACGTTGGTATTTACCCATGCGGATGGCACCACAGACCATGTGGTGGCCCATCACACCTATAATGATCAGCAGATTGCATGGTTTAAGGCAGGTAGTGCGTTGAACTTGATCAAACTAGAGCAAGCTTCCTAAAGCCCAACATATTTCGTGTATAAGTGAACAGCGCCGCACCCATTTTGGGTGCAGCTTTTTTATATCTTCCCAACATGGAGGCATACAACAGGCGAACGCAGTGGGGTTGGGCTATGTATGATTGGGCAAATTCATCCTATAGCCTGGTCATTGGTACGGCAATTTTCCCCATTTACTACGCAGCAGTGATGGAAGGTGCAGACAAATGGACTTTTCCGTTTTTTTGGGGCGAGATAAGTACGACCGCGGCGTATACATTTGCTGTAGCTGCCTCTTTCCTGACGATTAGTGTATTCACACCCTACTTAAGTGCTCTAGCCGAATTGGCAGGGAATAAGAAATCCTTTATGCGTGCCTTTATATGGACAGGTGCTGCCGCCTGTGCAGGGATGTTTTTCTTCACGTCTGATGTACTTTGGTGGGGATTGCTGTCCCCGTACATTGCCTCATTATGCTTTAGTGGAAGTCTCGTTTTTTACAACTCGTATCTCCCTGAGATTGCGCCAACAGAACAACAGGATGCTTTGTCTGCAAAGGGTTTTGCTTTAGGTTACTTGGGAAGCTCTCTGGTCTTAATCGTTGCATTGTTCTGCATTCAAAACCCAGCATGGTTTGGGATAGAAGGGGCAGGATTGATCACGCGGTGCAGTTTTGTGGTAGTGGGTTTGTGGTGGTTTGGTTGGGGCGAATATGCCTTGACCCGTCTTCCAGACGGACAGCATGCAGGCGGGATGGTTAAAGAAAAGGGATGGATCCCAGCAGCCTACCAGCGACTATTTGATGTGGTCAGTAAATTCCGGAATATGCCTGGCGCTACGCGCTTTTTACTCGGATTTTTCTTTGCTTCTGCGGGGGTCCAGACGGTTATTTTGATTGCCTCCTTATTTGGAACCAAAGCCTTGGGTTTAGAAACCGGGGCCTTGATTACAACCATTTTGCTCATACAGTTTGTGGGAATTCTGGGTTCCTGGTTGTTTTCAAAATTGAGCCAAACGCTAGGCAATGTAAAAGCACTCATTTTATCAGCAGCTTTATGGGTGGTCATTTGTGCTATGGCGTATTTCATTCAAAATGAAAGCCAGTTCTATGCATTAGGTGCTGCCGTGGGTTTGGTATTAGGAGGGATTCAATCGTTGGCGCGATCGAGTTTTTCCAAGTTGCTTCCAACAGAAGGGGAGCATGTAACCTATTTCAGTTTTTATGATATCGCAGAAAAACTCGCCACGGTTTTTGGGATGGTAGCCATTGGTTGGATGGAAACACGCACCGGTGACCTTCGATTGTCAGCGGCATTGTTGTCCGTATTTTTTCTCATGGCTGTCGTTTTTTGGTCCGGAGTGAAAATGGAACAGAAATTGCCACCTTTGACGGAGTGAAAACACGCTGGTTTATGATCCTCATTCTACTGTTGTCCGCTGCAAGTTGTTATTATGACAATGCGGAAGACCTCTATGGATCAACTCCCTGCGATGTATCTATGGTGACATGGTCGGTAGATATTCAGCCCATGATACAAGTGCAATGCCTCTCTTGTCACCAAGGGGCATCGCCTTCAGGAGGTAAAGACTTCAGCAGCTATGCGAATGTCAAACTACATCTTGGTGGGGCGGTAAGTCGGATCAACAAGCCTGAAGGAGACCCTTTGATTATGCCTCCGAGTGGTCCCCTATCCAATTGTTCTTTATCTAAAATGGATGCCTGGATTGCCGCCGGTGCATTAGAAAATTAAATACAAAATCTATGAAAAAGTCTATTCTCCCCTTCTTGTTTTTGGCGATAAGCTTGCATCTCTCTGCCCAGAAATTAGTCAGTCAAAACACCTATGTCCATTTCTTTTCTGAGACACCGATCGAAGACATTGAAGCATCGCTGAATGATGGTGTAGGGATCGTGAATGCGGAAACAAAGGATTTTGCTTTTCAAGTGAATATCCAATCTTTCACTTTTGATAAAGCGCTAATGCAAGAGCACTTTAACGAAAATTATATGGAGTCGACGGCCTATCCTAAGGCTTTCTACAAAGGGAAGATCACAGGGGAAGTGTCTTGGTCAAAACCGGGCAGCTATGCTGTCCAAATGGTGGGGAAGATGACCATTCACGGCAAGGAGCAATCTTTCACAACGCCAGCAAAAATCTCTATTTCCAAAGAAGGGTTGGTCGTGTTGGAATCCAATTTTATTGTTCGGCCAGAAGAATTTGATATTGAAATTCCTAGCCTTGTTATTACCAAAATAGCGAAGGAAATTGAGGTAAAAGTTAAATCAACCCTGCGCGCGAGCTGATGAAGTACCCTTTGGTCCTGATGTTCATCTTGGGCAGCCTAGCTGTTTGGGGTCAAGATGATTTATTGGCTGAATTAGACGCGTTGTCTCCAACACAGTCAAAAAGCTTTGTGTTTGCAACCTTTAAGGGAACGCGCATCATTAATCAGCAATCTGTGGAGTTGCCAGCAGAAAAGGAAGGCCAATTTGTGATTGGCCATCGTTTTGGTTCGCTCAATGATCGTCCCTTGTACAATCTCTTTGGCTTAGATGTAGCGAACATTCGCTTTGAATACAGTTATTCTCCTTTCCCTTGGTTAAATCTGGGTGCCGGGAGATCTTCTGGGGCAAAAACCTATGACACCTTTACCAAAGTCCGTTTGGTCCGTCAATCTTCTGGGACAGGATTCAATTGGCCTGTTACCATCGCTTACTATACCAATGCCACGATTGTGACGACGCCTTTTTCTGACGGCCAAAAGCATTTTTTTACGGATAGGATGGCGTATAGCCATCAATTGTTGATCGCACGAAAATGGAATGAAACGGTCTCCTTTCAAATTGCCCCGACGTTAGTTCATTTTAACCTCGTCCCTTTTGCAGCAGAGGCAAACGATCAATGGGGCTTATCTATTGCAGGACGATATAAGCTCAACCGGCGAATGGCGTTGACGGGAGAAACCTTATTACGTCACGACCCATTTTCTCGCTATCACAATGCTGCGAGTGTAGGGATTGATATTGAAACGGGGGGGCATGTATTTCAGTTTCATGTAACGAATGCGCGTTCAATGGCGGACCCACAGTGGATGATGCAAACCCCGAGCGTTTGGTCAAAAGGGGAAATTTACCTTGGTTTCAATATTACACGGGTGTTTAACCATTAAGTAGCGGGGTTATGAGAAATCTAAGCGCATGGATCCCTGGACTGTTGGTATTGTTCCTGTCCACAGAGAGTTGCACCCATAGCCCAATCCTTGAAGAGGAGTGCCCGCCAGGAACGGTCGACTTTACGCAAGAAATCTTACCCTTAATTCAGACAAATTGCGCCATGTCCGGTTGTCACGTTGGCGCAAATGCCGCCGAGGGAATTCGCCTCACAAGCTATAGTCAAATTATGCGCCAAGTAGAACCTGGCCATCCAGAGGAGAGCGAATTGTTTGAAGTATTGACGGAACAAGGTGGAAAAAGAATGCCCCCTCCACCGATGGCCTCGCTTTCTAGTGCGGCGATTGAAAGAATCCGGCTCTGGATTCAGCAAGGGGCAAAAGAAACCCATTGTAATAGCGGATGTGATACAACGGCCCCTGCTTCATGGGCACAGGTTTCATTTGTTTTTAGCTCCCAATGCGTAGGCTGTCATCAAGCCAGTTTGACGAGTGGGAATGTGCGCCTAGACACCTACGCAGACGCGGTCCAAGCTGTGAATGATCACGATGTGTCCTCTGCTATTTTCGGCATCAATGGGGCGCCGAAAATGCCCCCTAATGCCCTCCTTTCGGACTGTCATAGCGCCATCATTATGCGTTGGATCCAGGCGGGGATGCCCCAATAAGCATGAATCAGAAGTTTGACCTTATCGTTGTCGGCGGCGGCATTGTAGGTGCAGCTACCGCCTATAAATTCAAGCAAGCGCATCCGACGGCCAAAGTGTTGATTTTAGAAAAGGAAAGTAACCCGGCCCAGCACCAAACAGGCCGAAATTCGGGTGTTATACATTCGGGTCTGTATTACGCCCCAGGATCTTTAAAGGCAAAAACCTGCTTGTCCGGGTACGCGCAACTGATCCAGTTTTGTGAAGAGCATGATGTGGCCCACGATATCTGCGGAAAGATTGTCGTAGCCACCTCGCCAGAAGAAGCCTTGAATTTGCGTCGTCTAGAAGAGCGCGGCAAAACCAATGGACTTGAAGGATTGCAATTTTTGGATCCCAAAGAATCAAAAGAGATAGAGCCGTATATCGAGGCCCAGCAGTCCCTTTGGGTGCCGCAGACAGGTATTGTGGACTACAAGGGGATGACAGAAGCGCTCTTGCATCGTGCTATTGAAGGCGAAGGAAGTTTGCGCCTACAAACGCGCGCTATAAAAGTGCATAGGCTTGGGTCTACTCGTAGGGTATTGACTACATCTGGAACCTTTTTTGCCCCCAGGGTAGTGGTTTGTGCGGGTTTGCAAAGTGACCGAATGGCGCGTGCGGATGGGGTGCAGAATCATATCCGCATTGTGCCATTTCGGGGTGATTATTTTGCCCTCACACCTGAGGCTGCGCACAAGGTAAAAAACCTGGTCTACCCGGTTCCGGACCCTCAATTCCCTTTTTTGGGGGTACACTTTACGCGCATGATGGAAGGGGGCGTAGAATGTGGCCCAAATGCGGTGTTTAGTTTTGCGCGAGAAGGCTATGCTAAAACGGCATTTGATCTGTCTGATAGTGCTTCTTCCCTAGGTTTTGGAGGTACGTGGCGCTTATTTGCACAGCATTGGCGCTATGGTTTGGGCGAGTATGAGCGCGCCTTCTCGAAGCCGAAATTTCTAAAGGCCCTTCAGAAAATGATGCCCACCTTGAAAATGGAGGATATACAACCCGGCCGCGCGGGTATAAGAGCGCAAGCTTTAGATGCAAGGGGCAAGTTGGTCGATGATTTTGTCTTAGAACAGGGGGATGCTGCCCTGCATGTAATCAACGCCCCATCCCCAGCTGCAACGGCGTCATTGGCCATTGCAGACGAGATTTTGGCGCGCTTAGCCTAAATCATCTACAGTTGGCCAGTCTTGTTCCTTTCCAATATGGAAAAGGGCATCTCCGCGGTGTACCAATGGAATGTTGTTGTGCCCCACAATAAAGCCATCCATGGGGCTTAAAACCTTGACAGAGTAACTGTCGTAGGGATTGCGGATTCGGCCAATGAGTTCTCCCTCCCTTACGGCTTGTCCTGACCCTCGTTCAAAGGAGAAAAGACCAGAAACATCGGCGCGTACCCAGACATTACCCCCAATATGGCGTGGCAATCGGGCTTCGCCTTTCATTCTCGCTTTGATACCATGAATTTTAGGCGCCGTTTCTAGCATGCCCATGGAAAAAAGCATTCGCTTCGTACCCCTGATGGCTTCTTCAACAGCTAATTCATCCATGCGGAGAGATTCCCCTCCTTCAAATACGATAATCGGGACGTTTTGAGCCTGTGCACAAGCGCGCAGCGAACCTGAAATCAAACCTGAACCTAAGGACAAAGGTGCCTGGAAGGCTTTGGCCATGTCAATAGCCTTGGGATCCAATGGGTCATACCGAATCTGGGGATAATTGGTCCTACTGGCACCCCCGGTATGGAAGTCAATTCCCAAGTCCACCACAGGTAGGATTTTGGTCGCCATGGTATGGGCTACCTGCGCAGCTAAAGATCCATTAGGCGACCCTGGAAAGCTCCTGTTGACATCCTTTCCATCAGGGACTTCTCTGCTAAAAAACAAAAAACCATAGACATTGATGATGGGGATCGCAACGACGGTGCCACAGGTGATATTATCTAGGGTTCCTACGGATATCATCCGACGTACCACCTCAATGCCATTAACCTCATCTCCATGGAGTCCTCCGCTGAGCAATACCGTTGGACCGGGATTTTCGCTACGAAAAACATGCACGTGCATGTGAATAAGGGTGCCCGATAAAAGCCGTGCTACTTGAATATCAACGGTTTTTGAGGTGCCAGCCGGGATGACAATGTCATCAATCACCAAAGGGTCTATTCCCATCTATTTGCCTGTGTAGGTCTGTGGGCGCAGAGCGCGAAGCTCGTCCTTTACATCTTCTGAAACGTCCAGCGTTTCGATGAAGGCGGCAATGGTGCTCCGTGTAATGCCCTCGTTCGTTCTCGTTAATGCTTTAAGCGCTTCATAGGGTTGAGGATAGCTTTCTCTGCGAAGAATGGTCTGAATTCCTTCCGCTACAACCGCCCAGGAGGCTTCTAAATCAGCATCCATGGCCTTTTCGTTGACAATCAACTTACCTAAGCCTTTTTGAAGATTCTGCATGGCCAACAAACTGTGGCCAAAAGGCACCCCTATATTGCGCAGGACAGTGCTATCGGTAAGGTCACGTTGAAGCCGAGAGATGGGCAGTTTTGCCGAAAGGTATTCGAGCAATGCATTGGCAATCCCGAGGTTCCCTTCAGCGTTTTCAAAATCAATAGGATTTACTTTGTGCGGCATAGCAGAAGAACCTACTTCACCCGCCACTATGCGCTGTTTGAAGTACTCCATACTGATATACTGCCAAACATCTTTGGTAAAATCCAATAAAATGGTGTGAATGCGTTTTATAGCATCCAAATAAGCGGCAAGATGGTCGTAATGTTCGATCTGCGTGGTTGGGTAGGACCGCGTCAGGCCCAATCGTTCTGCACAAAAAATTTCTGCAAATTGGTGCCAATCCGTTTGAGGAAAAGCAGCAAAGTGGGCATTAAACCCACCCGTGGCACCGCCAAACTTGGCAGCAAATGGGATGTGTTTCATCAATGCGAGCTGTGCTTCAATACGGGCAATAAACACCTGCCATTCTTTGCCTAAAAGGGTAGGGGAGGCAGGTTGTCCATGCGTGCGGGCAAGCATGGGTAAATCTTTCCAAGCTTCTGATTGACTGCGCAAAAGATCTAAAACGTCAGAAATAGCGGGGAGAAAAATCTCTTCGTGGTATTCCTTGATCGACAAGGGAATCGCGGTGTTGTTAATATCCTGCGATGTGAGACCAAAGTGGATATACTCTGCCTGCTCAAGCATACCGAGGCCGTTCATTTTTTCTTTAAGGAAGTATTCAACGGCCTTGACATCATGGTTGGTCGTCTTCTCGATCCCTTTTATCTGCAAGGCATCTGCCTCTGAAAAGGACAAATACAATTGGCGAAGGGCTGTCTTTTGACTTTCTGTCACCATTGCCAAGGCAGGGAGAGGGAGCTCGGCCAAGGCAATAAAATATTCAACCTCTACTCGGATACGATAGTGGATGAGGCCAAATTCCGAAAAATATGGAGAGAGGGGTTGGGTAGTCCGCGCATAGCGACCATCCAGCGGCGATAAAGCGTGTAGGGCAAATTCCATTCTCAATACTAAAGCGCAAAGGTACCAAATGCAGGTAGCTTGGGCACGCCCTGCGCGCCATCTGCGCAAAAAATCTTCCAGGTCTCCCCATTCGTTAAGACCCCCCATGTGGCCTTGGTGACAAGGTTATAGCGCATCCACTGGTCTGACACTTGCTCATTCAGCCTTATACTGGGTGCTTTGCATTCGATCAGCATCCAAAGTTCTCCTTGGACATACACGGCAATGTCAAATCTTTTCAATAATCCATTTACAAGAAACCCTTTTTCTATTGCAATCGCAGCAGCAGGGTAGCCCGCATCCAACATCAAGCGCCTAAGTGCATCTTGACGCACCCATTCTTCTGGGGAAGCCTTGACGTGCTTTTTTCTGAAAGCATCCCAAAGGGTTGGACATTCGGGATCTAAGTCCTGCATACTTTCATGTAACCAAGGGCGTAGAGTCATGCTACAAGGTTATGTACTTTTGTGGAATTGTCATGAAGAAAAAAGTTATTCCTTACCGCGACCCTTTCGGCTATCCAATTTGGGCCAAGCGCACGGTCATCTTTTGGTTTGGGATCATTACATGGTACCGATGTAACCGCATCAATAAGCTTTCGGTTATCGGAGGCGAACATCTCCGAGATTTACCAAGCCAGAATGTGTTGTTTGTGAGCAATCATCAAACCTATTTCATGGATGTAGCCAGCATGTATTTGGTGTTCAGCCATGCAAAGCATAAGATTTATGATAGGGCAGACCGTTTTTGGCCGTTTATCAACCCCAAGATCAATCTCTTTTTTATTGCAGCAAAAGAAACCATGAAGGCGGGCTTGTTGCCCAGGGCGCTTGCCTTGGCGGGCTCAGTGAGCATCAAACGTACTTGGCGAGAGGCAGGTAAAAATGTTAGCCGAAATGTGGATCCAATAGATTTAGACAATATTAAAAGGGCGATTCAAAATGGTTGGGTGATCACCTTTCCGCAAGGGACGACGAAGCCCTATGTGCCCGGACGTAGAGGTACAGCGCACATTATCAAGCAATTAAATCCCATAGTGGTGCCCGTTGTCATTGATGGCTATCGACGTGCCTTTGATAAAAAAGGGTTACGTACAAAAAAACGTGGTTCAAAGATGTCCATGCGGTTTAAAGCCCCTTTGACATTTGACATAGCGGCAAACCCACAGGCGATTTTGGATCAAATTATGGATGCTATTGAACAATCCCCCAAGCACCAAGGAATTCGTACCTTGGAGGCGGAAAATACGCATGTTAACGACTGATTTATCGCATGAAACGCCTCCTTTTCCCCCTTTTGGCTGCTGTAGCCTTTCTTGCAGGATGTGAAACCATCTTACCAGAAGATGCTTCGTATGACCAACGCAATGTCGTCCTCCGTCACTTCTTCTACTATGATGGCGTGACCATGGACACCAATAAGGTCTTTACTTTGGGTAATGCAGAAGTGCGTTTCCAAGACATTGAGATTGTCTTTGGATCCTACTATTTTACCGACCATTTGGATGATACTTTGACTCCCAATTTTAAAGACACGGTCAATCCCTATGTATTTGACCCAGTAGCCGCTTCCCTTGCATTCAACAATGATGCGCGGCTGTATCGCATCGCCAAAGGCGTGTATTCGGGTTCGCACCATTTCTGGATGGGGCTAGATTCAACGGCAAATGCAACGCCTCCTTCTGCTTTAGCTGAAGGGCATACGCTCCGTCATCCAGGTCTGTACCGTGGAGAAGATCAAGGGTACAACATTTTGTATATCAAAGGCCTTTACCGTGACCTGACGGACACGGTAGTGTTAAAGCCTAACCAGCCGTTTACCTATCGCGTATCTAGCAAATTGATGAAGATGGATTGGTTCAAGTCGATGTCCTTCAATGTAGTGCCAAACCGCGATGTCAACCTAAATATCGTGTGGGATATTGAAAAGCTTCTTTTGGGTCTGGATCCTATGTTGGTGGATGACTTAGATGTAGATCCAAGTAACCCTATCGCCTCTGCCTTGTATCCTACCATCAAAGGGAATATGGTGGCTTCCTACAGCATCCAGCTTTAAACTTTTTATGAAGGCGCATTTTATCGCCATTGGAGGGTCTGCTATGCACAATTTAGCGTTGGCCTTGTCTGAACGAGGCGACACCACCATCACGGGGAGTGACGACGCTATTTTTGAACCATCTCGAAGTCGTTTGGCCGCCGCAGGAATATTGCCCGCAGCCGAAGGTTGGTTTCCTGAGAAAATCACAAAAGATCTTGATGCCATCGTGTTAGGCATGCATGCCCGAGCGGACAATCCAGAATTGCTTCGTGCCCAAGCGCTTGGACTTCCCATCTTCTCCTATCCAGAGTATCTCTACGAATCAACCAAAGGCAAGACACGTGTTGTGATTGGCGGTAGTCATGGCAAAACCTCTACCACGTCCATGCTCTTGCACGCTTTACGCTTAGACGGAATGGATATAGATTATATGGTGGGCGCACAATTGGCTGGCTATCAGACCATGGTGCGTTTGTCTAATACGGCGGAATGGGCAGTGTTTGAAGGGGATGAGTATTTATCCTCGCCTATTGATTTGCGACCAAAATTTCATTTGTATCAGGCCAATGTGGCGATTCTTACGGGAATGGCCTGGGACCATGTCAATGTTTTCCCTGCCATGGAGGACTATGAACGTGCCTTTACTGGATTCTTAGCGACTATGGAGCCAGGGGGTACGCTTATATATAATGAAGAGGATGAAGCGCTTACCTCGCTTGTACTCGCAGACCAGAGCCCACTTCGCAAAATACCCTATCAAACTCCTTCCTATCGGATTGAAAACAACCAATGGATTTGGGAAACCCCAGAAGGAGACCTTCCCTTGCGCATCATGGGACGCCATAACTTAAGCAATGCAGAAGGCGCGAGATGGTTGGCACAAGAGATGGGAGTGCAGGCAGTTGATTTTTATGATGCCATGGCCACATTTGAAGGTGCCCAACGTCGCTTAGAGGTGCTGGCAGAGTCTGATTTTCGACGCGTTCATTTAGATTTTGCCCATGCTCCAAGCAAAGTAAAAGCTACGGTAGCCGCCTATGTTGAGACGTATGCGCAGACAGCTGGATTGCTTGAACTCCATACGTTTAGTTCTTTGAACCCTGCCTTTATTCCAGGCTATGCGGGTACGATGGAAGGCTTGGATCATGCTATGGTGTTTTTTGATCCTGAAGCGGTGGCCCATAAAAAACTTCCCGCATTGGATCCATCATGGGTTCAGGCTACGTTTGGTCCCAATGTGCATGTTTTTACGACCCAAGATGAGGTAAAAGCTGCACTTGCTTCCTTACCTGAGCAATGCAATGTCCTCATTATGTCTTCCGGAAATATGGGCGGCATAGACGTCCGAACTTGGGCGCCTTCCTGGGTTTAGTCCACCCACTTCGTGATGCCAGCCTGAAGTGGCATGCCAATGCTCCAAAGCCATGTCGTGCGTAATTTTTCCGTGCGCATGTCAAGGGATGTTTGCGGTCCAAATGCCACCCGAATAGGGAGATAAGACCCCCATTTTTGCCAATTTGGCTGCTTGAGCATCTGCCAATGTCCTTGAACGCGTAAAACCCATGGGTAGCCTGTTTGATGGGACACGAAAGGGACCCCAGGTGTTTCGGTGAAGGAACTACGTGCATAGCCCCAACCTGCAGTGGCACTCAAGTCCCAAGGATGGCCTTGACCCACTAAATAACCAGTAGCCAAAAGGCCCATCCACCGCATCTGATCCAAATAAATAAGTTCTCCAGCTTCACTCATTGCTTGACTCTGGGCGTCTTGTAGGGCTAGTCCAAGTGTCATATGTGGGTGGACCATCGCACTAAAGTGTAGGCCACTTAAATTGCCTGTGATGCTGTTGAGGGCATTTGTATTGGGGGAGAAAAGTGTATAAGCACCGGACTCAAAAGAGACGGCTAGTGGCCGCCTAAGGGTGAGTTCTTGGACAATGTGAATAAGGCGTTGCTCAGAAGTGTCTACCTGAGCCTCCGCCATCATAGGGATAAAGAGCGCTAAGGCTAGGAATTTTTTCATTCTTCCATCAGCTTTCGCTGAATCTCGTCCATGTCAAAGAAATCTTCGGCTTCTTGAAAAGTGGGCACAACGGGCAAATCTTCATCAAAAAGATTCATGAGGCTCTCACGTACAATGAGGATGAAACTCAGGTGGGCATCTAAGCAGTCTGCCTGAAAGTCTTGAAGAACTTCGGTGTCTTCAAACTCTTCAACCCGAGTAAGGTTCAGAAACACATGCTGGTTCGCATGTTTCGTTAATAAAGCCTTTAACTCTTTGACATCATCTTGAGCAAAGACGTCCTCCCCGAACTTGATGTGCAAGAAGGCAGATTTGGGTTCTACTTTAAAAGACATGATGGTTTATGAAATATTCTTTCCTTGGGATGCGAGAAGATACAACACAGCCATGCGAACTGCTACACCGTTTTGCACTTGGTCCAAGATGATGGCGTATTCAGAATCAGCGACTTCTGAAGTGATTTCCACGCCACGGTTAATAGGTCCGGGATGCAAAATCAAAGGAATGGATTCTAAGCTGCGCAATTTTTCCATGGTAACACCGTACCGCATATGGTATTCTCGGATACTGGGAAAATAGGCACGGTCCATGCGCTCATGTTGTACCCGGAGCATATTGGCTACATCCGCCCACTCTAGAGCATCTTCAAGACGAGGTATGACCATGACGCCTAAGCTGTGAATGTGGCGGGGAATCAAGGTTGCGGGGCCACAAACAGCCACGTCTGCGCCGAGTTTTTGTAGGCAATAGATATTACTTAATGCAACACGAGAATGGGTTATGTCACCCACGATGACAACGCGTTTACCTCGCAAATCACCCAATTTCTCTTGCATGGAATAAGCATCCAATAATGCTTGAGTGGGATGCTCATGGGTTCCATCTCCTGCATTGACAATTTGCGCATCAATGTGTTTGCTCAAAAATTCTGCTGCTCCCGGTTCGGGATGACGCATAACCACCATGTCCACTTTCATGGCCAGGATATTATTGACCGTGTCCACCAATGTTTCTCCTTTTTTAACCGATGAATTAGAGGTGGCAAAATTGATGACATCCGCACTTAAACGTTTTTCTGCTAATTCAAAGCTGAGGCGGGTACGGGTAGAGTTTTCAAAAAATAAATTGGCAATGGTGATGTCACGGAGAGAAGGAACTTTTTTAATGGGTCGATTGATGACCTCCTTAAACTGTGCTGCCCAATACATGATCAAATGGATATCCTCCGGCGTCAAACCTTTGATGCCAAGGAGGTGACGCGTGCTCAGTTTAGCGCTTTGCGGCATGTGCTGTGGATTCAATCAATACAGTGGGAAAGTCTTCTGTCCATTCTAATTTGACGCGCTCTTCCGCAATGGCATCGACACGGCGTCCAGAAAAGTCAGGCTGAATAGGTAATTCACGTGAGAATCGGCGGTCAATCAGAACGCATAGTTCAACGCGGTGGGGACGTCCATAATCTTGTAAGGCATCCATTGCTGCGCGCACACTGCGTCCCGTATAAAGGACATCATCGACTAAGATGACACGCTTGCCTTCAATTTGGACTTCCATTTGATTTGGACTGGCTGCAATGGGTTCCTCTCTTCTTCGGAAATCATCACGATGAAACGTGCTATCCAAGGCGCCAAAAGGGATGTGGCTCACGCCGTGCTCCTGCTTCAATCGTTGCATGATGGCCTCGGCCAAGCGGGTTCCCCTGGGTTGCAAGCCAATGATAACGGAGTTATTCCAAGGGAAGTGAACCTCGTTGAGTTGGCAACAAAGACGGTTCAGCGTAATAGCGCTTTCCCGTGCATTCAGTAGCGTTTTTGTAGCCATGTTAAGGGCAAAGGTACTTTTTTGCACGCGATCTACGCATATATTGGCCAGGATAGTAAGAAGGATGGCTGTTTCTAGCCATTCATAGAAATCAAGAATTCCTCATTATTGAGGGTCTTGGACATGCGATCATGCATGAAGTCCATGGCTTCTACTGGGGTCATATCAGCAAGATGTCGGCGAAGAATGTACATGCGGCTAAGTATATCGGGAGGAAGAAGTAAATCCTCCTTCCGCGTGCCTGAAGACATGAGGTCCAAAGCAGGCCATACCCGGCGATTGGCAATCTTCCGGTCTAACTGCATTTCCATATTGCCTGTGCCTTTGAATTCTTCATAAATCACTTCGTCCATCTTGGAACCTGTGTCAATCAAGGCAGTCGCTAGAATGGTGAGGGACCCACCATTTTCAATATTTCGTGCGGCACCAAAAAAGCGCTTGGGACGGTGTAAGGCATTGGCATCAACACCACCGGAAAGCACCTTCCCAGAGGCAGGACTCACCGTATTGTAGGCACGTGCAAGTCTTGTGATAGAATCCAGCAGAATGATGACGTCATGGCCACATTCTACCAGACGTTTGGCTTTCTCTAATACGATGTTGGCCACACGGACATGACGTTCTGCCGGCTCATCAAAAGTGGAGGCTACCACCTCTGCATTGACACTTCGGGACATATCTGTCACTTCTTCTGGTCGTTCGTCCACAAGCAAGATGATCATATAGGCTTCCGGGTGGTTGGCCGCAATGGCATTGGCTATTTCTTTAAGGAGTGTTGTTTTACCTGTTTTTGGTTGCGCGACGATCAATCCACGTTGCCCTTTGCCGATGGGAGAGAAAAGGTCAATAACACGCGTTGACAAGGTGCTGCGGCGTCCTGTTAAATTGAATTTTTCTTCAGGGAACAGGGGTGTCAAGTGTTCAAAGCTGACGCGGTCACGGATGAAGTCAGGCTCACGTCCATTGATGCTAATCACCTTGGTCAGCGGAAAGAACTTTTCCCCTTCTCTTGGTGGGCGTACTTCGCCACGTACTGTATCCCCTGTTTTCAGGCCAAATTGTTTGACTTGTTGGACCGAAATATAGACGTCGTCAGGCGAATTGAGATAGTTATAATCAGATGACCGAAGGAAGGCAAAATTGTCAGGCATCATTTCTACCACACCTTCCGTTGGGATGATGCCTTCAAATTCATACTGTCGGCGTTCGGTGCGCTCTGGCCGTTCGCTACGCTCTGGCCGTTCGGTGCGCTCTGGCCGTTCGGTGCGCTCTGGCCGAGGACCACGGTCCTGGCGGTCATTGCGTTCGGGGCGATCACCGCCTGGTGTGCGCTCTTGGCGGTCGCCACGGTCATTTCTCGGCCCGCGGTCATTGCGTTCTGGGCGAGGGCCACGGTCCTGGCGGTCATTGCGTTCTGGGCGATCACCGCCTGGTGTGCGCTCTTGGCGGTCGCCACGGTCATTTCTAGGCCCGCGGTCATTGCGGTCATAGCGCTCTGGACGATCGTTTCGAGGTCCGCGGTCTTCTCTTGGGTTGCGTTCTGCTGATTCCTCTCCTACGGCTGGTGCTGGAGGGCTAGGGTTATCGCTATAAGAATCTTCTGGCGTCCTGTTTTTAGCGGGACGGCCACGACGACGCTCAGGCTGGGCTTCTGGGCCTTCAGAAGCCGTGTTTTCAGCCGAAGGTGCGGCAGAGGGGCTGTTTCCGCGCTGGGAAATCGCCTCAATAAGCTCGGGTTTGCGCATGTAACGTGCTTTGGGGATGCCCAAGGCTTCGCCCATTTCTTTGAGTTCGGGAAGTTTTAATTCCGTGATATTCGGGGAATTAGCCATAAAAACAAAAAAGAGTGTCTAAAAAAGGAGGTGTTCAGAAAGAGAGTCTCGGGAGGGTTGATGCAGGAATTGCATCATTGAACTGCTACAATAATACAAAAAATTCGGAAATTGCGGTCCATATGTGGCAAAGAATTCAAACTTTATACATGGCGCTAGGCGCTATGATGTTCTTTTTAGTAGGTACAGGGAATCCTTCCAATGCGCAAGCTTTACTGGCTGGCCTGGGTGTAGCCCTCTTTTTGGCAAATACTACCTATTTCAAACACCGCAAACGCCAGTTTGTGGTCAACCGTGTTGTGATCCTGACGGCGTTTGTCTTAGAAGGGTGGATGCTCTATAGTGCTAATGGCTTTTCAGCAGGAAAAGAGCAAGAAGGCAGTCCCCTAGAATTCTTGGCGATGGCTGCGCCTCTGATGGCAGTCATTTTTGCCGCATTAGCCAATCGTGCGATTCAGTCGGATGAAAAGAAAGTGCAATCAGCCGACCGCTTCAGGAAGTAAGCGCACCTTTTCCGCTTAACGCCCCCCTTTTTCCTAATTCTATCACGGCCAAATCTTGGACCCGACCATCTTCGATCGTAAATCGCAGCATGGTGCGCATGGCGTGAAATCCATGATGGCCTGCAGCGCCAGGATTTAAGCACAAAACACCACTCGGATCATGTCCTGCGCGTAGGATATGTGAGTGCCCACAAATGAAAACGTCCGGTTTGTGCACGAGAAGGCCTGCGCGAATCGCCTTGGGTAACCTGCCAGCAGGTCCCCCAATATGGGTCATCCAGAAGGTTACACCCCCTAGCGTGAAGTGTAGGTCCAGCGGCGCTTCTCTTCGCATAAGGGCATCATCAATATTGCCATGTACAACTCGTAATGGCTTGATTGATAGTAGCTTATCAATGACATCAAATTGTCCAACATCCCCTGCATGCCATACCTCATCAGCCGCTTTTACATGACGTAGTATGTCCTGATCTAAATGACTGTGGGTGTCTGAGAGTAAAAGGATTCGGTGCGCTGTACCTTTGGGTTTCATCTATGCAAACTTCGGAAAACCCTCGTTATGCCCTACGGCTTGCCTATCATGGCGCGCCTTATAGTGGATGGCAAGTTCAACCAGAGCAAAAAACGGTTCAAGCCGAGCTTGAAAAAACGCTGTCTTCCCTATTGCGCCAAACGACGGAGGTTATAGGGGCGGGCCGAACAGATACGGGGGTGCATGCATCGAACTATGTAGCCCATTTTGAAGGGACAGAAAGTTTGGATGTAGAAGATTTGGCCTATCGCCTCAACCGTTTTTTGCCCCCGCGCATTGTCGTGCACGAAATTCAGCCTGTAGATAAAGAGTTTCATGCACGATTTAGTGCAACTTCGCGCGCCTACCGCTATGTGTTGCGCAGGAGTAAAAATGCATTTGACACCGACGTAGCCTGGTATTTCCAAAGACCCATGGATTTTGAGAAACTCAAAAGAGCTGCAGCTACGCTTCACAACACGAAAGAATATTCCGCTTTTGCCCGCCTTGGCAGTTATACGGGCACTACCCAATGCACCCTATCACATGCCACATGGCGCATGGAAGAGGATTGCTGGATTTTTGAAGTTCGAGCCAATCGCTTCTTGCGTAATATGGTGCGTTCTCTTGTAGGCACGATGGTAGAGCATGCCCTAGATAAGCGCTCGTGGGACCAGTGGACCTCCCTGCTGCAAGGGGGTGAACGCGCCGATGCAGGGAATTCCGCCCCTGCACACGGATTAACTTTTGCTGGGGTAACCTATCCTAAATCTCCATTTGATGAGCGCGAAAACGCCTCCTTCTAAAGCTGCCGTATCTGGCAAGGCGTTTGACTGGAAAGTCATGCGCAAAGTGTTGGCGTATGCTATACCCTATCGCTGGCAAACGATGGCTGCTGCTATTTTGTCCGTTCTATTGGGACTCTTGAGTACGGCGCGTCCCGTTTTGGTCAGGCAAGGGGTCGATGATGCCGTTGTGATGGCGGATTGGGAAGGCTTGTACACGTCCATGGCCATTTTAGCGCTGGCATTGGTCATAGAAGCGGTAGGACAATTCGCCTTTATTTATGCGACCAATGACCTGGGACAGCGGGTGATTAAAGACATTCGGATCGCTCTTTTTGGAAAGTTATTGCATTTCAAAATGCCCTTTTTTGACAAGACGCCAGTCGGTACACTTGTTACTCGAACGGTGAGCGATGTAGAGACCATGGCGGATATTTTTTCGGATGGATTGCTCGTCATTTTTGGCGATCTATTCAAAATTGTGGTGATGGTAGGCGTCATGTTCTTCTTGTTTGACCCGGCATTGGTTGCGGTCAGTTTAAGTGTCATCCCGCTGTTATATGTTGCAACACGTTGGTTTCAGCGGAGCATTAAATCTGCCTTTACGGATGTGCGTAATCAAGTGGCTGCGCTGAATGCGTTTGTCCAAGAACGAATCACAGGCATGTCCATTGTGCAAGTATTTGCGCGCGAGCAGGTGGAGTTCAAGCGATTTTCAGCCATCAATGCCAAACACCGCGATGCCAATATTCAAAGCATTTGGTATTTCAGTTTGTTTTTCCCCATTATTGAAATGTTATCAGCCGTCAGTATTGGTCTGGCGATTTGGTATGGGGGTGTAGCGGCAGCGGCGGGCGCATCTGTGAGCATTGGTGACCTGACCGCCTTAATCCTATTCATCAACCTCCTTTATCGCCCTTTGCGTCAGCTGGCAGACCGATTTAACACCCTGCAAATGGGGATGGTGGCAAGTGATCGCGTTTTGAAGCTCATCTCAGACCAAGACCAAGTGGAACCTTCTGGGACCCATACTGCAACACAAGTTCAAGGTGATCTTCATTTGCGCGCTGTGCATTTTTCTTATCTGCCCGATGAACCTGTTTTACGGGGAATCAACCTAGACATACCTGCGGGACAAACGTGGGCTTTAGTGGGAGCTACAGGCTCAGGTAAGAGCACTTTGGTACATCTACTTATGGGCTATTATCCTTTATCTACGGGTGAAATTCTCTTAGATGGCGTTCCACTGAATGATTGGGATGTAGCATCGCTTAGGAGACATGTCGCGTTGGTGCAGCAAGATGTTTTCTTGTTTTCGGACACAGTTCGAAATAATGTGACAGTCTACCGAGACATCCCCGATTCTGCCATCTGGGCAGCCGCAGAGGCCATGGGTATTGACGAGTTCTTGCGAGGCCTCCCCGGGGGACTCGATTATGATGTGAAGGAACGAGGGGGAATGCTCAGTACGGGGCAACGCCAGCTCTTAGCCTTCTTGCGTGCTTACCTCCGTGAGCCATCCTTGCTTATTCTGGACGAAGCGACTTCTAGCATTGATTCCCAGGCCGAAGCATGGATTCAGGAGGCCACCATCAAACTCACTGAAGGTCGGACTTCCCTAGTGGTGGCACACCGCCTAGCTACCGTCTTGAATGCGGATCAGATTGTGGTATTAGATAAAGGTTTGGTGATAGAACAGGGTACCCATGAAGTATTACTTTCCCAGAGTGGGGCCTATGCCAACCTCTATGAGAAACAATTTTTCGGAGAGGAAGACCCTTCAGGCGGGAAGGCCTAATCTATTTTTTGGGTCTTGGATTGGGATACCGGGAGCCATCACCTCCAGGAATTTTCGAAAGTCTTCCGTGCGTTGGATTTGGATTCCTACCGTCCGTCCAGACTTCAGTGTAAAAAGTGCATAAGTGCCCTCATCAAAGGCATATACGTGGGCGCGCGAGAAGGGACCTACGGAGCCTAGACGCAAGCCCCACCCGCCCAAATCGCCGATGGGACTTACCGTGTCTACATAAATCTTCGTCACCTCGGTCCACGATCGAAATTTGCAGCCCCAAACAAACGGAGGATAGCTAATCCTGAACCCTTGTGCATCCATTTCTACTCGGCACCAAGAGGTAATCATCCAAGCCAACCCCCCTTCCAGCGCGATAATCCCCAGGAGAACCCAAAAAAGCCTAGCGCCTTCTATGGTCGGTTGTCCTTGCAAATAGGCCGAAAGGTCTACCCATCCTACCGCGATCACCATCGTGGCAGTGGTGAATCCACTCATGGCCATAACGATGAGGAATGCGGGTGGAATACGGAATTGATCTCGATACACCATGAGGTAAAAATAAAGAGGGAGAGTGCAAATAAAATCAATGTTTTAAGTGTTTAAACATGCTATAGTTTCTATACATTTGCCGTTCGTAATTATACATGTTTAAACACACTCATGAAAAAAACTCTTTTAACCCTTTGTTTTGCTGCACTTGTAGCATCTTGTTCAAATGCAGTGGATACGCAGGATGCCCAAGATGGCGCGATGGGTGGCACAGAATATACGGTTGACGCATCC
The DNA here is from genome assembly GCA_001438205.1 of Cryomorphaceae bacterium BACL7 MAG-120322-bin74. GTDB lineage: Bacteria > Bacteroidota > Bacteroidia > Flavobacteriales > Schleiferiaceae > TMED14. The sequence continues at coordinate 21,734 of LICG01000014.1, forward strand.
GCTTCATCGCTTCAATGGTATGGCCACAAACCATTTGTTGAAAATTATGGACATGGAGGCGCCGTTCAAATTCAAGAAGGTGTAGTGGGTATTTCAGAAGGTGTATTGGTTTCAGGTTCTTTCATCTTGGACATGAAGACCATTGTCTGCACGGATGAAGCTTTACCGCAGGAAAAGCGTGATTATTTAGCAGGCCACCTTATGAGTCAAGATTTTTTTGCAGTAGACTCCTTTGCTACAGCGTCTTTTGAGATCACACAGGTTGATGCAGCTGAGGGAACATATTCACACCATATCTCGGGTAACTTGACCCTGCGTGGCGTGTCAAAGAACATTGCCTTTGATGCGAATGTGACGGTTTCTGATAGTCTTGTACAATTGACTTCTCCTCGTTTCAGTATTGACCGCAAGGAATGGGGCGTCATGTATGCTTCCACGAGCATCCTAGATTTAGCAAAGGACAATCTTATTTCAGATGATCTAGGAATCACGTTAAACATTGTGGCTAAAAAGTAAATAGGCTTGAATACCTCAAAGCCCGGGCCTTAGGTCCGGGCTTTTTTATTTTGACACCAAATGTTCCAGCGCTTTTTCTAGGGTTGCATAGGTATATTGGAAGTCAGTATGGGCCCATTTCTCTGCAGAAGATCGGGTACTCATCAAGGCCACTTGCGCCATTGGGCCTAACATGAGATACAGGAACCAACCAGGAACAGCAGGCAAAAAAAAGGGTCGTCGAAGTGCGCTTGCTAGCGCCTTAGAAAAGGCGCGATTCTGAATAGATGCAGGTCCAACCCCATTCCAAACACCCACCGCTTCTGGATGATTTGAAAGCCAAATGAATTGCCTGGCGAGATCGGTCACATGAATCCAGGGCATCCAGTGTTTTCCATTGCCTAATGGACTTCCCAGCCCGAGAGAGAAAAGTGGGACCAAGGTGCCTAACACGCCGCCTTTTTTACCAAGGACGATACCGATACGGACTTTTGCCACGCGTATCCCTAGAGCTTCCATCCTATCTGCAGCCGCTTCCCAAAGCTGCACTACTTCTCCTAAAAATCCCTGTACTTGGCCATCTGATTCGCTGTAGCAATGGTCAGGATGGTTGGGGTAGATGCCTACAGCCGATGCGCTGATAAAATGTTTAGGCCTTCCCTCTGTCGACATTTGGGCCAAAGCGCTGTGGAGGGTATTGCCTCCTTCAATCCGGCTACTTAGAATAGCTGCCTTGTGTGCTGGGGTCCAGCGATCGGCCACGTTGGCCCCTGCTAAGTGTATCACAGTATCCACGCCCTTGAGGGCCTCTGCATCCATGATACCTTTGGCCGGATTCCAATAATAGCGATTTGGAACGGGTTGTTTTTGTGTAGATAGGTGCCGGACATGATGTCCCTCTGCTTGTAATAAGCGTGTGATTTCGCGGCCGACCATGCCTGTGCCTCCGGTGATAAGAAATGTTCGGACCATGTACAAAAGAACCGCATTTTTGCATAACAGTTCACTTCTATGCACGAATTACGTCCACATTCTGCTTGGTCACTTCAATACAAGGCCACGGATGATCCTCAAAGTCCTTTCTACAATGAACAAGGGGCGCCAGAAAATGGAGCATACCATAGAATGTATGATTTTGTCATCCACCCGGAATGGGACAACATTGGGTGCGAAACCTTGTATGTCAAACAACTCTATGCTGCGTATGATGAAGGCTTTGTGATACTTGAGCTCATAGGAGAATGGAATGATGCCTTACACAATGACATCATGGAACTCAAGCGTCGTGTGATTGATCCTATGTTATTAGAAGGCATTGACAAATACCTGCTTATCGCCGATAACTTGTTGAATTTTCATGGAGGTGAGTCGGATTATTATGCCGAATGGGCTGAAGAGGTTGAGTCAGGCTGGATTGTATTCTTGAATGCCCGCGATCAAGTAGTGCAAGACCTAGATGCAGCAAGACTGCGCCCTTATGTATGGGTGGGTGAACGTTATCGATTGGGTGCATGGCGTGCACAAGATCCTTTGGCCTTATGCCAAGGAATCGATGTATTACTCCAGAAAAATTTAGGGATGTAAGAGTGCGCTTAAATATGCCGCATCCAGCCGTAATGATCTTTGGCACGGCCGTAGCGTATATCGGCTAAGGCATTTTTTACTTTCATAGCCACACCGTCATTCGGGGAGGGTACCGGGAAAATCTCGCCTTCATATCCAAGACCATCTATAGGGCTGACTACAGCAGCTGTCCCCATACCAAAGGCTTCCTGAAGGCTTCCATCCTTCGCTGCGGCAACAATTTCTGCCACAGAAATACGACGTTCTTCTACTTGCAGACCCCAATCGTTGGCTAGAGTGAGAATGGATTCACGTGTAATTCCCTCCAAAATACGGTCAGAAAGAGCGGGAGTCAGAAGGGTGCCATTGACAACAAAAGCCACATTCATGGTGCCAGCTTCTTCCAAATAAGCATGCTCAGCATGATCGGTCCATAAAACTTGGTTAAAGCCATCTTGGACTGCTTTTCGGGTGGCAAGGAATGCTCCACCGTAGTTGCCAGCAGCCTTAGCAAAGCCAACACCACCTTGGGCTGCACGGGTAAAGTGCTGCTCAATTTTGACCTTTACGGGTTGTGTATACAGTTCACCTACAGGACTTGTAACAATCGCGAAGGTGTATTCTTCACTTGGGCGTGCCGCGACAAATTCTGAACTGGCGAATAGGAATGGACGCAAGTAAAGGGCGGTATTGGCACCGCGCGGTACCCATTCCGAGTCAAGACGAATGAGTTCTATTAAACCCTCCATAAAAATTTCTTTAGGAATCTCAGGGATGAGCATACGTGCGCCACTCTTATTGAGACGTTCCCAGTTTTTTTCAGGGCGGAAAACAGCAATAGTGCCATCGGTTTGGCGGTAGGCTTTTTGGCCTTCAAATACGGCTTGACCATAATGCAAGGCATGCAGACCTAACCCTTGCTTTAGGGCACCATAGGGTTGAATTTCTCCCTCTCCCCAAGCGCCATCTTTGTATTCACAAATAAAAACGTGATCAGAGAGGCCCGCACCAAATCCAAGATGGTTAAAATCTATGGTTGACAGGCGTGAGTTAGCAGTCTTAGTTACTTTCATGGTCGCTCTGGAAGGGTTGTATGGCTCCGAGCGCCGAAGCCGCGCCAAAGATACAAAGGATTAGATGTACCTTTGCCAAAACACACAATGATGAAACGTATTTTACTTCCCTTAGCGGCGATATTGGCCGCATGTTCTGGGCCTTCAGAAAATCCTGTAGTCGAAGCCACCTATGATTATTATGGCGACACTGTCCAGGTGACTGACACGGTTTCCTTGCCCCAAATCTTAGCCCAACTTCAAGGGGGAAATGATTCCATCTACGCCACTTTTGCCGCACCCATCTCCTCTGTTTGCCAAGTGAAGGGTTGCTGGATGCAGTTGGACTTAGGAAACGGTCAAGAAGCGCTGGTGCGCTTTAAGGATTATGGATTCTTTGTCCCCATGGACGCAGCAACGGAATGGGCCTTCATTGAAGGAGGATTGACGGTAGATACGCTTTCTGTTGAATGGCTTCAGCATCAAGCTGCTGATGCGGGCAAATCAGATTCGGCCATTGCCGCAATCACTGAGCCTAAAATTTCTTTTACCGTGATGGCCTCAGGTGTTGCATTAGTTCAAAAAGAACGTGTTGTTTCTGATGAAGCCGAAGAACATGACCACAGTAGCCATGAACATTAATCAAGGGGCCCGGAAGGGCCTTTTGTATTTAGGCCTACTCGCGATGGGCCAAGTGGGCTGCCAAGAAAAAGCAGAGGATCGCACTCCTCCCAATAGCGGACGGACAGGGATGTATACCCCGAGTCCTTTGGCAAGCACCATGCGCAACATGGCGGACGACATGGAGGCACTTCGCACAAAAGCAGACGAGGGAAGTTTAACGGTGGCAGAAGTCGATGTGCTCATCCAGGCTCATGCTGCGATGAAAGAGGCAGAAGCTACAAAACCAGATGATATTAAGGCCACCTTTAGTGGCTATGCTGAGGCCTATTTACTTCAATTAGAAGAGCTGAAGTCAGCGCTTGAAGATCATGCTTCGCGTCAAGAAAGATTAGATGCATTCAATGCAGCCTTGGCTACTTGTGTGGCCTGTCATCAGGAGCATTGCCCTGGTCCCATAGCCCGCATACAGAAAATGAAAGTACAGCAATGAAGGAGCGGGTTCTCACCCGCGATGGCAGTCCCGCCTTATGGAGTGCTTCTGCCTTGTCGCCCTGGTTGCAGGCATTAAGCCAACAGGGCATCTTTGTCAACTATTGCGCCACGGCGGATCGGTTTCGGCAAATACAGTCATGGGGCTACACGGTGGAGCACCTTCCTGGCCCACCGGGGAAAAGAGAAATGTTGCGTGCCCGAAGAAAAACGTCCTTGATCGCATGAAAAAGCGCACCATCCGTGTTTATGGTTTCCTAACCAACCAACAAGGAGAGCTTTTGGTGGCCCTAGAACGCTTTCGTGATCAACCATTGGTGAAATATCCAGGCGGCGGGGTGGAGTGGGCTGAGTCCCATCAAACGGCCTTGAAGCGTGAATTTATGGAAGAACTTGCCTTAGAAATTGAAGTGGAAACGTGCTGTTACTTTAACGACTTTGCCGTCATCTCTGCCTTTGATGCAGAGGTGCAAGTGCAGTCCTTCTTCTATCATGTTCAGGCAAAAGACCCACACCAGTTATCCGCATTGACAACGCAAGAAGGTTGGGAAATACCCGAAGAAAACGGAGAGGTTTTTCATTGGGTTAGTGCAGAGGCGTTGCGGCCTAATCGCTTTACTTATGCGATTGAACAGGCAGCTACCCGCGCTTGGTTGGACACAACCAGGAATCCTTAACGGACAGGATAGGTGACCAAAGCCCTTTTTTGTCGGCTACGGTATTTAAAAATTCACCTTCCGCTTTTTTCGCTTCAGATAGGGAGATACGCTGCCAATCTGAAGAGGATGCCTGCCTATGGTGGATATGCATGCGTCCAAAAAGATCAATATCCAACGCAATAGAAAGTGCTGTTAGCGCTTTCATGCGGCTATCAATACTGCAACCACTGGCGGCGTGTTGCCCTTCGTCCACAGCGAGGGCTATGAGCCTCCTTTCGACCGTGCAAAATCCAGCCATGACAGGTGAGCCATGGGCTGCCCATTCCGCACAAAGGGTGTCTAGGTGTTGGTCCACCATGGATTGCTTTGCAGGGCTCCAGGGTTTGGCTGATGAGAAACACCAAAATCGACTATCAGGAGGGAGTGCCTCCCATGCTTTAGAGCGCATCAGCTTCAGCAATGGCTTGGGCGAGGGTCTCCGAGATGTCTTGGACTTTCACCTCGCCTTCCTTTTCAAAATGTTTCACGCCGTCCGTGATCATGGTATTACAGAAGGGGCAACCTGTGGCAATGATATCCGGACGTTGTGTAAGGGCCTCCTCTGTGCGTTCATGGTTAATGTCTTTGTCACCTGCTTCGGGTTCTTTAAACATTTGAGCACCGCCCGCGCCACAGCATAGTCCTTGTTTTTTACAGCGACGCATCTCGATTAGCTCCGCTTCTAGCGTGGCCAATAATTCGCGAGGGGCTTCATACTCGCCATTGATACGTCCGAGATAACAGGGGTCATGAAAAACAATGCGTTTGCCTTTGAAAGCACCGCCCTGCACCTTTAATCTACCTTCTTCTAGGAGCGTCTTTAAGTATTGTGTGTGATGAAATACCTCAAATTGCCCACCGAGTTCAGGATACTCATTCTTCAACGTATTGAAGCAATGCGGACAAGTTGTCACAATGCGCTGCACCTCATACCCATTGAGTACTTCAATATTAGCCAAGGCTTGCATTTGGAAGAGAAACTCATTTCCTGCCCTTCTAGCCGGGTCGCCAGAACAACTTTCTTCTGCACCAAGCACTGCAAAGCTGACCTCCGCGCGTTGCAAAAGGCTAGCAAAAGCTTTGGTGATTTTTTTTGCCCGGTCGTCAAAGCTCCCTGCACAGCCCACCCAGAAAAGAACCTCGGGCTTATTGCCTTGACTGGTCATTTCGGCAAGCGTGGGGATGGCTATTGTTTCGCTCATGATATTAATCTTCAAATACTTCAATCAAGGCATTCTTGCGCGTTAGGTCAGAAAATGTTCCTGAATAACGTGTTGCCCTGACAATGTGGTTGTCAATCCAATGGTAATTGCCTCCCCGGGGTTTGCCCATAAGAAGGCCGTGGTAAGGGAACTGGTATTGTTGGAGCCAATGTTCTGTCACGCCCCTATGTTCTTCTGTTCTGGAGGTGAAAAAGGTGATAATATGCCCTTCTGCATGCCATTTTTGAATCGTTTCTAGGGCATCCTGGTAGACAGAGGCGGTGGCCATTCGCTCAGGTTCTTCATTGGGAATATCATCGCAAACCGTTCCGTCAATGTCAATAAGGTAATTTTTTACCTCCTCTGGCAGAACGGGACTTATTTTTTGTCCATTCACGATCAGTTCTTGAAGCCCCTTTTCTTGTTTCATCGTTGTGTTGATTCTGTCATCCATAATCCACGATCAGCCTGCGGATAAGCCCATGGAGCGCCGTTGTTTTCGACATTGGTCATCATCGTATTGAGCGATGCGGGGGCTGCAGATTCTTCCATGACCAAGTACTGTCGCATTTGCTGAATGATATCTAAAGGGTCAATGTTCAGCGGGCATACTTCCACGCAGGCATTGCAGGTGGTACATGCCCAAAGCTCTTCACGACTAATCCAGCCATCGAGGAGCGTTTGCTGGCTTTCCGAATCTTGTAGTATTTGTTCCACGCGGTCGCGCGTAGCCATCATGATTTTGCGTGGAGAAAGTTTTTTACCCGTTTGGCTGGCAGGACATTCACTTGTGCAACGGCCACATTCCGTACAGGTATAGGCATTCAAAAGGTTGGCAAAATGCAAGTCTTGGATATCTTTTGCGCCGAATCGGCTCGGTACATCCGAACCATCTGGAACATAGCTAGGGTCTAGCATGGCTTTGATTTCAGTCGTAACAGCCGCCATGGCAGGAATGCGCCCTCGTGCAGCTAAGTTGCTGTACCACGTGTTAGGGAATGCAAGAATGATATGAAAATGCTTACTCTTGGGTAGGTAATTCAAAAAAGCGAGGATACCGACAAAGTGAAACCACCAAGCTGCCTTTTCAGTTAGGTGTAATGTGCTTTCTGACCAACCGTTAAACAGAGGTTGAAGATGCCGAGAAATGATAAAACCGCCTTCTTCTAGGCGCACACTTTCCGCAGCATTCATCACAAATAGCGCCAACATCAAGACAATCTCTGTGTAGAGGATTATGGCCGCATCCTGGCGTGGCCAGCCGGCCATGTCCGCGTGTTTAAACCGGCCAATCTGGCCAAATGCCCGACGTAAAAGGAAGACAATACAGGCAAGAAGCACGGCGGCACCTAAGAGTTCAAAGAAGTTGATAAGGATGGGGTAAAATGGACCCATTGGTTGCGCAAATACCCGATGCGTTCCGATAGCTCCGTCGATCAGAATTTCTAGGACCTCAAGGTTGATCAGAACAAAGCCTACATAAATCAACAAGTGAAAAAAAGCAGCCAGGGGGCGGGTTCCCATTTTTGATTGCCCCATCGCCACACGGAGCATAGTACTCCATCGCTCAGATGGCTGATCATGTCGGTGGCTCGGACGTGCGAGCGCCAAACCTTTTCGAAGGCGGATAATCTGGCGTGCAAAAAGGACTACGCCTAGACTTAGTATGAAAAGGAAGATAATCTGAGAGATCATTCGTCTTTTTTAGCCTCTTTGTCGCGGCCTCCAAATATGGAAAATTCTACATAACGGCCCGGATGTTCGCGAATGTCTTCGAGGAGTTTATCCAATGAGAGGATGGCATGATTCACTTCATTGTACAGGGAGTCATTGCTGACCAATTTGCCAAGGGTTCCTTCCCCGCGCTCTATTGAACCTGTAAGGGCATCTAAACGTTGCGCAGTTTTGCTTAGACTGCGTATGGCAGCCCCTGCATTCGATTGGGCTAGGGTGTCTGAAATAGTGGCCAAATTGTTGAAGACGCGGTCCAGTTCATCCCTATTTTCATTGAGCATGCCGGTTAAGCGTTCCAAATTCTTTGTGGCTGAGCCGAGTGCTTCACGATTGTCCGTCATGTAGGCGCTAAGTTCATCTGTGATAGTGCTCAGGTTGAGAACGCTTCGGTTGACATTGGAAAAGGAGGTGCGTAATTCCGATTGCATTTCACCACCCAAAAAGCCACTCAGAATGTTGATGGTAGAATCTAGGCTAGACAATAATTTCTCCGCTTTTAGTTTTACGGGTAAGACTTCTTTATTGATCGATTCTGAAATGGACTCTTCAACACTCGCACGCAGGGTATCTCCTTTTTCAATAAGGACAGATCCTTTTTCAAGAATTAAGGCTATTTCTTTGGCCCCAAGCAAATCGGCTGAGCGGATTTCCGCAAGGCTATTGGCTGTAATAGGGTAATCGCTGGTAATCTTCATTTTGACCACAATTCGGCCCGAATTGTCCGGATGGAAGTAGACATCGGATACCTTGCCCACGGCAAAACCATTGATGGTCACATTCTGGCTTTTGGTGATGCCTTCGGTATTGTCGTAAACAGCAAATATGTCAATGCCTTTTTTAAAAAGATCGGAACCTTTCAGGAAACCAATGCCCCAATAGAGCACTCCAGCGGCGAGAATAACGGCAATGCCGGCTTTGAATTCACGTGACATCATAGGTGGAACAAGATACGATTATTGGGTAAGGCTTTCTGCTTCAGATATCGAGATCCTTTCCATGCCTTTGTAGGCAACGATGAAGGCATCAGGAAATCCTTTTGCTTGATGGAGGGGCAATCCAGCTTTGGCTGCCTCTAGGTTTTCATAGTGCCCTTGAAGATAGCGGTATAAGCGTCCGTCAGGCTGAATCCATGCGTCTTCCAATCCCTTAAAGGGGGACTCGGAAAGGGGTTTCTTGAGACCCGATACAGAGAGTTGTACCGCAAAGACCACTTTTGGTGCGGGAGGTGGGGTGACTGCAGCTGGCTGAGGCGTTGTGCTTACGGCTCCATTTGTTTCTTGCGAAGGGGAAGGTAACCCACGTTCGCGGCGCGCTTTATAGGCCCCAAAAGAACGTGCAATAGCACTGGCCATTTGGTCTTGCCCTTCTGCGCTGTGCAAGTAATCTTCTTCGGTACTGTTGGTAAGGTAACCCAATTCAATCAATACGGAAGGCATCGAGCAGCGGCTGGTTACATAAAAGGGCGCCTGTCTCACGCCGCGATCACGCCGTCCCACATCATTTTTAAAGGAATTTTGGACCGTTTGGGCAAATTCTATGCTTTGCGTTTGGAAGGCATACTGGTATAGGGTTAAGGCAATGTAACTCTCCGGTTTTCTGGGATCAAAGCCTTCATATTTGTCTTGGTAGTCATCCTCCATCAGGATGACGGAATTTTCTCGCAGGGCAACTTGGTTTTCGTCGTCGTGGTCTTTCCCCATTACATACGTTGTGGCACCATAAGCGGTCTTGTTCTCTGCTGCATCACAATGGATACTAATGAAGAGATCCCCTTTCTCTCTATTGGCAATGGCAGTCCGCTCATAGAGCTCAAGGAAGCGGTCAGTATTGCGTGTAAGCACCACTTCTACATCGGGGTAAAGCGCTTTAATCTTGGCCGCCAGTTGCTGTGCAAGGTCTAGTGCCACATCCTTTTCTGTCGTCCTGTAGCGTCTTGTCCCTAAGTTTCCAGGGTCCTTTCCTCCGTGGCCAGCGTCAATGACCACTTTTTGAACACGGTCAGAAGATCCAGTCGCGGGTCGGAAACCGAGATAGGGAAGCGCAATTACCGCAATAAGAAACCAGCTCAGGCGTTGCAATGCAGTACTTTTGGACATCGTATTCATGGGGATAGGAACAAAATTACGCGGTTTCGCGCCAATATGCCTGCTCGTCTTAGGGACTTTTTCCCTTAAGGCGCAAGAAGCCGTGTCCAATAGCCCCATCCAATTTCGTTCCAAACAAGATGGCCTCTACCTCGCTCAAGAGAATGCGGTGTTATTGCGGGAGGATGCCGTTGTGACCATGGAGGGGATAGAACTCAAGGCCTTTTACATCAAAATAGACCAAGGAAACCAGACCCTGATTGCCTATGGAGAACCCAACGCACTTGGGCAAGTGGTGGGTAGACCCATTTTTACGCAAGGAAACCGCACTTTTGGAGCAGACACATTAAAGTATAATTATCAGACCCAAAAAGGGTGGGTATTTCAAGGAAATACAACGGAAAATGGCGGATATCTCCATGGGGACAGGATCAAAATGATGGAGGATAGTTCCTACTTCTTGGGTCGTGCCTCCTTTACCACGTGTAATCATGAACATCCACACTTTGCCATTGTGGCCCAAAAAGCGAGGCTTGACGTTGGGAAAAGAATCGTTACCGGCCCTGCATTTCTGGAAATTCTAGATTTACCCACGCCGCTTGGATTGCCCTTTGCATTTTTTCCCATCATGGATAAGCGGGCCTCAGGCTACATTTTGCCCACGTTTACGGACAAACGTGAATGGGGTCTCGGTCTAATGGGAGGCGGCTATTACTGGGCATTTGATGACCATTATGATTTGCGCTTGACCGGGGATGTGTATACGCAAGGTTCCTATGGGATTCAAGCGACAAGTAATTACCGTTTTCGTTATCGGTATGCAGGTAATGTGGGTTTGCAGATCAACAGAACCCGCTTTGGTGACCCACGCCAAACCACGGGTCCGTTCATGGATTCAAGAGATTTTCGTGTAACATGGAGCCATACGCAAGATGCAAAAGCGCATCCGAGTCAATCGTTCAGCGCTAGGCTAGAGTTGGCCACGGGGTCCTTTTTTAAGAATACGACAACGAATGCCCAAGACTTTCAGAAGAATGATATGTCCTCTTCTATTAGTTATACCAAGCGGTGGCCAGGAAGTCCCTTTTCGCTCACAGCGGCTGCGCGTCACAGACAAAACAACCAGAATGGCACGCTGTCTTTGAGCCTGCCTGATGTCAATTTTGGCATGAGTAGAATTCAGCCTTTTGCACGAAGAAACCCTATCGGGGGTTCGCGATGGTATGAAAAGATCGGTCTTACCTATAGCATGCAGGGAAAAAATGAGACCAATGGATTGTTGACTGAAATGACCACCCCTTCCGTTTTGTTTCAGTCGGATCGTCTTCGGGCTGGGGTCAACCATTCTGCCAATATGGGCACCAACATCAAAGTCTTGCGGTTTATCACAATCAACCCCAATGCAACCTATCAAGAACGCTGGTATCCGTATGCCCTAAATTATCAGTGGGATTCCATTGCTGAAGACGTTGTGCGCGATACGGTTCCGGGATTTTTTGCTGCCAGAGAATTTGGGGTGAGTGCAGGTGCGAGTACGACCCTGTATGGTATCTTCAATATCAAAAATGGACCTGTAAAAGCCTTGCGCCACATGGTGTATCCTTCGGTGAGCTGGCGTTATGTCCCTGATTTTACGGAAGGTCGTTGGAATGCTTTCCAGACCGTACAAAGCGATACGGCAGGGACGATCAAATCATTCAGCCGCTTTCAAGGATTTATCTATGGTGCCCCGGGAGTGGGAAGCCAGGGCGGGATCAATTTTAGGTTGCGCAACACCCTTGATGGCAAATGGATGCGGGGAGACTCCGGCACCCTGAAAAAATTCAACGTCCTAGAAGATTTTACTTTAGAAAGCAATTACAATCCGCTATTGGTTCGTAATCCGCTGAGTCCTGTAGGGGTGAGAGCAAGTACGAGTTTTTTGAAAAGCAAAATCAGAATGTCCTACCAAGGTTCCTATGATTGGTATGCCCAAGATTCAACGGGCCAGCGTTCAGAGGACCTTGCCTACCAAGAAGGACAAGGGTGGTTGCGCCCCGCCTTGCATCAGTTTTCCGTTGACTTGCGTTTCAGAGGTGGTGCTGCGGCAGGCCGCCCTAACGCCCCTCTCAATGAGTTTGGCTTAGAGCAAGATCTTTACCCGGATTATTACGGTGCCATGCCTTTTATGGATTGGCATGCGCCCTGGACCTTTAATGTGGGATACTCTCTTCGGCAGAATGCACAGGCTGGATCCATGGAGTTGAAAACAACTCAAAGCGTTCGGATGGATGCTTCGTGGGAGCCAACGGCAAACTGGCGATTAGGCGTGACGACGGGGTACGATGTCAAAGCGCAAAGTTTTACGTTTACCACCATTGATGTGCTTCGCCAACTGCATTGTTGGGAAATGCGCATTCGCTGGGTGCCTTTTGGCTACGCACGTTCCTACAATATTGGTATCGGAGTAAAAGCACCTTTGATGTCCGCGCTAAAACTTGAGCGTCGACGGGGGATCGGTGATTATTAATTCTGCTTCAGAAAAGTATCCGTTTGTTGGCATGTCCGCCCCTTTAGACAGCTGTATGGTTTTGGCAGAAGCGCACCCAATTAGCCAATAGGCGATCGCCCTCTGGGGTTAGAATACTCTCAGGATGAAACTGTACCCCATGTGCGAGCGAATCAGGCCATTCTGCCGCCATGACCACTCCATTGGCCAACCATGCCGTGGCAGCCGCTCCCACAGTGAACGAATCGACTGCCCAGGAATGATACAGTCCAACTGTGGCGGGTATGGTCAACCCTTGAAACAGCATGGAATGCGGGGCAACTTTGATCACTTCGCGAGAAACGCCATGTTGTGGAGGTCCTGCATGAACAAGGGGGAGGCCTGTGTATTCCGCTAATGCTTGCATACCGAGGCATACGCCCAGGATAGGCAGACGGCCCCAGTTTGCTCCGATCACCTCCATCAAAATGCCGGCATCCTTTGGAAGGCCTGGGCCAGGGGATAAAATCAGGCCATCTGCCTGCGCAATGGCCGACATCGCTTCTTCGTCATCATTGCGTACAACCTGAATTTCCGCCACCATAGGGGCTAAGCGGTGCACCAAGTTGTAGGTGAAGGAATCCAGGTTGTCCAGAACAACAAGTTTTAGCTGTGTGTTAAGAGGCATGCGGGCTGCGTTTGTTTTTGATGATGCACGTTTCGTTGGTGGTTTCATTCGAAAACACTTCCATGTCCCAAAGATTACCGAATTTGCATGAAATTCCTTCATACCATGCGACAGATAGTGCACAGTTCTACCGCCCCAGAACCCTTTGGCCCCTATAGTCAGGCAGTTCGAGCAGGAGATTTCCTTTTTATTTCAGGTCAAATAGCCTTAGATCCAGCCACAGGCGAATTAAAAATGGCCACATTAGGCGAAGAAGTTCAACAGGTTTTAGCCAACCTCTGCGCTGTTTTGGCAGCAGCAGGAGCACAGCCGAGCGATGTGGTGAAATGCAGCATTTTCTTGTCAGACATGGCCCTCTTTTCTCAAGTCAACACGTATTACGCGCAAGTTTTTGGTGATTCTTCCCCGGCACGTGAGACCGTCGCGGTGGCTGGTTTGCCAAAAGGGGTTCGGGTAGAAATTTCTGCCACGGCCTACCTACCTTTGTGAAGCAATTAATTAAATGACGATGGAATACGATGTGATGGTTGTGGGTTCGGGCCCAGGTGGATATGTAGCGGCCATTCGTGCCAGTCAACTAGGTCTCAAAACGGCCATTGTAGAAAAAGAAAATTTAGGTGGCGTGTGCCTGAATTGGGGCTGTATTCCAACTAAGGCCTTGATTAAGAGCGCCCAAGTATTTGAATATATTCAACATGCCGAAGATTATGGGATCACAGTAAAAGAGGCCAAGCACGATTTTGGCAAAGTGGTCAAGCGAAGCCGCGATGTAGCCGATGGCATGAGCAAGGGCATTCAATTTTTGATGAAGAAAAATAAGATTGACGTAGTCATGGGCTACGGAAAGATCTTGCCCGGAAAAAAAGTAGAAGTCAAAGGGGAGGATGGCACAAAAATCCTCAGCGCAAAAAATATTATCCTGGCAACAGGAGGCCGTTCACGTGAACTTCCTAATTTGCCTCAGGATGGAAAGAAAATTATGGGTTACCGTGAGGCCATGACGCTGGCAATTCAGCCAGAATCTATGGTCATTGTGGGCTCAGGAGCCATCGGCGTAGAGTTTGCCTATGTCTATAATGCTTTGGGGACCAAGGTGACCATCATGGAGTACTTGCCTGCGATTGTGCCAAATGAAGATGCGGACGTGTCGCAAGCTTTGGAACGGACCTTTAAAAAGAATGGCATTGACATTCAAACGGGCACGGAAGTCACCAAGGTGGATACGTCGGGCAAGGGATGTGTTGTCACCTATAAGAATGCGAAAGGGGAGCAGACCCTCACGTGTGATGTGGTATTGAGTGCCGTGGGCGTATCGACCAACATCGAAAATATTGGGCTTGAGTCTGTCGGTATCAAAACAGACAAAGGGCATGTTGTGGTAGATGATTTTTACCGAACCAGCGTTCCTGGTTATTTTGCCATAGGTGACATTGTCAAGGGACAAGCCCTTGCACATGTGGCTTCAGCAGAAGGTATCATCTGTGTCGAGGCCATTGCAGGACACCACCCAGCGCCATTGGATTATGGAAATATTCCGGGTTGCACGTATTGTTCTCCCGAGATTGCCTCGGTAGGCATGACGGAAAAGGCGGCCAAAGAAGCGGGCTATGATATCAAGGTGGGCAAGTTCCCTTTCAGTGCTTCCGGAAAAGCTTCTGCTGCCGGTGCAAAAGATGGCTTTGTAAAAATGATCTATGACGCCAAGTATGGTGAGCTCCTAGGCGCACACATGATTGGTGCCAATGTAACGGAAATGATCGCAGAGATCGTCGCCGCGCGCAAACTTGAGACAACGGGCATGGAGCTATTAAAGACGGTCCATCCACACCCCACCATGAGTGAGGCGGTGATGGAAGCGACTGCTGCCGCCTATGATGAAGTTATCCACCTCTAATGGCGATACGCCTTCGTGTCTCTGAGATTCTCCATGGCTTTGAGCGGTTTCTGCTCTCTGTCCCTGATTGGGAGGCTGAAAGCGGCGAAATTGTGGCTTTGCTGGGACCTTCGGGTTCTGGCAAAAGCACCTTTCTGAACATCTTAGGTGCCCGGATGGTGCCGGACGAAGGGAAGGTGTGGTATGGGAAGACGCCGCATATTCGCGTTCCCCTTGTGCCAGGCCATCCGCGCATTAAAATGGTTCGTCAAGACTTTGGTCAGATGCCCTACAAAACGGTGCGCGATAACTTGTTAGAATTTGCGAGTATTCGCTCGGAAGCGGCAGAAGACCGTGCAGTAAGACATTGGATCAAAAGCCTAGATCTGGCGCCTGCGCTCACAGAGAAAGCCCGTGGTTTATCCGGAGGAGAATTGCAGCGCCTAGCCCTGGGGCAAGCCTTGATTGGACGTCCTGGCGCCTTGCTCTTAGATGAGCCTTTTTCGCATCTAGACGCCTACCATAAAAGAAGATTACAAGATTTACTCCGCGAGTGGCAATTACGCAGTGGGGCAACTGTGGTGATGGTGGTACACGATGTGCGGGATGCCATGGAATGGGCCGATAGAATTGACGTCATGCGGGATGGTAGTATTGTCGAGAGTGGTGCCCCAGAACAAATCTATTCGGCGCCAAAGACGCATGCCATGGCGCACGCCTTTGGCCGGATTAATGCACGTCCTCTGAGCCATGTACCCCCCCCCTTAAAAGCTCATCCAGCTGCTTTTGTCATTGACCAGGTGTGGTATGTCCGCCCTGAGCATTTGACCGACATGCAGTTGCCCAAAGCGGCAGTTCGCGTGCGCGAAGAGCGCAGTGGGGCTGTGGCGATCCAAATATGGGATGACCAGGGCATGCCTTGGTATACGAAGTTGTAATTGGACAGGATTTTGCTTGTGCCCGAAAAAGGGGCAAGCAAAAAAAAGCCGGCGCAACGCGCCGGCTCTTGGGTAATCAGCAAGAACCCCTTTATTTTACTTTATCCACTACGGCTTTAAACGCTTCCGGATGGTTCATGGCCAAATCGGCCAATACCTTACGGTTGAGTTCAATGCTGTTTGCATGAAGCTTACCCATCAATTGACTGTAGGAAATTCCGTTGATACGGGCTCCAGCATTGATACGGGCAATCCACAATGCGCGGAAATTGCGTTTTTTGTTGCGGCGATCACGGTATGCATACTGCAGACCTTTCTCAACGGCGTTTTTGGCGACCGTCCACACATTTTTGCGGCGACCGAAGTAGCCTTTGGCCATAGCCATTACCCGTTTGCGACGGGCACGTGAGGCGACATTGTTTACTGAACGTGGCATAGTTTACATTTTTTTTGGCAGCGCGGTAGAGGTAACTACTCTTAGGGGCGTTTGCACAGGGTTAATGGATACCAATAAAGGATTACAGAACTAACTGCTCCTTGATGGATTTAACGTCGGCTTTGTGTACCAACGTGGCATGCGTCAAACGACGCTTGCGGTCTTTCGCCTTTTTGGTCAAGATGTGACTCTTGAAGGCGTGCTTACGCTTGATTTGTCCAGTGCCAGTGAGCTTAAAGCGCTTCTTTGCGCTGGACTTGGTTTTCATCTTAGGCATTGTTCCTTCGATTTAGGGTTGCTGATTATTTCTTTTTTATCGGTGCGATCAGGATGAACATCCGCTTGCCTTCTAGGTGGGGGAGTGCCTCCACTTTGCCCAGGTCCGAAACATCTTGCGCTAGGCGCAATAAGAGCAATTCTCCTTGCTCTTTGTAGATGATGGAGCGTCCCCGGAAGAACACAAAGGATTTCAGCTTAGCGCCTTCTTCCAAAAACTTACGTGCATGTTTGAGCTTAAACTCATAGTCATGGTCATCTGTTTGGGGTCCAAACCGGATTTCCTTAATCACTACTTTTTGCGCTTTGGCCGTAATCTCCTTCTGCTTTTTCTTTTGGTCATAGAGGAACTTTTTGTAGTCAATGATCTTACAAACAGGCGGGTCAGCCTTTTCTGCAATCATGACTAAGTCGAGTTCTTCGGCTTGTGCCATGGCCAATGCCTCTTGAGAGGAAATGACAATGGGTTCTTGACCTTCGAGGATCAAACGAATCTGAGATTCGCGGATCGCGTCGTTGATTTTGTGCGGGTTTTCCGGAACTACGGGCCGGTAAGGGCCTCGTCCGCGTCCACCTTTTCTGAAGGGCTGTGCCAGAGTTAATGCGTTTTAGTTAC
>LICG01000015.1 GCA_001438205.1 Cryomorphaceae bacterium BACL7 MAG-120322-bin74
CCTGCAACAGGCCATCATCTGGGGAGACATCGAGCAAAACCTAGAAGCGTTAGAGGTTGCTTGGGAAAAGGCGCCCAAGGCAGATGTATATCTATTGCCGGAAACGTTTGCTACGGGATTTGCGACAGATCAGGCAGATTTAAAGGATCTTGCACAACCCCCAACGGGGGGTGCCCCTGCCGCACACTTGGCAGCATGGGCCATAAGAAAAAAGGCATGGGTTGGGGGAACGGTGTTTGTCCAAGAAGCCAATCACCGATACCGCAATCGGTTTTTCTTGGCGGGCCCGGATGGCGCGTTACAGTATTATGATAAGCGCCATCGTTTTGGTATCGCGGGCGAAAAGGATTTTTTTGATGGTGGAGATAGGCGGCTGATCGTGGAGATCAAAGGTTGGCATCTTCTTTTAGCTGTTTGTTATGATCTGCGCTTTCCTGTATGGCTTCGCCAGCAAATGGCGGCAGGCGTGCCCGAATATGACGGCATGCTGATACCCGCCAATTGGCCCTCTCCGCGTCAATATGCATGGGATACTTTGCTCAGAGCCCGCGCGATGGAAAATCAGTGCTATGTTCTTGGGGTAAACCGAGTTGGAATGGATGGTTTGGGCATTGCGCATGAAGGGGGAACGGTAAGCATTGGCCCATGGGGAGATCAGCGCGCGGCAGCAAATTCAGCGGAATCAGGTTGGATCGTTGACACCTGGGAAGCAGTTCATCTGGCCGCGGTGCGTAAGCGCTATCCTTTTTTAGGCGATGCAGACGCTTTTGACCTTGAATAGACATCCTTAGTGGACCCCCCAATAGATGGGGTCATATCGATCAATTTCCCATGTAGATTCAATGGTCCATTGGGCTTTGATCTCAATGGGGTCTTTGGCAAAAATGCGGGTTTCGGGCTGTTGGACTTCCCAATAATCCCCTGCATCCAGGACCCCATTGCCATTTTGGTCATAAAAGGCCTGAAGGGTATACTTGCCTGGGGGAAGGCCGTGAACTTCACCCTTTTGAGTCGCACAAGGCGTCATACTTGTCCATTCGGCGTATACACCCAACTTCCCTTTGAGCTGAATAACGATAGGACGGGCATTTGGATACGCCAATGAATCCCCGATCATGGGGCCGCAGCCGTGCACATAAGTGAAGGAGAAAACACCGGCACTGTCTTCCCCCCACGGGGTCCAGTCCAATAGGCTATCCGCGATGGCAGTGGCACTCAAAAGGGGCAAAGGCGGAGCAAGATCATAAGGGGCGGATTCCACATAGCGTTGGGCTTGTGCGGTCGCCGTGACTGCAATAGGCGTAATTTCTCCGGTGCTGAGTTTGTTGTTTCCGTCCGCATCTGCAAAAGCACGTAGGGCATACGACATATTTTCACGGAGATAAGTAAAATGATAATAGCCCGAATCGTTGGACCGTGTCGCATAGCGCGCGGGCCCCATCACACAAGAGTCCCCCACATCTGCAGGATAGAGACATACTGCGGCATCCTTAACTCCCTTGCCCGACCAGGGGTCAATAACTTGGCCGCGCAGTTCGCCAGAATCTAATGCGTTGCCTGTGGAAAAAACCCACTGAATACCTTTGAGAACATTTCCTTCATGTAAATCGCGCACTGTATTCCCCCATTGTAAAACATAGGTACTGCTGTCCAGCAAGGGTTCAGGCCATGAAATGACAAGGGTTTTGCCCTTGAGTTCATAGGTAGTGCCGGCAGGAAGAGGAGGGGAAGAAAGCATGTTCTGTTGAGGCGAGGCGAGGACAACATATTCATCAAATGTCCACGTTGCTTTTTCTGCCTCAATGCCTGTAGATCCTAAACGTATACTGGCAGTCAAAATGATAGGAGGTTGCTGGTCCCTGGGGCCTCCATCTGGAGAGGCAGGGAGTGCGCATCCCGTAATGGCCACACTCATCCACGCAAAGAGCCGAAATAATGAGTAACCGGAGTACCAATTGCCCCTTTTTTGCATCACTTTTACGTTTTCAAATCTAACTTTCCCACGCATGAAACGAATGTACGCACTTCTAGTCCTCTTGTTTAGCGCCACTTTAAGTATACAAGCGCAAACGTATTGTACCACCAGTTTATATACCACCGGCTGTGCGTTTGGTGACTATATAGACAATGTGTCCCTAAATAACGTCAATCAGACAGCCACAGGCTGTTCTACAGGCGGGTATGCGGATTACACCACGGATACCGTGCTGGTTCAACAAACAGCACAACTCTCGTTGGGCGTAACCGCGGGGTATTCAAGTCAGTGGTTTGCGATATGGGTGGATGCCAATAATGACGGCGACTTTGATGACGCTGGAGAGCATCTCTGGAGCTCCTCAGTGGCAGGTCCAGCTGCAGGTGTAGTATATTCAAACACCATCGTCATTCCGGGCACACTAAGTACAGGGAATCACCGCATGCGCCTTCGCGGCAAATGGAGTGGCACGGCTTTGTTAGCCACGGAGTCATGTACGTCCTTCACGTATGGAGAAGTACATGACTACACCGTGAATGTAGCCCCTCCTCCCGCCTGCCCCCAGCCTTATTATTTAATTGCAGGGGGTGCAACCTCTAACACAGCTACTTTCTCCTATACCTCAACAGGTTCAACTTTTGAAGTGGAGTATGGTCCTGCAGGATTTACGCCAGGAACTGGAACAAGTGTAACCGTTTCGGGGACAACGGCTTCCATCACGGGTCTTACTGCGAATACATGCTATGAGTTTTATGTTCGCCAAAACTGCTCTACTGCAGGCAATGGTTACTCCTATTGGAGCGGACCTATCGAGATTTGCACACCCTGCGTAACGCAATCCTTGCCAGTGACAGAGGACTTTACCAATTGGCCGCCGAGCTGTTTCTTCCTTACGGGCGGAAACCAGCAATGGACTAGCTCGGGCACGGGTGCAGCATTAGCAGCGCTAGGTTCTACTTGGGGCTCAGGAGGAACAGGTTATATGACCACCGCACCTATCAACTTAAATGCCCTTTCGCGCATCAAATTTAAGTGGTCACACTTGGCCTACGCCTGGGCAAGTGAACGTATGGTCTTGGCTGCACGCATCTCCGGAACGACGACTTGGGATACTTTGTGGGACGTTGAGGGAGCCAATTTTGATTCTCAAGATGGCGCCACGTGGAATGCGCCTGGAACCTTTGTGCAAGAAACGTTAAACCTTGACTCTGCTACCTACTATAATCAAATCGCAGAATTCCGATGGATCGGATTCTCGAATTGGGGAAACAATGCTTGGGTAGACGACATCAATATTGAACAGCAACCCTCTTGCCCAGAGCCAACAGGTTTGGGTCTCAGCAGCGTGAGTGATACAAGTGCAAGCCTCAATTGGGTGAGTGCGGGATCCTCCTTTGTGATCGAATGGGGGCCTGCCGGATTTACGCAAGGAACGGGCTTCATGGATACCGCTACTACTTCTAGTTATGTTTTGAATGGCCTATATGGCAATACAAGCTATGACTATTACGTCCTGCGCAACTGTACAGGTCAAGGGAATGGCAACAGTGTTTGGGTTGGCCCTTATAGCTTCACGACCCTTTGCTCGCCGTACTTCGCTACACCAGGTTATTACGAAAACTGGGATGCCATGACGGCAGGTGATGCGCCTGGTTGTTGGACAATGAAGGCTACTGGGAGCGGAAACACATGGCAAGTATTTTTGCCGCAGACGTGGAATCCTGTACCCTATTCAACACCTAACTATCTGATGATATCCACGGCATCAGCCACAAATGTAACCGCCATCTCTCCCATGTTTGGAGACTTACAGGGCAATGGAGGGCAAATCCGTTTTCGCGCAAACAAGCTGTACAATTGGAGTCCTATTCAATTAGTGGTGGGTACCCTTTCTACTCCGACCAATCTAGCCTCGTTTACAGCGGTGGATACCCTTGCATTGACAGAGTTCTGGGCTGAGTATACCGTTGCCTTCCCAAGTGTTCCTTCAGGTCATAACCATGTTGGTTTGCGCATCATAGGAGGCACTTGGTACGATTTAGGTATTGATGATTTCTACTATGAAATTCAACCTTCTTGCTTACCTGCTCAAAACGTATCAGCTAGCCCTTCCACCACCACGGCGTTGATTTCTTGGGCACATGGAGCCCCTACCACTACGGGGTCTTATGTAGCATGGGGACCTTCAGGGTTTAATCCTGGAACAGGCACCATCCCTAATATGGTCTTAGCTTCGGGCAATACCTACACGATGACGGGATTGACTTCAGCATCTACCTACACCGTTTGGGTTGCAGATAGCTGTGGCATCAATAACATCGGCCCATGGCAAGGTCCAGTGACTTTTACAACATCTTGTTTGGCTGCCGCTATGCCGTATGCGGAAAACTTTGATTTGTCCCCATTGTCATGTTGGGACGAAACGGGGGGCACCAAAGTATTCCAATCCTATGCCGTAGGGGCGGGTAATTGCATGCGTGGCAACTTCTGGAGTTGGACCTCTGGTAATTGGGCTGAACTGACTTCACGTCCTGTGACGATTTCAAGCAATGCACAAGTGTCCTTTGACTGGAGCCACCAGTACATGACATTCTACCCGAATGATCAATTGACCTTGTTGGCACGTCCCGCTGCATCTAGCACCTGGGATACGTTGATTGACTTGAAGGGTCCGAACTTTAATACTACAGGGGCTGGATCTACTGCTCCAGGTACTTTTGTCAATGAATTGGCCTATTTACCAAGCTCGTACACAGGTTCTGATGTGATCTTTAAGTTTATAGGTAATTCAGGCTATGGACCCGATGTCTTCTTTGACAATTTCCTTGTTGAAGAGATTCCTACGTGTCCTGATCCCGTCCCTGTTGCTGGAACAACCGTAACAAACGCAAGTGCGGATGTCTCTTGGACAAGCCCAGGGACGCCTTTAGGTAGCTGCGTGATGTGGGGACCTGCTGGATTCTACACGGGGACAGGCTCTATTACAGGCACCATTGCCCACAATGTAAGCTCTGCGTATACGATCAGCGGTCTATCTGCGGGATCAACCTACGATGTGTATGTGCGGGACTCTTGTGGTCCAACGGACTTTTCTGGATGGGCAGGACCTGTACAGGTGACCACCACATTATGTGTTCCGGCAAATACGTGTACGTTCACGATGTATGAAAATGACTCGTATGGCGATGGCTGGAATGGTGGACTCATCCGCTTAGAGCAAAAGTCATCGACAGGATGGACTACCATCTTCACTTTTGGTGCAGGATTCACGACGGGATCGGCCTATACAGAAACAGCCAATTTATGTGCGGGGGACTCTGCACGTGTGGTCGTAGATAATCCTGGATCGTGGTCTACAGAAATGGGCTTTGATTTGACTGGGCCATTTGGTGACACCGTGGCTACGTTGATTTCCGGAACCAGCTTAATGGCCTATCAGGTTTTGGGCAATTTCATCCCTCAGTGTTCTTCTTGCGGCGTTCCAACAGGTGTGTCAGCGAGTGCGCCAGCATGTACAACGGCCACCGTGTCGTGGACTTCGGGTGGCCAAGCAACAGGATCAACCGTCGAATACGGACCTGCTGGCTTTACACCAGGTCAAGGAACGACCGTCAGTGCTTCAGCTTCTGGCAGTATCACCCTTAATGGTTTGATGCCGGGCACGACATATGACATAATGGTTCAGGACATCTGTAGTGGCACTACGAGTGCATGGAGTACAGGGGTCACCTTTACAACGGCCAATGGCCCCTTGCCTACGTTAAACCCTGTGTTTACCGTGACCAACATGAACCCTGTCACGATCCAGTTTACGGCGAATGCCAACAACCAGGATACCGTTGGATGGGCCTTCTCTACTGGCGCGGTTCAAGGCGGTGATGCAGTGACCCAAGTATTCAGCAGTAATGGACCTGCTTTTGCAGTCGCTATTGCTTCAAATGAATGTGGCATTGTGGCTGATACCGTCTACTTTACTGTAGGATTGGATGACTTCGAATTAACGTCTTTACGTTTGTTCCCTAATCCAACCACAGGTCAGTTTACGGTGGAGTTCAACCATAGCGATGCTGAGGAGATTTCCTTCCGCATTGTAAGCCTCACCGGGGCGTTGGTGGCACAATCGAGCCGCCATGCAGATGCTGGACGTGTAACAGAACGCTTTGACTTAAGCAAGACACCAGGAGGTGTGTACTTGGTAGAAGTTCAGACGACGGGAGGACGCAGTATCCGCAGGATTGTACTAGAACGCTAATCACAGCCTCAAACGCAGGCGTCTCAAGCCCCGGTTAGCCATGCTAACCGGGGTTTTTTATTGTGCGTACGTTAAACTCCGCGCATGAATGGTTATGGGCTGCGCCGCCTGTATTGTCCATGCAGCTTCATTTAGCGTAACGCCAGTCGTCCAAGTGTCATCCCACAACTGAATGCGAATCCCCGCAGGAAGACCCTGAATCAGAGAGAAGGCCCCGTTTTGATTCAAAAACCTTTGGCTTTTATTTTGCTTGGCTTGGGCTGGACGATGAGCTTTCACAAGGTTTTTGGTCAAAATAGGGAGGCGCCACACATCAGATAATCCTTTGCAAATCCATTCAGACTGGTTATACCCACGTTCAAAATGACGCCTTTTGGACAGAGGGATGGGCACGAGTGCATCTACATCGGGTCGGCAGTGGCGTTGCGCATAAAGGGCGCCGAGAAACCGCGCAATGTCTGGGACATGCCCAAACTTCACCTGATGCATCAGGTTCTTCACGATTGGGGTATCAAAGTCGAGCCAGGAATACCCCGAGGCACAAGCAGTTACGTTCTCCCAACGTGGAGCAATGGCCGCTTCTAGGTGATCTAAACAGGTTGAACATAAAAAATCTTCCGTCGTCTCCAAGCGGCAAACACATGAAATGCAGCCTCTTGGCCATATTTTGTCTGAAAAAGACCGATAGAAAAAGTACATTTGTGGTCAAATATGACAGCATCATGAGCCAAAATCCGTCTGCTAAACGCCAACGCAATGTAATTTTCTTGTTGCTCGCCCTTCTGGCTGGCCTCGCCTACTTTGGCTATACCCAAACAAATCAAGTAAATGATTTAGAGGAAGAAAAGGCCGCCCTCATTACCCAATTAGAAGATTATAAGCGTGACCTGGCAGCCCAAGTTTCGGCCAACGATAGCTTGAATAGCTTTATTGCACAAGAGACTTCGCGTTTAAACGCGATGATTGAGAAGGTAGAACGGGTGAATGCTGCCTCTGCTTCACAAATCAAGAGCCTTCGAAGTGAGGTATTCTCATTGCGCAAGAGAATTGCGCGATTGACAGAACAGGTAGACTCCGTAAATCAAGCGTTTGCAGCTTTGGTGGTGGTGAAAGACTCCTTAGCCGTCGATCTCACGGAAGAGGTTGCAGCCAATGCGGAATTGACCGAAAATAATACCCAGCTCACCCAAGAAGTAGGCAAGGCATCTAAGTTGCAGCTCAGCAGCCTAGAAGCCAGCGCCTACAAAGTCAGCAATAAGGGGGTAGAAAAGGGCACAGCGTCTTCGGATCGGGCCAACCGCATGAAGGCCTGCATGACCATCGGCAAAAATCTAGTTGCGAAGAAGGGTGAATACACCTTATACCTGCGCATCAATACACCGGATGGCCGCGTTTTGGCCGCCGAAGGAAAAAACCGCACAATGGTAGTGAAAGGGGAGACAATTCTCTATAGCGCATCACAAGTGGTACAATTCAACGGAGAGCCTACGGGTTGTTGCCTCGTCTTTAATGTTCAAACGGAATTGGCTGCAGGCACCTATAGCTTAGATGTCTATTCTGCCAATGAAAAAATTGGTGAGGCGCGATTGGTGCTCAACTAAGAGAAAATGCGCATCCTTAGCCTGAATGGAAATGGCATTCGGGCCTGTTTAAAAAAAGGGTTGGTCCGCTGGTGGGAAAGCACTGATGCGGACCTTCTCCTTTTTCAAGAGGTCCGTCATGATGATGCGGCGTTCATAGCTGCCTCTTTTCCGGACTGCTGGACCAGCTTGCATACGGCTGAAAAGAAAGGCTATTCAGGTGTGGCGATTATCGCTAAAACGCCCCCCATTCGTGTGGTTCATGGTATGAATAGGCCTGAATTTGACCTAGAAGGGCGTGTTATGCGGGTGGACTATCCGGGCGTAACCTTGTTGAATGTGTATTTTCCATCGGGCGCCTCCAAGCCAGAACGACAAGCGGTTAAACTTGCGTTTTTAGATGCTTTTCGCCAATACCTAACCGAGGTGGAAAGAGAAGTGCCGCAGGTCATTGTAGGTGCTGACTGGAACATGTGCCATACGCCCCTTGACATTCACAATCCCATTCGCTTAGAGGGTGTGCCTGGCTTTAGTGCGCCCGAAAGAGCTTGGCTTGACGCCCTAGAAGAAGCTCATTGGCGGGATGCGTTTCGCCTGTTCCATTCAGGAGGCGATCAATACACATGGTGGAGCCTTCAGTCGCGTTCCCGCGAAAGAAATATAGGATGGCGCATCGATGGTTTTTGGTTGAGCCCCGCGGCAGTGCAGGGCGCCAAGCGATGTATACACCTTAACCAGGCCTACCTTTCGGATCATTGCCCCGTGCTTTTGGAATGGGATTTGCCGACTACCTTTGAATAAACCTGACCCCATCGCTATGCGTACTGTATCTCGTCTTTTCCTTCTTGCTGCCCTTCCTGCCGCTTTGGCTGTGTCTTGTGTATCTCCCAAGGTGCATGCAGAATTGCAATCCAATTATGACCTAGTCGTCGCTGAAAATGAAGCCATGAAGGTCCGTACGGACAAGGCCTCAACAGCTTTGGTAGAATGTGAGGCTAAACGCGCCCGTATAGATGAGGCGTATACTTCCCTTCAGCGGGATACCACGCAGCATGGCAGCCAATACCGCACCTTGTTGCGCAAGTACCAGGACCTGGAGGCAAATTATGATTATGCCCTGAAAAACAACAACACTTTGGCGGCAGCCAACTTGCGTGAAAACAAAGTCATGTTGGAGCAAATGGAAAAAATTGCCCAGCGGTTGGC
The DNA here is from genome assembly GCA_001438205.1 of Cryomorphaceae bacterium BACL7 MAG-120322-bin74. Classification (GTDB taxonomy): domain Bacteria; phylum Bacteroidota; class Bacteroidia; order Flavobacteriales; family Schleiferiaceae; genus TMED14. The sequence continues at coordinate 9,014 of LICG01000015.1, forward strand.
GAGTAAAGAGGATTCACTCATGCGTGAGCAGAGCCGTTTAATTGCCGTTGAACGTGCACTTCAGTCCCGTGAGGCCCGCGTGAATGAGTTAGAATCGCTCTTGGCCCGTAAAGACTCTACCGCTGCCTACTTCCGCCAGCGCATTGCAGACGCCCTGCTAGGTTTTGAAAACCGAGGCTTGACAGTTTCTATGCGTAATGGACAGGTATATGTAAGCCTGGACAACCGCTTGATGTTTGCTTCAGGTTCTTGGGATGTGCAAGCAGACGGGGCCACGGCATTAGGCCAATTAGCCAAGGTCTTGTCGGAGAATAAAGACCTCAAGATTGCCGTAGAAGGGCATACAGACGACGATGCCTATTTTGGCAAAACCTCTGTAAAGGACAATTGGGATTTGAGTGTGATGCGTGCTACCTCGGTGGTAAAGATCCTGGTCAACAAAGGAATTGAGCCCCAACGCGTTCAAGCAGCAGGTCGTGGCGAGTTTATGCCAGTAGCTGCCAACGATACGCCCGAAAACAAAGCGCGCAACCGTCGCACCGAAATCATTATCACACCCAACTTGGATGAGTTGGTGAATTTGGTGGGGAATTAAACAAAGAATTTAACCAAAAAGGGCAGCGACTAGCGCTTCCATGCGCTGAACCGGCACCACATTGACACCGTGGTGTATACCCGCTTTGATGCCGGATTGCTTTGCGCAAAAAACGGTATCAAACCCAAGCTTTCCGGCTTCATTCATGCGCTGCTCCATGCGGTGTACGGGACGAATTTCACCGCCTAAACCTACTTCAGCCGCAAAAGCCATCCCATGCGGAATGGGGATGTCTGCATTGCTCGAAAGGATAGCGGCACATACCGCTAGATCCAGTGCGGGATCCTCTACGCGTAATCCCCCCGTCACATTCAAGAAGACATCTTTGGCGCCCAGGCGGAAACCACATCGCTTTTCTAATACCGCCAAGAGCATATTGAGCCTTCGGGTGTCAAAGCCTGTGCAAGATCGTTGGGGGGTGCCATAAACGGCTGAACTGACGAGCGCCTGAACTTCGACCAGTAAGGGTTGCATCCCTTCGGAAGGAATTCCAACGGCAGAGCCGCTGAGTCCTTCTTCTCTTTGACCTAACAGAAGACCACTCGGATTTGCGACACCCTGCAGGCCTTTGCCGTCCATTTGGTAAATGCCTAGCTCTTGGGTACTACCAAAACGGTTCTTCAGGGCGCGCAACATGCGGAAAAGATGGTGTCGGTCGCCCTCAAACTGCAATACAACGTCCACCATGTGTTCTAGTACTTTAGGTCCAGCGAGGTGCCCATCTTTGGTGATATGGCCGACCAAGATCACGGGCACATGGCGCGACTTTGCATAACGCAAAAATTCAGCAGCCGCTTCGCGGATCTGGGAAATACTTCCGGGGGCAGAGTCCAATTGCGGGTTATGGGACGTCTGAATAGAATCTACAATGAGCATATCGGGTTTCAGCTGCTCAGCGGCTTGGAGTATTTTACGGGTAGAGACCTCGGTGAGCACATGGCATCCGGGACCATGTAAGCCAATGCGCTCGGCGCGCATCCGGATTTGTTGTGCGCTTTCTTCGCCGCTAACATATAGGACTTTTTCTCCTTGCAATAAGGCGACCTGAAGTAAAAGGGTTGACTTGCCAATACCTGGCTCCCCCCCTAAAAGAACCAGACTGCCCGGGACCAGTCCGCCACCTAACACGCGGTCTAATTCTTTGTCATGGGTGGGCCTTCGGTCCTGCTCGTGGCGATGCACGTCTGAAAGGGGCAGTGCTTTATTACTGGGGACCGTTGCATCACTGGACCAACTGCTTTCGGTTGAGGGTCTTTCGAGTATCTCTTCTACCAAAGTATTCCATGCGTTGCATGACTTGCATTGGCCCATCCATTGAGGATGCTGGGATCCACAGGATTGACAGAACCATGCTTTTTTAACCTTTGCCATGGAAGGAAGTTCGGCCTTTTCGGGCAGAAAGTGCAATCAAACCTATGACCCCAGAACTTATCAGCATCAAGGCTTGCGCGGCATGGACAATGGTGGCAAAAGCAAGTCCTTGTTCATAGGGGAGGCCGAGGACAACAAGGGCCATTGCGACGAGGTAATGATAGGCCCCCACGCCACCAGGGACGGGGACCAATACCCCAAGACTTGCAGCCATCATGACAAAAAGTCCTTGTGCTAGGGTAAAATTGGCCGTGAAGGGGAGGGCATAAAAGCACACATACACCATCACATAGTAGCACGCCCAGATAAAGAAGGTATGCCCCCAGAAAGCCCATTTGTTAGGAAGTTGACCTACCGCACGCACCCCTTCCATCATACCTTCAAGAAAGGTGACGAGCTTTGTGTAGAAGGCGGTAGCGCGCACCTGCTTTTGGAAGAAAACAGCGAAGATCAAAACAAGGCCAACAATGCCTCCAAAGAGTGACATCCATGGAAACCCGCCTGACTTTGGGCTACCATCTGTGTTCTGCTGGGTGATGTCTAGTAAGGTCTGGATTTCGCCTGAAGCACCTATAAAGGCCAAGCCTAATAGGCCAGCCATCATGAGTAAATCGATTGTGCGTTCAATAAGAATGGTGCCAATCAAAACATTTACGGGGATGTTGTCTGCTCGGTTTAGGGCGGTCGCACGGGCGACCTCTCCAGCGCGTGGTATGGCCATGTTCACCAAATAGCCAACACCCGTGGCATGAACAGCCCTCCAAGTAGAGGTGGAGTAACCTAAATGGCGTAAAACATAGGTCCAACGCTTTCCCCTGCTGAGTACTGCGGTATAGCCCAGGGCGATGCTCAACATGATATAGCCCCACTTGGCTTCTTTTGCTGAGGCCCAGACCTTGTTTAGGTCAACATCATCAAATGCGAAAATCAAAAGGAGAATAGCCAGTAGGGCAAAACCCGTCGTTCTGAGCCATCCGGGAATTGTGGGTTTTGCCATAGTGAAAGGTTAGTGTAAGCGGTTGCTAGATTCGTCTGGGAAAAGTACGACAGGCTGAAAGGTTTTGGCCTCTTCAGGCGTCATGGAAGCGTAGGAAATAATGATAATCTTATCCTCTTTTTGCACTTTGCGCGCCGCAGGCCCATTCAAGGTGATCTCTCCACTATTTGCTTCTCCATAAATCACATAAGTGTCCAATCGTTCTCCGTTGTTGATGTTGACGATGCTGACCTTTTGCCCTTCTACAAGCTTTGCGGCTTCCGCGAGGGAACGGTCAATCGTGATGGATCCGATATAATGGAGATCCGCCCCTGTAACCCGTACGCGGTGGATTTTACTGTAAAGGACTTCGATTGTCATGGGGCGCAAAAGTAGGGACTCGGAAGGAGATCCCCTAAGCCTTTGAGGATTGATTTTACATCGCGCGGCTGGGTATGATTACCCCTCTATAGGTCCTTTTGGGACAATACAATGGGTGTCAATTAAGCGCACATCTCCTGCAAAGGCCGACACAAAGCATTGTATGGGCTCTGAATAGCGATCTAAGGGTCGGTCAGGATCTCTAACGGGCTGTAAGCTGTCAGCTAGGGCAAAGTCAATCGCGTCTACCCTAAGGCTCCCAGTAGCTTGAATCATCGCCCGCATTTCTCGTTTTAGCGCAAGGGAGGGAACAGGAAACCAGGACAATTCCGCTTCAGCAAAACGCAATGCCTCAAAAATAACGGCCGCTTCTCTGGTTTGTGCTTTGGTGAGACGTCTGTTTCGTGATGACATAGCCAGGCCATTGTCCTCCCGAACGATGGGGCATGCAACAATGCTAGGCTTACCACCGCGCAAAGTAGCAAGCCTTTCGATCACCTTCACTTGCTGATAGTCCTTGAGTCCAAAGTAGGCCCTGTCTGGTTGTATCAGATCAAATAAGCGATCCACGACGGTTGCAACGCCTTGAAAATGACCCGGGCGCAATGCGCCTTCAAGGACGAGATCTAGCCCCAATAAATCATAGTTTTCGGAAACAGGTCCATCGGGATAAAGGGTGGCGACATTAGGAATAAAAGCAGCATGACAGCCAATGGAATCCAACGCAGCCAGGTCATTTTCCACATCCAATGGATAGGCGGTAAAATCATCTACATGATTGAATTGTGTGGGATTCACGAAAATACTGGCAATAACTAGCTCACATTCTGATAAAGCCTGTTGCACAAGCGCAAGATGCCCTCGGTGCAACGCCCCCATGGTGGGAACAAAGCCAATTATAGCCCCTTTTGGGAAGCTATTTCGGAACGATAACCAAGCCGCATGGGTTGATAGGGAAGTAATCTTCATAAAAGTGAGGTTAAAACTAGGCTAGAATGCCGGACAATGGGCGCTGGAGGTAAATTTTGTACCTTTGCAGCAATGGCGAAACGACGCATCCTCTACATCTCACATGAGATTAAACCCTACTTCCCGGACAATATACTGTCCAAAGCGGGGTTAGCTTTTCCAAAGAAAATGAACGACCAAGGACACGAAATCCGTGTCTTTATGCCACGCTTTGGCGCCATCAATGAGCGACGTCACCAACTTCATGAGGTGATTCGTTTAAGTGGTATAAATGTGGTTATCAATGACTTAGATCAGCCATTGATTATCAAAGTGGCCTCTGTTCCTGGCGTTAGAATTCAAGTCTATTTCATTGACAATGAAGACTTTTTTAAGCGAAAAGGCACGTGGGAAGACAAGGATGGAAAGTTCTATAAAGACAATGGTGAGCGGAGTTTATTTTTCTGCAAAAGCGTCATCGAGACGATTAAAAAATTAGGTTGGCAGCCTGATGTTGTGCACTTTATGGGGTGGATGAGTACGGCCATGCCCCTTTATATCCGTCAATTTAATGCGGAGGACCCTCACTTTAAGGATGCCAAGTTGGTGTACAGCCTATTTGGGGATGGATTTGAAGGCCACTTAGATGATGGTCTATATCGCGGCATGGAGTTTGACGGAGTGAAGGACATGGAGCCTTTCAAAACACCCAGTACAGACAATCTTTATGCAGGGGCTGTTTCACATGTGGATGCGGTTCTTCAGATGTCTTCGGATGTGCCACAAGCACAGCTGGATGCCGCGACTGCAGCGGGTGTGCCTATCCATGATGGCACAGCGTATTTGACAGAGCCAGGGGGCCTAAATTCTTTCTACGACTCACTTTTTGCCGAATAAAGTCATGCGGACATTTTGGTTTACCCTGGGGTTTGTGGCTGTCTTGCTTTCAAGTTGTGAGCGTAACACAGGTGAAATTGGCCTTGACTTCGTCGATCAAAATGCCTTGAAGATTGGTAAGCTGACATCTTTACCTATTACAACCACCACGGAGTCTTTTGATTCTTTGGTGACCATGAAGCCCTCATACTTGATGTTAGGGTCATATGAGGACCCCATATTTGGTCGTGCAACGGCGAATTTTGCTACCCAATATATCCTCAGCACAGTCAATCCTGATTTTGGCGAAAATGCTACCGTGGACTCGGTCTATATGTACCTTCCTTTTGCCGGATTCTATGGGGACACCTCTGCTGACTTTGGACTTAGAGTAAGTCATTTAGACCAAATCATCTCATCGGATAGCTTGTATTATGCCCATTCCGTTTTTACGGGTTCAAGTGTGTTGGTCGATACGGTAGTGCAGCCCAAGCCTGCGCGTAAGCGCATTGTGCAAGGTATTGTGGCGCCAAATGAAGTCATAGGACTACACCTTGACAAAGACTTTTTTCAAACGTATATAATTGACGCATCAGCAGCTCAGCCAACGGATTTTGAAAGTAATACGGCCTTTTTGGAATACTTCCGTGGCTTGTACGTAGAAGGAGTTGGAAACAACGAAGCCATCTATCAATTCTCACCTGCAGATCAGGATATGCGTATCCGTTTCTATTATACCAATGACAGCCTAAGGGCCGATACGGTAGGCCCGGGGTATGGGATCTATGATCTTCTTGCCTGGAATTTGGTCAATAGCGCAAATACGTTCTCTTTTGATCGGAGCCAAGCCACTTTTGATTTGGACAATCAGGATTCTGTTGCCGGGGAGGCAACTACGTATCTTCAAGGAATGGGTGGCGCTATCACCGTTGTGAATTTGGAAAACCTTCAAAATCTCGCTGATTCAAATTATTTCATCAACTATGCGGAGTTGCGGATTCCTGTTCGTGAGGGTTCCGCTTTGGAGTTTGCTACACCGGTCAAATTAAATGCATTTTTGGTCCATGGTTTTCAGCGTAGGCTCATGACCAATTACCTCAACGGCGATCCGGGCGGATCGTTAGTGATTAGTCCCATCCTTCGTGATCGCGCTTACACACTGGATGTAACAAAGTTTGTTCAGCAATGGCTGAATGGAAAGGACACGTCTGACGCGAAGATTTTGTTGGTTCCAGATCGAATGTCATCTTCTGCTGCTCGAGGGGTGCTGAATGGAAATTTGGACCCAATGGACCCAATTCGCTTAGATTTGTACGTAACCAAACCACGTTAGATCCCTACCAAAGGTTTAACACCAAATCTCATTCACCATGTGTGGAATTGTCGGATATTTAGGAACACGGGATGCGTACCCTCTCCTCATTCAAGGACTTAAAAGATTAGAATACCGCGGATATGATTCTGCAGGGATTGCCTTATTTAACGGCCAACTCGCGGTTCATAAGTGTAAAGGAAAAGTCTCTGACCTTGAAGCGCGTATGGGAAAGGATGTCCCACAAGCCTCTTTGGGCATAGGGCATACGCGATGGGCAACCCATGGCGAACCCAATGACCCCAATGCACATCCCCATTTGTCTAATTCTGGACGGTTGGTTTTGGTGCACAATGGCATCATCGAAAACTTTGCCTCATTAAAAGCTTTGATGACAAGTAAGGGCTATCGCTTTCATAGTGACACTGACACGGAAGTTTTGGTCAATTTTATTGAATTTGTACAAGACGCTGAAGGTGTTTCTCTGGATCAAGCGGTCCGTATAGCGCTAAATGAAGTGGTTGGGGCCTATGCCATTGCCGTATTATCCAAAGATGAACCCGGTCAAATGGTGGTGGCCCGATTAGGATCACCGCTTGTCGTAGGCCTTGGAAACAATGAATACTTTGTAGGCTCAGACGCTACGCCTTTTCTTGACAGCACCAAAAAAGTTATCTACCTAGAGGATGGCGAAATGGCGGTGATTAGCCGTCAGGGTGTGTCCATTCGTGAAATCGCGTCTGACCTACCTGTCGATGCAGTGATTCATCAACTTAAGATGGATCTGGAAAGCATTGAAAAAGGCGGATATGATCACTTCATGCTCAAGGAGATCTTTGAGCAACCAAAGAGCATAGGAGACACCATTCGCGGCAGAATAGATCTCAAAACAGGCGAGGTCAAAATGGCGGGCTTAGATTCCATATCTGAGGCGCTTCTTGAAGCCCAGCGATTGCTTATCATTGGCTGCGGTACCTCTTGGCATGCAGGCCTGGTGGGAGAGTATCTTTTGGAGGATTTGGCGCGTGTACCCGTAGAGGTCGAATATGCTTCAGAGTTTCGTTACCGAAATCCTATCATCGGGCCTAAAGATGTGGTGATTGCCATTTCGCAGTCGGGTGAAACGGCCGACACCCTGGCCGCCATTAAGATGGCAAAAAAGGCGGGGGCTATCGTCTTTGGTGTATGCAATGTAGTAGGATCCTCCATCGCACGTGAAACGACTGCTGGTGCCTATACCCATGCCGGCCCTGAAATTGGCGTAGCTTCGACCAAAGCGTTTACTGCGCAGGTGACTGTATTAACCCTGATAGCTATGTATTTGGGCCGTGTCAAAGGGCACCTTAGTCTAGAACACTGCGCCGAGATAGGCCGCGAGCTTGCGTTGATTCCAGAAAAAATTACATCCATACTGGGCGCAGAATCCCATATTAAGGTGATCGCAGCCAGTATAGCGAAGGCTAACAATGCGCTGTTCCTTGGACGCGGGTATAACTTTCCTGTGGCTTTAGAAGGGGCATTGAAGCTTAAAGAGATTAGTTACATCCATGCAGAAGGATATCCAGCTGCAGAAATGAAGCATGGTCCAATTGCGCTGATTGACGAGCAAATGCCTATTGTCATTATTGCGCCCAGGGGAGACATGTATGAGAAACTCGTTTCTAACGTGCAAGAGGTTAAGGCAAGAAAAGGCCACGTCATTTCGATTACGGGACAGGGGAACGAAGAAGTGCGGTCCTTGTCCGATGCCGTGATTGAGATCCCCGATACATTAGATTGTCTAAGTCCCTTGCTCGCCACGGTCCCGTTGCAGTTACTGAGCTATCATATTGCCGTCTTGCGCGGTTGCAATGTAGATCAGCCGCGTAATTTGGCAAAGTCCGTCACGGTGGAGTAAACCTCACTCTGGGGTAGTGACAACACCACGGGCCTTTTTACTTTTTCCCTTTTTATAGGTTTGGAATTCGTAGGCCACAGTCAGTAATGCATTTTGGCCGCTTAAGCCTCCTGACCAGTAGCGATTTGGTGACCATGCATCATTGGAATAGGTGAATTGTGTATTGATGCCAGGATGAATTTCTGCCGCCATATAAAATGGCCCGTTGAAGTGATACATCACGCCAATAACATAAGACAGTCCGGGCGTCAGGTAGACATAGCCATTTTCTGTTGGGGGTGAATCTGTTCTTGTGCGGCTTAAGCTCATGTCTAAGCCAACCATGGGGCCATGATACAAGCGAAGTTTATCGCTGATGTCCTTGCGCCACTCCCGGCCAATCAAACCTCCAAGCCCCACCCAACTCGATAGCTGTTGGCTTGGTTCATAGTAATTATGCCCGAACTGTAGGGTTCCCAGTTGAAAGCGCCAGACGGCATTCTCTGAAGGGCCAACCTTGTAGAGCGTCTTAAAATTCATGGGGGCACCGTACATGAAACCATAGGATTGGTCCAATTGTAAACCAATTTCATGATGGCGATACGAGGATTTCTGCGCTTGAAGTCCAAAGGAGAGCGCAAAAATCATCAGGACAAAGAAGGACAAACGTGGTTTCATAGGGTGTGGAATTTAATCCTCTAAAACTATGGATTAAAACTCCAAGATCATGCCTAGGGTAGGAAGAACCCTTCCAGTATCGGAACGGAGCAGTTGCATTTGGTATCGGGTAGTGTCAGAAGGGTCCAGCAAGGGGGCCTTAGTCTCTGGATCGCGCACAACGGTGAGGTAGGGCATCAAGGGAATATCACCGCTCAAGGCATTTTGTAAATCTAAGAACCAGGATAAACTCCAACCTTTGTGTGCATAGGTTTTGTCTAGGCGCAAATCCAATTGCGTAAATGGCGATAGTCGCTGACTATTCACCTCGCCGTAATCAAAGATGCCTCGCTGCAACACATCCCAATTGCTTGTCAAAGAGGATGCGCTCTGATCGAAAGGGGTATACGGTGTTCCTGAGGAATAACGCCATTTAATACCCCATTGCCAACCTCTTCCCCAAACCTTTCCGGTGGTCATGCTCAGGGTATTTCTGCTATCCCAAACAGAGGGAGCCCAAGATCCAGTCGTCGTTTTATATTGACTTATACTATAATTATACGTGGCCATCCACCAGTAGTTGCCTTTGAGCTTTTGTTGTAAAAAGAGTTCAAAACCTTGTGCTCGACCTTCAGCGGTTGGCAAGGAAGGTTGGTCCCCCACCGCCACATAGGCGCCAATAGCGTTGGCATAGGCAATTTGATCATGGGCCAAAAATGGCGCATGGAGATATTGCTTGTGGTATACCTCCATAGATACTCTATAGGTTTTTCCATTCTGGTATTCAATACCTGTCCCCACATGGTCTGCCTTGGTAAAACGCATGACACTGCTCTCAAGGCTAGAAGTATTGGCTGCCAACAGAATCCCAGGAGGCAGTTGATTATAGCGCCCAATGTGCGCGTTGGCCGTCCATTTGGATGTGAGCTGATATTTGTAGGAGGCTCTTGGAGATGCCTGCGCCAGGGGATTCACCATACTCAGGTTGTAATTAGCGGCATCCAGACGCAGCGATAGGGTTAAGTTGCCCCGTCCATTCTGAGAAGTTTTGGCATAGGCGCCAAAGACGCCTGCTTGGACATAATTCACCATGGCCTGCAGTTGCACTGTGTCCAACCCCGTTAAGCTTCCCTTGATGGATTCACTAAGCGCACCAAGCTGAACAGCTTCAAGGCTTCCTCCCAGGGTAAAAATACCCATGTCGCCTTCCCATTTGCGTTCAAAGCGCAACCGGGTATGGTCTTCATGTGCGCGATACAGCAATTGTCGGTCTTTTTCTAGCCCCGTATTTCCGATAAACTTATCTGCATCATTGGTGATTCGATCATGGCTTAGAACCCAAGTTCTGACCCCATTGGACATGAAATGGCGGTAGCGTGCGCCTACTACTTCGGTGCTTTGCTGTCCCTCGGGAATGTAGCCTACGTTATAAAGTAATGCATCACTTCCTCGGCCTTGTGTATAGAGTCTATAGGAGCCCCAACCGCCCACCCCAAGTAGGGTTAGGTCTTTTTTGTTTCCTAGGCGCATATGTAGCTTACATTGGGCGTCTTGGTAGGTGGGCAAAATGGGGATATTGAATAGTTTAAAATAATGCTGTGAAAAACTCTGACGACCCGAAACCATGAGCCCAGCCTGGGCGTTTATAGGAATCTCTACAGTGGCGCCCACATCGGTTGCGCCCAAGGTCATGCGAACACCCGCACGGTCGCTTCGTGCATTCCGCAAATCCAAGTCTAACGCACCAGATAGGACATTGCTCATGCTTGAAGGAAATGCGCCTGAATACAAGGTGGCGTCTTGAATAAAGTCCATGTTGATCATACTCACTGCACCGCCACTTGCGCCTTGAATGCTAAAATGGTTGATAGCCGGCAGGTCGATGCCATCCATACGGTAGGCATTCTCGCTAGAGGCGCCACCTCGAATGGAAATATTATAGCCAAAGCTTGATTTGGGGAGAACACCAGGAAAGCTCTGGATAACCTTTGAAATGTCCAATGTGGCACCAGGCATTCGCTGCATCTCGGCCCAATTGATATTTTTGATCGAAAGGGGGGCCTCATCTGTCGTCTTAAAGGCGGTTGCGCTGACAGAGACCTCTTGCAATTGGGCTACTTGACGCACCACGGCGATGGTCAGCTCAAGAGGTTTTACTGCATTGAGCATTTGCTCGTGTAAAACAGAAATAGTTCGCTCATCGGGGCTCGTAACACGAACATTACACAACCCACTGGGAAGATTTCCAAAAGAAAAACGTCCTTGGTGTGTGGTGGATTGCGCTGCCCGAAAGCTTCCCTGCTCTATAATGACGCGGTATCCTTCTGCAGGATCCAAACTTCCTTCAAAAATAACCTGGCCGCGCATGGCGGCGTCTTGAGCATGCGCTGCGAATGACGCAATAACCAAAAGAATAAATACCCGAATATGTATTTTCATGTCGCGAAAGTACAGGCACTAAGACGCCAACAATACCCCAAAAAATAAAAAAATAGCCCTTACTGATTGTATTGGTTCATGGCGGTCTGAGGGCCTGCCAAGATATAGGCTTCGAGGAGCTGAATGGCGCGCTCAATCCCTGGGGTGACAAACTCCATTTCAGTTTCTTGCCAACGCCCTAGAACAAAATCTACTTGATGTCCTTTTGGGAAATGTTGCCCTATGCCAAAACGTAAGCGGGCATAATCTTGGCGACCCAGAACAGCTTGTATGTCTTTTAGGCCATTGTGGCCTCCATCAGAGCCTTTGGTCTTGAGTCGAACCGTGCCAATGGGCAAGGCTAATTCATCGACGAGGACGATCAGGTTCTCCAAGGGAATTTTTTCTTCCTCCATCCAGTACCGAACCGCTTTGCCGCTCAAGTTCATGAAGGTGGTGGGCTTGATCAATAGGATAGTCCGCCCTTTGAGTTTTATTTCTGCCCTATCTCCATAACGGGCAGGGCTAAAAATAGACGTGGACGCCTGAGCCCAGGCGTCCACGATAGTATATCCAATATTGTGACGGGTGTGGGCATATTCCGAACCCGGATTGCCCAATCCAATCACTAGGAATTTTTTCATTCAGCGGCAGTAGCTTCAGCACCTTCAGCAGCACCTTCAGCACCTTCAGCACCTTCTTCTGATTCATCCTCGTCTTCGGCCACAGCCTTACGAGACATTTTGATGGTCACAACAACCGCGGCTTCTGCATTGAGGATTTCAAAGGCCTTGCCTGACTTAAGGTCGCTCACACGAATGGATTCGCCAATACGAAGGTCAGTGATATCGTGGTCAATGACGGAAGGTAGATTGTTGATATCCCCCTTGATGCGCAATGCACGAAGAACAGATTTCAACGTGCCACCGTTACGCACACCACGCGCATTCCCCACCATCATGACAGGAACTTCAATCGTGACAGGCTTGCCTTCAATAACCTCAATGAAGTCCATATGGGTCAGCTTGTCTGTTAGGACATCAAATTGCATGTCTTGAATAACTGCTTGGATAGTTTTGCCTTCTAATTCGATGTGTGCTACACGTGCCTCCGCAGTGTAAACCAAGTCACGAAAAGCGAGGATGGGCGCGCTGAAGTGAATGGGCGCTTGACCGCCATAAACAACGCAGGGGACTTCACCTGCTGCACGAGTGGCTTTGGCAAACTTGGTGCCGAGTTCGGTGCGAACAGATCCTTGAATGGTAACGGATTGCATGGGATGGAGATTTCAGAGTTTACATTAAGAAGTGACCGCTGATGGACTCATTTGAGTTCACTTTGTGCATGACAGCGGCAAAAAGATTAGCGACGGATAAGACGCGAATTTTATCTGAAGTGCGCGCCTGGGGGATGGTATCCGTGATGACGAGCTCTTGTAAAGCGGAATTTTCTATGCGTTCAATGGCATTAGCCGAAAGAACACCATGAGTACAGTAGGCACGAACACTTGCTGCCCCTTGCTGGAGAAGCATATCAGCGGCTTTAGTGAGGGTTCCAGCGGTATCTACCATGTCATCAATGAGGATAACATGCCGGCCTGAAACGTCTCCAATGACGGTCATTTTATCCACGACATTGGCTTTCTTCCGTTGCTTGTAACAAATAACGACCTCTGCGCCCAACTGATTACCATAAGCTGTTGCACGCTTAGAGCCCCCCATGTCTGGAGAAGCGATGGTGAGGTCATCTAATTTCAACGCTTCAATGTCCGGAATGAACAAAGAAGAAGAGTATAGGTGGTCCACCGGAATTTCAAAGAAGCCCTGGATTTGGTCGGCATGTAGATCCATGGTCATGACGCGTGTGGCCCCTGCTGCTTCAAGCAATTTGGTCACTAATTTTGCCGTAATGGGCACGCGGGGCTTGTCTTTGCGGTCTTGACGGGCATACCCAAAGTAGGGAACGACAGCCGTTATGTGACGTGCTGAAGCGCGCTTTGCGGCGTCGCACATCTGTAAAAGCTCAAATAAGTTATCGGAACTAGGCATGGTGCTCTGTATCAAAAAGACACGGCTTCCACGAACAGATTCTTCAAATGAGGGTAAAAATTCACCGTCAGAAAAGCGCAGCATATTCACTTGTCCCATGGAAATACCATAGGCATCCGCAATGGCAGATGCCAAACCTTCTGTGGCTTGACCAGCGAAAATTTTTGCTACGGGATCCATACTTTTAACAAAACGGGGGTGCAAATGTATGCATTTTGTGTGTATGTTTGCGATCCACAATTGCCCAGGTGGCGGAATTGGTAGACGCGCACGACTCAAACTCGTGTTCCCCTGGAGTGCGGGTTCGATTCCCGCCCTGGGCACTTACTTCAAATAGTGCTCGCAACCTCAATGAATAAACAAGAAAAATATGACCGAGCCTACCTCCGCATGGCGGCTGAGTGGTCACAACTTTCTTATTGTGAGCGGCGCAAGGTAGGGGCCTTAATTGTGAAAGGCCGTATGATCATTTCAGACGGTTATAATGGAACGCCATCTGGGTTTGAAAATATTTGTGAGGACGATGAAGGGTTTACCAAATGGTATGTCCTGCACGCAGAGGCCAATGCCATTTTAAAAGTGGCGGGATCCACCCAAAGTTGTGAAGGAGCCACCCTTTATCTCACGATGTCTCCCTGTAACAACTGTTCCAAGCTGGTGCATCAATCTGGAATTAAGCGTGTGGTCTATGCCATGGCGTACAGAGATCTGTCGGGCGTAGATTTTCTTCGCCGTGCGGGAGTGCAGGTAGACTTCTTACCTCCTTTGGCCTAGTTTAAATCGGATGATTAGAAAATTTGGGCATAAAAAAAGCCGCCCCAATGGACGGCTTTCTGTTCTGTTTCTGTAGAATTACTCTGCAGAAGCCTCTTCGCCTTCGGCGACAACTTCTTCAGTTGCAGCCTCTTCGGAAGCCTCCTCAGCAGGAGCCTCTTCGACAACAACTTCTTCAACAGTCTCTTCAACAGTAGCTTCTTCAGCTGCGTTGTTACAAGCAACAAAGGCAACCATGGCCAGTGCGCTTAGAAAAAAGCTTACTTTTTTCATAATAATTTGGGTTTTTTTAATGGTTGAGATCTCAATGTCTTGAACCAAAGGTAGATAAATATTAGACCTATGCAAATGCAAGTGAAAATATTTAAATCTTCTTTAGTAGGACTTCGAGCGAAGCCGTAGTCCGCACAATATCAAATACTTCGTCTCTATGAACGCGCTTTTGCTCCATGGTGTCGCGGTCACGCAGAGTAACGGTGCCATCCTCTAAGCTCTGATGATCTACCGTGATACATAAAGGTGTGCCAATAGCGTCATGGCGGCGGTAACGCTTTCCAATGGCATCCTTTTCATCATAAGCCACTTGAAAATCAAATTTGAGATCCGTGTGTAAGCTGCGCGCAAATTCGGGCAAACCATCTTTTTTCATTAAAGGCAGGATGGCTGCTTGTGTTGGGGCTAAAGCGTGCGGAAGGCGGAGGACGGTCCGTTGGCTGCCGTCTTCTAATGTTTCTTCCTCAATACTCAAGCTGAGAAGACTGAGGAACATGCGGTCTAAACCAATGGAGGTTTCTACCACATAAGGCGTATAATTCTCTTGCGTTTCGGGGTCAAAAACTTGCTGCTTCTTCCCGGAAAACTCTTCGTGTCTACGTAAATCAAAATCGGTCCGACTGTGGATGCCTTCAATTTCTTTGAATCCAAATGGAAATTGAAATTCAATATCTGCTGCGGCATTGGCATAGTGCGCAAGCTTGTCATGGTCATGGAAGCGATAATGACGCGCATCAAAACCAAGGGCCATATGCCAACGCATACGTGCCTCTTTCCAGTGTGCATACCATTCCATTTCTGTCCCAGGTTTAACAAAAAATTGCATTTCCATTTGTTCAAATTCACGCATGCGGAAAATGAACTGGCGTGCGACAATTTCATTGCGGAAAGCCTTTCCAATTTGAGCGATACCGAAAGGAACTTTCATTCTGCCTGTTTTGAAAACATTGAGGAAGTTGACAAAAATGCCCTGGGCCGTTTCGGGGCGCAGGTATAGGTCACTGGCGCCTTCCGCAACAGAGCCCATTTTTGTGGCGAACATCAAATTGAACTGACGTACTTCGGTCCAGTTTGCGCTTCCACTAACGGGGCAAGTGATATTCTCGTCGAGGATAATTTGGCGAACGGCCTCCAAGTCTTCTTCCTCCATGGCGGCAACAAAGCGTGCCATGATCTCATCCGCTTTGGCTAAATAGCCTGCCACGCGTGGATTGGTGCTTCGGAATAAGTCGGCATCAAAGCTATCACCAAAGCGTTGAGCGGCTTTCTCCACCTCTTTGTTGGCTTTTTGACGAAGTTTTTCGGCGTGGTCTTCTAGCAACACATCAGCACGGTACCGTTTTTTGCTGTCCTTATTGTCAATTAAGGGGTCGTTAAAGGCATCCACGTGGCCACTGGCTTTCCAGACAGTTGGGTGCATAAAAATGGCAGAATCCAGCCCCACAACATTCTCATTGAGTTGCACCATGGATTTCCACCAAAAGCTTTTGATGTTGTTTTTAAGTAACACCCCATTTTGACCATAATCATACACGGCAGACAGGCCGTCATAGATTTCGCTGCTTTGGAAAACAAAGCCATATTCCTTTGCGTGAGAGATGACGCGCTTAAATGATTCTTCAGGAGACAGTGCCATACGAGTGTTTTATCTAATCTTTTGTGCCAAGGAAGGCATGAAGTTCGTGTGTTTTAAACTTAAACGAGAAGGGAACCGATGTTTGCGGTAAATAGGCGCACAGAAATGGCCATCAAAATGATGCCAAATACTTTGCGTACCACCGCGATCCCATTTTTACCCAACCAGCGCTCTAGGTGTCGGGTGTTTTTGAGTACGAGAAACACTAAAGCCGCGTTGATGACAATGGCAATGAGGATATTTATCGTCGCAAACTCACTGCGAAGGGATATTAAGGTGGTCAAGGTTCCGGCGCCGGCGATTAATGGAAAAGCAATGGGGACAATGCTAGCAGATTCGGGTTCTGCTTCGCGGTAAATCCGGACACCCAGAATCATTTCTAGAGCTAAAAAAAAGAGGACTAAGGACCCCGCGACGGCAAAAGAAGCAACATTGACGCCAAAAAGACCTAGCAGATCTTCGCCAAAAAAGAGAAAAAGGATCATGATGCCCGAAGCGGCCATGGTGGCTTTCTCACTTTGGATATGCCCAACCTTGTCGCGCAGTGAGATGATAATGGGGATGCTGCCAATAATATCAATGACAGCAAAGAGCACCATTGTGGCAGAAAGGATTTCAGCGAAATTCATGGCTTGTTGAGTTGGCTACAAAGGTAGACCTTTGGAGAATGATTCAAATCGGTAATACCGTCGTTTCGCAAGTGGCATTTGAACATGCCTTTTGTTGTGATCTCTCCCGGTGTGGAGGGGCTTGTTGTGTAGAAGGGGATGCCGGGGCACCCTTGCAAGAGGCGGAGGTGGCGATTTTATCTGAGATTCAAGACGCCATCGCCCCTTTTCTGCGTCCCGAAGGAAAGGAAGCATTGGCAGCCCAAGGCCCTGCTATTCAAGACAGCGATGGAGAATGGGTCACGCCACTCGTTCAGGGGAAGGAATGCGCCTATGCTGTCTTTGACGGGACGGGGGCAAAGTGCGGAATTGAACAAGCGGCAGCGGCAGGGGCAGTGGATTGGCCCAAACCGATTTCATGTCACTTATACCCGATTAGGGTGACCAAATACAAGGACTTTGACGCATTAAACGTCCACCATTGGAATGTTTGTGAACCCGCTTGTAGCTTGGGTAAGGAGCTTAAACTACCGGTATTTAGGTTCTTAAAGGACGCTTTGGTGCGCGCTTATGGCCCTAGCTGGATGGACGAGGCCGAAGAGGTATACAGTTTCTTAGAATCTCAAAAAGAGGTTTAGGTTATTAACAATTGATGTGCATTTCTTTTACCTAAAATGGCAAAATTTCATTTGCCCACATCGAACCCCCCGGATTTGATGGACTTATGGGTGTTGCTTGGAGATCTAAATGTTGAAAACTCCGAGTTAATGTTCAAATCTATCGCTTGTGATTTCGCCCCTACTTTCCAAGATTTGTAAAGCTCATCAGCAGAGGTCTTCCTGAGTCCAATGGACATAGAATTTGCTAAAATGCACCAAAACTATACGTAACCATCTCGCCATGAGGCGATTAACGCCATAAATGATGAGCGAAAACACTTCTGCTGTAGAACCCATTTTATCGGAAAATCCGAACCGTTTTGTCCTGTTTCCTATTGAACACAATGATATTTGGGACATCTACAAGAAGGCAGAAGCGAGCTTTTGGACAGCTGAAGAAATTGACCTGCACCAGGATTTGACGGACTGGGAAAACAAGTTAACGGCAGACGAGCAATACTTTATCAAACACATTTTGGCCTTTTTTGCGGCTTCTGATGGAATTGTCAATGAGAACTTGGCAGAGAACTTCGTCAATGAGGTACAATACACGGAAGTCAAGTTCTTTTATGGTTTCCAAATCATGATGGAAAATATTCACAGTGAAACCTATTCATTGTTGATTGACACGTATGTGAAGGACAAGGCAGAACGCCATCAGCTATTTAATGCCATTGAGACCTTTGATGCCATCAAGAAAAAGGCAGATTGGGCTTTGCGCTGGATTGATTCTCCTTCATTTGCCGAGCGCTTAATCGCCTTTGCTGCAGTGGAGGGCATCTTCTTTAGCGGTGCCTTCTGTTCTATTTTTTGGATGAAAAAGCGTGGCCTTATGCCAGGCTTAACTTTCTCCAATGAGCTGATCAGCCGTGATGAGGGGATGCATTGTGACTTTGCGGTCCATTTGCACAACCATCACTTGGTGAACAAGGTGCCACAAGCGCGTATTATTCAGATCATCACAGAAGCGCTAGACATTGAGCGTGAGTTCATCACGGAATCTTTGCCTGTTGATTTGATCGGCATGAACAGTCGTCTTATGGTTCAGTATCTGGAATTTGTTGCGGATCGTCTTTTGGACGAATTGGAATGCCCAAAACAGTACAATTCTGAGAACCCCTTTGATTTCATGGATATGATTTCACTTGAAGGGAAGACCAATTTCTTTGAAAAGCGTGTTTCAGACTACCGAAAGGCAGGCGTTGGTATGGAGCAAGAGACTTCATCCGAAACGTTCAAGTTTGATTCTGACTTCTAAGTCCCCAAAAAGATTATGATGCATGTATTGAAGCGGGATGGCCGCAAAGAAGCCATTAAATTTGACAAAATCACGGCGCGGATTCAGAAGCTGTGTTATGGTCTAAGTCCACTCGTGGATTCTGTCGCCGTGGCTATGCGCGTTATTGAGGGACTCTATGACGGTGTCACGACCAGTGAACTGGATAGTCTTGCTGCAGAAACTGCCGCATCGATGACCGTCCGCCATCCAGATTTTGCTTTGCTTGCTGCACGCATTGCCGTTTCAAACTTGCACAAAAACACGAATAAGTCCTTCACGGAAACCATGCGCGACTTGCATACGTATGTGAGTCCAAAGACGGGGCAAACGGCACCATTGATTGCCGATGATGTAATGGAGATTATTGAGGCCAACTCTGAGATGCTGGACTCTACCCCGATTTATGACCGCGACTTCAATTATGACTATTTCGGTTTTAAAACCTTAGAGCGTTCTTACTTGTTGCGCACCAATGGCCAAATTGCAGAACGTCCGCAGCAGATGTTATTGCGTGTCGCCATTGGCATACACAAAGAAGATATTCAAGCGGCCATTGAGACCTATGATGGCATGTCTAGGGGCCTCTATACCCATGCGACGCCAACCCTATTCAATGCAGGCACGCCAAAGCCCCAAATGTCCAGCTGCTTCTTATTGCAGATGAAGGACGACAGCATTGATGGCATCTATGATACCCTAAAACAATGTGCAAAAATTAGCCAAAGCGCAGGAGGTATTGGCCTAAGCATCCATAACATCCGCGCGATGGGCTCCTACATCCGGGGCACGAATGGCACCTCAAACGGACTGATTCCTTTGTTACGTGTATTCAACGACACCGCACGCTATGTAGATCAAGGAGGAGGCAAGCGAAAAGGGTCATTTGCCATGTATTTGGAGCCTTGGCATGCAGATGTATTTGATTTTCTTGATTTGCGCAAAAACACGGGCAAAGAAGAGCAACGTGCACGTGACTTGTTTTATGCACTCTGGATTCCAGACTTGTTCATGAAGCGTGTGGAAGCGGATGCCAAGTGGACTTTGATGTGCCCGAATGAATGCCCAGGGCTATCTGATACCTACGGAGCCGAGTTTGAAGCACTCTATACGAAGTATGAGGAAGGAGGCAAAGGCCGTAAGACGATTGCTGCGCGTGAATTGTGGACCAAAATAATGGAAGCACAAATTGAAACGGGCACTCCTTACATGTTGTACAAGGATGCCTGTAATGCGAAGTCTAACCAGAAGAATCTTGGCGTTATTCGGTCTTCCAACCTTTGTACGGAGATCATTGAATACACGGCGCCAGATGAAGTGGCTGTATGTAACCTCGCTTCTATTGCTTTACCGAAGTACGTTGAAGACGGGGCATTTGATCACCAGCTTTTGTATGATGTCGCATATAAGGTGACTAAAAACTTGAACTGTGTGATAGATGTGAACTATTACCCTGTTCCCGAGGCCCGAAATTCGAATATGCGCCACAGGCCCATTGGAATAGGGGTACAAGGTTTGGCTGACACCTTTATTAAGCTTCGCTTACCCTTTACCAGCGAAGAGGCGCGGCATCTCAACAAGGACATTTTTGAAACGATCTACTTTTCAGCTGTTACGGCTTCATGTGATCTAGCGGCTGAACACGGGCCCTATGAAACCTATGAAGGATCGCCCATTTCTCAAGGAGAATTTCAGTACAACCTCTGGGGTATGACGGAAGAGGACTTGAGTGGGCGTTGGGACTGGAATGCCTTGCGCAAGAAGGTCAAAAAACACGGCGTTCGCAATTCATTGCTATTGGCACCCATGCCTACGGCATCTACGTCACAAATTTTAGGCAATAATGAGTGCTTTGAGCCGTACACGAGCAATTTATATACGCGTCGCGTGCTTTCAGGGGAGTTTATTGTAGTGAATAAACACTTGCTGGTAGACCTGGTCAAATTAGGTCTATGGAATGAAGACGTAAAGAATGCCATCATGGCTAACAACGGCTCCATTCAGAGTATTGAAGGCATTCCAGACAATCTTAAGGAGCTTTATAAGACGGTATGGGAAATGTCGATGAAAGACATCATTGACATGTCAGCGGATCGCGGCATATTCATTGACCAAAGCCAGTCTTTGAATCTCTTCGTCGAGTCACCAAATATGGGTAAACTCACTTCTATGCACTTCTATGCATGGAAAAAAGGACTTAAAACAGGCATGTATTATCTGCGGACCAAGGCGGCATCAGCAGCGATTAAATTCACGGTGAAAAAGAAAGCGGAAGCAGCCTCCGATGCAACCGAGGTTTTCTCCGAAATACTGACAGCTTCGCTCAGTGCTGCAGCTACCGTGTCCGTAGAGCCAGTAAAAGTGTATTCTGCTGAAGAGACACTTGCGTGTTCAATTGATAATCCTGATGACTGTGAGGCCTGCGGGTCTTAATTAAACCACAAAAAAGTCCTAAACTCCGCCTCATGGCGGAGTTTTTTTATGTGGAATTTTGCAGATGGAAAGATGTAATTCATTGTTATTAAAGGAAATAGTATTAAATTCAATCCAATTCTAATGTAATATCCTATGGCAACCCGTGATGATCGAGACCGACTTAGCCCAGAGGATCGCCTGAGTCGTCGTGAGCGTATAGCTGCCAGACGGAGAGAAGAAGCAGAACGAGATAAAGCTTCTTTGTCAACCACGATTGCAGTGGTGGTATTTATTGCGGTGATTGTTGGCTTTGCTATTTGGCTAACGAGCTAAACCGTCCGTTGTACCTTCGCGCAGCATGAAGCGTTGGACAACCCTCATTGGCGGTGGAATAGGATGGGCACTTGGAGGCCCAATTGGCTTAATACTTGGCGCTGCACTCGGCAATTCACTTTCGGATCTTTTTACAGAAACACCTGGAACAAAATCACGTCCTCATCAGCGTGGAGAACAGGATTTTCATGCAAGCCTGCTGATTCTTGCCTCTGTTGTGATTAAAGCAGATGGACAGGTGGATGAACGTGAGTTAAGCTTTGTTCGCGAACATTTCAAGCGATGGTTTGGCGAGGAAAAGGCCCAGTCCAGCTTTAAAGCTTTCAAAAAAGTTGTTCAAGAAAAACCGGCAATCACGCAGATATGCCAGCAAGTTCGACGGCATATGTCGCTTCAAGGACGTATTCAAGTTGTGGCCTTTCTTTTTGGGCTTGCCCATTCAGATGGGACAATGACGCCGGAAGAGCGCCAGCAGATTGCCCGAATTGCAGGGTATTTAGGGATTCATCCACAGGATTTTCAACGACTAGAAGCGGTGCACAAGCCTTCAGGACCTAGCCCTTTTGAAGTATTGGGTGTGTCAGCTGATGTGTCAGAACGTGATTTGAAGAAAACCTACCGAAGTTTGGTAAAGAAATATCACCCTGACGCGCTTCAGGGGATGGGAGAAGATGTGGTCAAAGAGGCGGAAGCCACCTTCCGAAAGATTCAATCGGCCTATGAAGCAATATGCAAGCAACGCGGAATAAAATGAACTTCAAAGACCCTATTCAGGAGGAACTGAAACAGTTTGATCAAAGCTTTCCAAAGGCATTCAGTAGTAAAGTGCCCCTACTGGACTTGGTTTTGCGCTATGCAGTGCGTCAGAAGGGGAAGCGATTGCGGCCCGCATTGGTTTTCTTAACGGCAAAAGCATTTGCTCCAGCAGAGGTTTCTAAAAAGACGTATCGTGGCGCTACGCTTGTCGAATTAATGCATACCGCCACATTGGTGCATGATGATGTGGTGGATGAGGCCGCAACACGGCGTGGGGCTTTCAGTATTTCGGCTTTATGGAAAAATAAAATCGCCATTCTCGTGGGGGATTACATGCTCTCTCGCGTTTTATTATTGGCAGTGGAACATGAAGACCATGATTTACTCAAACATGTCAGTAGGGCAGTTCGTGAGATGAGCGAAGGGGAACTTTTGCAAATTGAAAAGGCGCGCCGCTTAGACATTGATGAGAAAGTCTATGATGAGATTATCCGCAAAAAAACGGCCTCGCTCATGGCGGCATGTTGTGCAGTTGGGGCAGCTTCCAGCGGTCAAGATGCGGAAGTCATCGCGCAGGCCCAAGCATTTGGTGAGGCACTAGGGATGGCCTTTCAGATTCAAGATGACTTATTGGACTACCAACAGTTTGGTGCTAGCGGTAAACCAACGGGGATCGATGTCAAGGAACAGAAAATGACCTTGCCCTTGATTTACGCCTTGTCCGTAGCGCAAAGCAAGGATAAGCGCACGTTGATGTCCATTGTTAAAAATAAAAAGGAAGATCCGGCGTCCATCGCATGGCTCATGACCAAGGTGCGTGAACTTGGCGGAATGGACTATGCTGCGCAACGTATGGCCACTTGGCAATATGAGGCAAAAGCCCAATTGCGTTCTTTTCCTGATAGCGAAGCCAAAATAGCCCTCTCTTCCTTGGTGGATTACATTGGAAACCGCGCCCACTAACAAGGAAGATTCGGTACCTTTAGGGGATGGGCCGCATTACCTCTGCTTGTGTTGAAAAAATTCTTGATTCCGTTCGAATTGAGGAAGTTGTAGGTGATTTTGTGCAGCTTAAAAAAAGTGGTTCAAGCTTTAGAGGCCTGAGTCCGTTTAGCCAAGAGAAGACACCATCGTTTTATGTGGTGCCCTCCAAACAAATCTTTAAAGACTTTTCTTCCGGAAAAGGGGGGTCTGCCGTGACCTTTTTAATGGAGCATGAGCAAATGACCTACCCGGATGCATTGCGCTGGCTGGCGAAGAAGTACAATATTGAAATTGAAGAAGAGGCGAGTAGCGAAGAGGCAGATGAAGCGCGGAATATGCGCGAAAGCCTATTGAGTGTCAATGCCTTTGCTGCAAAGCAGTTTTCGCAGTGGATGTGGGAAGATGCCTTGGGACGGTCCATTGGCTTTGCCTACTTCCGGGAGCGCGGATTTACGGAAGAAACCATCCGTCGATTTGAGCTGGGTTATCATTTGGAGGGACGTTCTACCTTTTTTGATACGGCCATAGCCGCAGGGTATCAAGCAGTATACTTGGCAGGGACGGGATTGAGTATTGCACGCGAAGACGGAAGCCACGTAGACCGCTTTTGGGGGCGAGCGATGTTTCCTATCCACAGTTTAGGCGGCAGAATTGTAGGTTTTGGTGGTCGCGTGCTCAAGAAGGAGGCCAAAACGGCTAAATACCTCAACAGTCCCGAATCAGAGATTTACCATAAGAGCCGTGTTTTATATGGCCTTTTTCAAGCCAAACAAAGTATTGCGCGTGCGGACCGCTGTTATTTGGTTGAAGGGTATACCGATGTTATTTCCCTTTCCCAAGCGGGCGTGCAAAATGTAGTGAGCTCATCAGGGACGGCCCTAACCTTGGATCAGATTCGATTGATTAAGCGATTGACCGAGCATGTTACGCTACTTTATGACGGCGATGCTGCAGGTATTCGCGCTTCTTTTCGCGGGATTGATCTGCTGCTAGAAGAAGGGATGTTGGTGCGCGCTGTTCCATTACCCGAAGGCGAAGATCCGGATACCTTGGCGCAGTCTATGAAGGCTGAAGCGCTTGAAGCTTACCTGCGCGACAAAGAAGTGGACTTTATCCAGTTTAAGGCGGACACCTTGGCTACTGAAGCGGGAACGGACCCCATACGGCGGGCAGACATGGTCAAGGATATTGTAGGGTCCATCGCCAAGATTCCCAATGCGATCTTGCGCGAGGTGTATCTGCGGGACACATCAAGTAGGCTGGGTATTGAAGAACGCAGCCTTTTTGCTGAGATGGACCGCTTGCGCGCAGCAGATATTCGCGCATCGGAAAGAGAACGCCAGCGTCAAGCGCCTGAGGCCCCGGCCTTGGTGGTCGCACCAGCGCCAGCGATTGATCAGCGGCCACCAGCTATTGAAGAGGCTTTAATGCGGATTTTATTACTGTATGCAGAGAACCGAATCTCTGGTATGGATGAAGAAGGGAACCCCTATACTGACGCGGCGGGGTCCATTATTCTAGATGATTTAGCCACAGATGATCTTACATTTTCATTTCCTGCCTACAATGAGATTCATCTTGTGATGGACCGGACTTGGAAAGAGGAAGAACGTCTTTTAACTGCGGAGGTCTTTAGCCGGCATCCAGAGCCCGCCATTGCCTCAGTCGTGGCGGAGCTGCTGACAGAGCGCTATGTTCTGGCAGACTGGAAGCGCAAAAACATCTTTATTCAAACCCCCGAAGATCATTTGACCCCGCATGTGGAAGAATGCCTCTACCGATTTAAAGAACTACGCCTATCTGAAATGATTATAGCGTTAAAAAATGAACTAGAAGAAACACAAGATGCACAGCAGCGGCTTGCCTTGTTGCAACGCTTTACGGCGCTACAAGGAGTGCGGAACGCATTACATAAAAAACTAAACCGAGTCCTTTAAGGCTGTATTGTCCCTCGATGACTCATTTCGATAAAAAACGGCAATACGTTAAACTACCTTTCCTCATTATCCCCCACTAGAATGGAAGCCAAAAAATTCAACAAATACATGAGCAACATGATGCGTAAGACCTTTTGGGTTTCCGCAATGCTGCTGGTGTTCCTGCCACATAAGGCAAAGGCGCAATCTTGTTCAGTTCAAGTCCTTGTTTCAGATGTAACATGCTTTGGTGG
>LICG01000016.1 GCA_001438205.1 Cryomorphaceae bacterium BACL7 MAG-120322-bin74
CTTAAAATCAAACTCTTATGGAATTCTTAGAAATTTTTCAAATTGATCCAACTGATCCAGTTAGTTTCACATTTTTTATAGGATACATGGCCATGTTTGCGGCGTCGGTCTTTTTCCTTTTTGAACGTAGTCGCGTAGCCGACGAGTGGAAATTAAGCTTATTAATAGCGGGCTTAATCACCGGTATAGCTGCAGTGCATTATTATTATATGCGAGACTACTATCAGTTAACGCATGAAACTCCCATTGCACTTCGTTATATTGACTGGACCTTGACGGTGCCCTTGATGTGTGTCGAATTTTACCTCATCACGAAAAAAGCGGGCGGAACGATATCCTTGCTCTGGAAACTCATTCTTGCTTCAGTTGCGATGTTGATGCTAGGCTATATTGGTGAAGCGTTTTATGCCAATGAGACCCAATCCTGGGTTTGGGGGGCCCTGTCTGGTGCTGCATACTTCTACATCGTTTGGATGGTTTGGAAGGGCGAAGTGGCAGAACTTGCCGCAAATGCAGGTGGAAACGTTCAAAAGGCCGTGAATGCCTTAATGAAGTTTGTTGTGATTGGGTGGGCGATTTACCCTATCGGATATATTGCTGGCACCGAAGGCGGATTGTTTGGCATGCGTGTGCTTGAAGGCTTGGACATGGACCTAGTGTACAATATTGGGGATGCTGTCAACAAAATTGGATTTGGTCTAGTGATCTATGCGTTAGCCATTGGAGATAAAAAATAACTTCAACATGTGAGTTTTGTTTTTTGAATGGAGACGCCCCGGAAACGGGGCGTCTCTTTTTTATGGCCCTAGGCGATAAAGAAACCTTCTGTCACGGCATGCGATGCCATTAGGTAAGACAGCGACATAGGGCTCTAGAGCTGTCGGCATACTGTGGCTTTTACGCCAGCCACCGTGGCTTACTTGAACTAATCCTCGGTCCCAGCTGAGGTACAGTCCCAGGGGTCCTGGGCGCAATCGATCTATCCAGGATATGCCTGTCAATTGAAACTGTTGAAGGATCTGACCGCTTAGGGGGTCAATCCAAGCCCCTTCTCCCATATGGTTCAGCATATATAGTCCCTCAGGGAGGAGTGCCCACCCTGGAACGGCCCAAGCGAAGGGGAGAGGGAGCTTCCAAAGTAGGCTGTCCCCATTCAGTTGAAAGGCATAGAGATTGTGACGGCCCGCAGCGAACAACAAACCATTCCATTGTATGAGCGGAAGTCCCGTCCCGTCATCTTCTGCATATGGCTTGACCTGAAGGCTATCTGCCGTTTGCAGCAATAAAGAGGAGCGACCTGTTTGTGTTGGTGCATCCCAAAGGCGAAGATTTGCTGCCCATCCATTCACCCATGCGGAAGTACCATCAATCAAGGCATATTCCTGCGCGCCCAATAAGTAAGAATACAAGGTGTCCCATTGCGGAAGAGGGGCGTCTTGTGTATTCCATCTCAAGAGCCAAACATGGTCTACCGAATAGGTAGGCAAGTAGACATACTGTTGAAAAACATATCCCAGACGCGTGGTCCAAGTCCCATGACTTAGTCCGTATGGAAGAACTTCCCCTTGTCCAGTGTAGGGGTCAATTCGGATGGCTTCTTTTTCATGAAACAGCCACAACGCATCTTGGGTAACCGCTATTTCTTCCAGAACCCAACTGTCATTTAACCATCCCGAGGGGAGGGTATACGACCAGAATAATTGACCGGTTTCCCCATGCCGAAGACCGATGGCGTTACTGTCTACCTGCACCCAAAGGTGCTTTTCCCATGCATAGGGGCCAAAACCAATGCAGGGCAAGCTATCTGGCTTAAGCGGCTGCTGCCAAATAAGAGGGGCACTATCTGCCAAGGGGTTGGTTAATGGCTGACATGCCCAAATGCACAAAAGAGAGGCTGGAAGGATGACCAAACTTTTCATCGGATGGCAGTTGCAAAGAAGGGGCCTCCGGGAATCTGACCGTTATAGATGCGCTTTAAAAGTGCCCTTGTGGTGCTTGCATTGCGCATTTGTTGATGATTGGTGTTCGGCATGGCAACATGCGCTATTGCTCCAGGCAGACTACCGGCAGATTGTGCAAGGACAACCCCATCATTAGGTTTCTCGATGACGTACGCTTGCCATCTTTCCCAAACGACGCAAGCGGCATAGGGATCACTCCCAAAGCAATCTGAAGGGGTTTGTACCGCAGTCCAAGAAAAAGGAGGATCCATATCCCCTCTGCAACGGCACCAAAAGCCATCTTGGTTGAAGGAGAGTTTTCGTGCGCCAATGTAGCCTTTGTAGACATTATTGGCTTGATAATACCAGCGATGCGCATCATTTGCCGCTGCGGATTCTTCTAAAGCACGTTGACGCTGCCAGGCGTGGTATAGAGAGGCGACCGGATTGTACCAGGCATTGTTTTGAGCAATAAGGTGCGCTTGTGCTCGAGCACTTGCCAGGGCTCCTTGCGCAGCATATTGGGCCATTTGATCTACTGCCCAATCTACCAGGACCTGGTCTCCATCAAATGAAAAGGGATCCTGCGCCAAGGCAAGGCCGATGGAATCTGTCATGTACATGGAATAGGCTGTACGCCAAAACACGGGCTCTTCTTCTACCCCATATGCCTGTATAACCGGAACGGATGGTGCCCGCGCAGAGATGCTTTGTATCCATGGTGATTGTGGTTGAATCTCGGCAACAAGGGGTTTATTAAAATGGCCCAGAGCAAAGGGAACAAATAGGTCCCCCAATGTCCCACAGGTGAATGAAATAGCTTGCTGTAATATGGGGTCTAGGGCTGGAAACCAGCGTAATGGAGGCAAAAATTGGGGCAGCCAAAGCCATGGGCTAGAGAGCACTTCACAGGCTTCCTCTACAAATCCTTCGGCGCCATTACCTCCCCAGCTGCTCAGCGCGAATGGGGCGTCCGAACCCTCTACGGCGGAACCAAACAAAATCATCCCGCCAAAGGGCCGAGAGAACGTTATGGTGTCTTGGTATAGGCTATCCAAAATCAATGCTTCTAGACCCCCCAGTGAATGGGCAATTAACAGGTTGTCTTCGGGAGAAATTCCATGGATTTGTTGGGCTTGCCATGCCGCACTTTGCAGCCCGGCATCCATGTCTAAAGCTGCATCCAGGAGGCTGCCGTTTTGCGCATAGGTTATAGGGGGGGCATAAACGACTTTCCGTGCAGGAAACTGAAGCGTCCCACCATAGGCTGTCCTACTGGCGACGAGTTGCCAATTTTCACTTGAGCCCCCTAATCCATGGATATAAAAGATGGAACGGTCCCCACCTGTATAAGTTTTGGCTGAAAATACCTGTGACCCAGCCAAGGGCTCAAAAGGACGATTATGTACTTCTGGACCAGCCCCAGATAGGGCAAGGGGAGTAGAAGTACAAGGTTGGGCATAGAGCCTGCCCGCAAGGAGGGTAACTAGGATAAAAATGAGCGCGACCGTAAAAAATATGGGTACATTTTGCGTGGAGGGCTTTTGCATTGGGCAGGGTTAAAGTTGAACAAAGGGTTGTTGCAGTACATAGGGACCAAAAGTTGCTCGGATGGTGTATCGTCCAGGAGGTAAGGGAGGTGATACCCAAGTGGGTAGGGCCAGTGGGGGAGACAATTCCCATGCAACACGGCCGTTTATGTCAATCCATTCAAGTTTCTGAGGGCGAATGTCCTGAGGGGGTTGAAGCGCTAGTTGTACGGGTTCCATCTGTCTTGGATTGGGCGATATGACCAGCTGTATATTGGGACTTTGTTGGCCTGAAGAACCTACGGGGCTTGACCTCAGGTATTGTCTCCAGACTTGAGCGCACGTACCATTATGTAAGGTTCTTGGTTGGCTAGAGGTTTCTGCCGCAACATAAAACCCCTCCGCATGGGGGGCAAATTCCCAAATAATGGAACTGCTATCCGGTCCCCACCATTCCCAACGGGGTGGAGCACTTTGTGCTACCTGTATGAGGCCTTTCCCCGCCTCCCATTGCCATCGGCTAGGGCTCCTTTCTTGTGCCCCAAGTTGGGCCAATTCTTCTGCAGTGGGGAGCATCTTTGAAACAAAAAGGGTGGGGATTAAGGCGCCTTCATCTGCGTAAAACAAACCAGGAGGGGCGTCTTGTACAGGGGCTTCTGGCGCAGGGATCCACCTGCCTCGGTGTAGATAAGCTGCCCCATGTGGGGTCCATCGCAGCCCTTCCAATGGAGACTCCCAGGGGGCTGATGCTTCTGTGTAATACCATTCTACCGTGGGACCTTCACCTGCATCATACCATTGCCGTGAAATAGTGCGTTGTCGAGGGAGTAAGGACTCTAGCTCGGCTACATGCAGTCCTGCGGTGTCTGCAATTTTTGCCAAACGAAGCACAGAAATCTCCTGTTCTTGACATTGATAGAAATACGGACTTTGCTGGGCCCATACCTGTGGCATAGGAGAAAGGGCCCACCCACTCATCCCGAGTAAGAAGACCTTCCATGATAAAAGAGCGTGTGGTTGCATGGGGCCAAATTCTCGCAATACCCCAAAAGGGAATTGCCATTAAACGCCTGTATCCATTTAAATTTCGGATTTTTGCACTTTAGCATCTCAACTATGGCCAATCTTCCCACTTCCGTACGCGAACAGTTTCCCATCCTTCAGCGCAAGGTGAATGGGAAACCCTTGGTGTATTTGGACAGTGCTGCCACGACCCAAAAACCTTTGGCGGTGATAGAAGCCATTGTGCGGTACTATTCAGAATTCAATAGCAATGTTCACCGCGGCGTCCATCAACTTAGCCAAGAGGCGACAGAGGCCTTTGAAGGTGTCCGCATTCAGCTTCAGCAACATCTTCATGCTGCGGAAGCCCATGAAATCATTTTTACTAAAGGGACAACGGATAGTATCAATACGGTGGCGCATGGCTTTCGATCTATCCTTCAACCAGGGGATGAAATCATTGTAACGCAATTAGAGCACCACAGTAATTTGGTGCCTTGGCAGATGTTAGCCCAACATACGGGTGCAACGCTGCGCTATGTCCCTATGGATGGCCGAGGCGTACTGGACATGAAGGCCTATGCCGACTTGTTGTCCCCGTCAACCAAAGTGGTCGCCTTTAATCATATATCCAACGCCCTGGGGACGGTCAATCCCGTCAAGGAAATGACGGTGATGGCGCACCAATATGGCGCCGCGGTGGTCGTTGACGGCGCCCAAGCACTCCCGCACACTACGGTAGATGTGCAAGATTTAGATGTGGATTTTTATGCAGGATCCGCCCACAAAATGTATGGCCCAACAGGGATTGGCCTGTTGTACGGAAAAACTACCTGGTTAGAGAAATTACCGCCGTATCAGGGGGGAGGCGAAATGATTGCGGAGGTTGCCATGGAGGTGAGCACCTATGCAGGGCTGCCTCATAAGTTTGAAGCGGGCACGCCTAATATCGAAGCTGTCATTGGTTGGGGGGCAGCCCTGACCTGGATGAACCGGGTAGGGGTGAAAAATATTCAAGCACATGAAGATGCGTTGCTCCGCTATGCAACAGAACGGCTAGAAGCGATTCCAGGGGTTAAGATCTATGGAAAAGCACCCGAAAAGGCTGCCGTCATTAGCTTCAATGTGCACGGCCTCCATCCGTATGATGTGGGTACTTTATTAGACCAAATGGGCATCGCTGTGCGCACGGGTCAACATTGCACCCAGCCTATTATGGATGAATTTGGCATACCGGGGACCATTCGCGCCAGCCTTGCTGCCTATACCACAAAAGAAGACCTAGATGCCTTGGTAAAGGGATTAGAGAAAGCTATTTCACTCCTTCAATAATATGAGCAGTATGGCAGACCGGGAAGCGGACATCCTGGAAGAATTTGAATTTTTTGATGATTGGATGGACAAGTATGAGCACTTGATAGCGCTCGGAAAAGAACTTCCACCTATGAATCCCTTGCATAAAACGGACGACAATAAAATCAAAGGCTGTCAAAGCCAAGTATGGTTGTACGCCCAGACATCTGATGCGGGCATCCAGTTTGAAGCCGACTCAGACGCTATTATTACCAGAGGTATGGTGGCCTTGTTATTGCGTATCGTGCAGGACCAATCCCCCGAAGAAATTGCCGCTTACGGCTTTGGCTTTTTAGATGATATAGGATTAACGGCACACCTTTCCCCTACAAGGGCAAATGGATTGCTATCCATGGTAAAACAAATTCGCCTTTATGGCGTTGCATTTCAAGCAAAACGAGGATGAACGATCAAAACATGCAAGCACTCGGGGAACAGGCGGTAGACGTTCTGCACACCATTTTTGACCCAGAAATCCCTGTGGATATCTATGAATTGGGCTTAATCTATGACGTTCAAGTCAGCGAAGACGGAGACATCCACATTCTCATGACGTTGACCTCGCCAAATTGCCCGGTGGCAGAAACCCTTCCTGTAGAAGTACAGGAAAAGGTACGCAGCCTGCCAGATGCCAAAGAAGTGGAAGTAGAAATCACGTTTGACCCCCCATGGACCAAAGACATGATGAGCGAAGCAGCCCGGCTCGAACTAGGGATGCTATGATCAATCCCAGCCTAGGTATTGATGCCCTCCATTTTTCTCTCCCTCGCCTGACATTGCCTATGGAGGCCTTGGCACAAGCAAGGGGCATTGAAGCAGATAAATTGCGTTTTGGCTTGGGCCTATCCTCCATGGCGGTATGTGACACAGATGAAGATGTAGTCACCTTAGCGGCTGAAGCGGCATGGAATCTGATTCAGCGCGAAAAGATTGACCCACATACGCTTGGGCGAATCTATCTCGGCACAGAGTCCGCCGTCGACGCGGCAAAACCTTCGTCAACCTATGTTTTGGGCTTGCTTGAGAAGCGTTGGGAGGCCACACTCGGCCCCAGATCCTTAAAGCACTGCGATGCCCTGGATATGACCTTTGCGTGTGTTGGGGGAGTAGATGCGCTGCACAATTCTTTGGATTGGGTGCGCGCAGGTTCAGGACGCAAAGCCTTGGTCATTGCTGCGGACGTGGCCAAATATGCGCCTGAAAGCCCCGGCGAATACACGCAAGGAGCGGGGGCGGTTGCCCTGTTGATCACGGAAAACCCACGCATCCTCGCCTTGGATTCGGACTTTGGCGTGGCCATTGAGAGTGTTGGAGACTTTTTTAAACCTCGCCGAACCTTCAGCAAGGCCATCTTACTTCAGGAGGCGGCGCTCCTTCTGGGCCAGACCTTGTCCCTGGAAGATGCCCATACCTTGACGCAATCTGCCCACGCGGGCTTTTGGGGAACACCTGAAGCGCACATTGACCAGTTTTTGGAACACCCTGTTTTTGATGGGCCCTTCTCTAACGATTGCTACGTTAGTCGACTGCGTGAAGCCCTGGATCAATACCAACAGGCCAATGGGCATGCCGTTTTAAAGGACTGGGATGCGATGGTATTTCACCTTCCTTATGCTTTTCAGGGTCGGCGTATGTGGCCCGAGATTGCCGTAGAGCTCTTAGATGCAGAAGGACGTCTTCACGAAATCATAGAGGCCATTGGCCAGCCAGATGTGGACCTACAGGACCGAAAAGCTTTGGCAAAACTTTGGAGCAAAACAGCCCAGTATAAAGCCTATGTCAACGCATTTATTGCCCCCGGGGAACGTGCTTCGCAAGAGATTGGCAACATGTACACCGCCTCCATCTTCATGGCGCTTTTGAGCACGTTGGTGGACAGCCTTCATCAAGGGGTCGATTTGGCGCACAAACGCATTGGCTTCCTGTCCTATGGTTCGGGCTCAAAATCCAAAGTTTTTTCGGGCGTTGTGCAACCCGAGTATGCAGCCCAATTGCAAGGGGTCAAACCTTTTCACCATTTGGATCAAAGGACGTCCATCGACTTTGCCACCTATACGCAATTGCATCAGCGAAGACTGAAGTCCCCTGCGTCCAAACCTTCTGGTGCTAGCCTAACGCACATTGGCACGGAGGGCACAGCGCAAGGGTACCGAACCTATTCCCTAGCTTAGTTGACCCATGGAAGACTTGATCAGAAACCGCGTTGCTGAAAATGACCAATTGGTCGTCTTTGATTTGGAGGACTACTTCCCCCCCGTGGGCGTGCGTGAGGTAGACCTTACCCCCTTGGCTTCAGAGGGCATAGTCCGTGAAGCAGCAGCACGGAAGTTTATAGACCACCTAGACCCTGATGACTTTGCTGACGTAGTAGTGGCCATTACGTTTGGCGCGGAAGTCATTGTCCCTCAATGGATCTGGCCCATGGCGTCATCACGCCTTGCAGAAGCAGCGCTTTATCTCGGAGAAGGCAGCAAAGAAGCCGTTTTAGGTCAATACTACGCACAGCGTCTGAGTCGTATTGATTGGACATTCTACGCTGGAAAAAAAGTATTACTCAAGGGCTGCGGGCAATACCCTGTGCCAAACTCTGCCTATGTCCAAGCTGCCATGTACCTACGCCTGTCTGCCCAGAAGCTGATGTACGGAGAAGCGTGCAGCAACGTACCCATTTATCGGGGTTAATTTTGCCTCGGAAAATCACGCATTATGGAGACCCCCACAAAGAAGACGGACTTTCGAATTCTTAGTCTAAACCGGCGTATTGAAGCGCAACGCAAGGCTATTTTACACCACGCGCTCTATCCAAAGATGATCTCTTTGAAGGAGGTGCGGGTGTTTATGGAGCACCATATTTATGCGGTCTGGGATTTTATGAGTTTGCTCAAGACACTTCAACGCTCTTTGACTTCTGTAGACACAGCCTGGGTCCCCACAGAGGACCGCGCCAGCCGAAAGCTGATCAACGAGATCGTGATGGCGGAAGAGAGTGACGTGGACCTCAATGGTGATCCAGCGAGCCACTATGAACTGTACCTCGATGCCATGCGTCAGGCGGGGGCAGAGACTCGGCCTATTATTCGTTTTGTGCAGACGCTACAGCGCGGGTACAAACCCAAGGAAGTATTGCGGTTTAATATCGCGGAAGCAGATGAAGATTGCCTTGCCTTTTTGAATGTGACCCATGCTATTATCCAGCGGGGCAAACTACATGAAATCGCAGCGGCCTTCACCTTTGGGCGAGAAGACTTGATCCCGGACATGTTCACTGCCTTGATCAAGAAATTGTATACCGAACACCCGGAAGAACTTAGCGCCTTTATCTATTACCTCGACCGACATATTGAGTTAGATGGAGAGGAACACGGCCCCATGGCAATTCAGATGATGCACCATCTCTGCAAAGAGGATGACCAGAAATGGGTAGAGGCAGAAGAAGCCTGTGTTGAGGCTCTAGAGGCGCGCCTGGCCCTCTGGGATGCCATCAGTAAAAAGCTCGGAGAGTAAGCGCAGAGCTTAGCCAGAGGGTTGGCCAATGGGGAAACATGAGGGCGCGACATCGCGGGCGTCTGCTTTGTATCTTCGCTTTCCTATGAAAAAGATTTTTGCACTCTTCCTGGCAATGTCCTTGGCATTGCCCACCACTCTTCACGCGGGTGAAGGCATGTGGATTCCTTTGTTGATGAAAAAACTCAACTACAAGGACATGAAAAAAGCAGGCCTCAAGCTTTCTGCGAAGGACCTGTATGACGTCAACCACGGTTCTTTAAAAGATGCCATTGTGTCTTTTGGTGGATTCTGCACCGGTGAAATCATTTCATCAGAGGGCCTGATTCTGACCAATCACCACTGTGGATATGATGCGATTCAAAAGCATTCTACGTTGGAACACAATTATTTGGCGGATGGCTTTTGGGCCATGACCCGCGCGGAAGAATTGTCAAACCCAGGCTTGTTTGTGAATTTCTTGGTTCGAATAGAAGACGTGACCAAAGACATGACCAAAGTGCTCAAGGAGGGCATGTCCGAAGCGGAACGTTCGGCGGCAGTCGCGGAAAGAGCGAAAGAATTAATCGGCAAAGCCACCGATGGCACCGACTATGATGCAGATGTAGAGTCCTTCTACCACGAGAATGAATTTTACCTCTTTGTTTATGAAAAGTTTAGCGATGTGCGTTTAGTGGGCGCCCCCCCAAGTAGCATTGGCAAATACGGAGGCGATACGGACAACTGGATGTGGCCGCGCCATACGGGCGACTTCTCTATGTTCCGCGTCTATGCTGGTAAGGATGGTAAAGCAGCAGAATACAGCGCAGACAATGTGCCTCACCAGCCCAAACACCACCTCCCTGTGAGCCTAAAAGGCGTAAGTGATGGTGATTTTGCCATGGTTTGGGGCTACCCAGGTAGTACGGATCGTTATCTATCAAGTTGGGGCGTGCAGCAGGCCGTTGACCTCTATAATCCAACGGTAGTAGAAATTCGTGATGCCAAATTGGCGGTGATGCGTAACTACATGCAAGCGGATCCTGCGTTGAATATTTTATTGGCTTCTTCGTACGCACAAACGGCCAATTATTGGAAGTATTACATTGGGCAAACGGAGCAATTGGTGAACAACCATGTCTATCAAAAGAAGGCGGATTTAGAAGCGCAGTTTACAGCGTGGGTAGCCGCAGAGCCGAAGCGTCAAGCCAAATACGGTGAAACGCTATCCCTCATGCAACAGTACTATGCCGCTACGGATGCCTCGGTAAAGAATCAGGTCTATCTCATGGAAGCCGTTATTCGTGGACCCTCTGCAGTGCTCTTCGCTTATCGCACAGCACGTGCGCTTGAACGCGGGGTGTCAAATCCAGAGATGATGGCGAAAATGATGCCCGCGATCCAAGGCCAAGCCGAAGGGCATTTTGCCGAATTCCATGGTGAATCTGACCGTGACTTGATGGCTGTTTTATGGAAAATGTATGCCGCCAATATTCCTGTTGGGCAGCAGCCCCGTTTTATCCAAAATGTGGTGGAAGTTGGGAGTGATTTTGATGCCTATGCCGCACATATGTATGCGACTTCACTTTTCATGGATCCAGCGCGTTTTGCCGCTTTCTTGGCAGCACCTGATAGCGCAACCTTGGCGAATGACCCCTTAACTAAGGTGGCCAATGATTTCCGCGAAGCGTATTTTGGTGGCCAAGACCCCACCTTGGCAGAAAAGAAAACCAAGGCTTACCGTCTTTGGACGGCCGGTGTGCGCGAAATGTTGCCCAACGAAGATTGGTCTCCGGACGCAAACAGCACCATGCGTATGACCTTTGGGAAGGTAGGCTCGTATGAGCCCAAAGACGGGGTCACATACAACTACACCACCACGCTGGATGGCGTGATGCAAAAGGAGGACCCTACCAATCCAGAATTTGAAGTACCTCAGCGATTGAAGGATTTGTACAATGCCAAGGACTTTGGTCGTTATGCAGACGCCCAAGGCAAATTACCTGTCGGTTTGATTACGGACAATGACATTACAGGAGGCAACTCTGGATCTCCCTTGATCAATGGGAAAGGGGAGTTGATTGGGATCGCCTTTGATGGCAACTGGGAGGCGATGTCGGGCGATATTTTCTTTGAAGACGAGCTACAGCGAACGATTAGTGTTGACATTCGTTACGTTCTATTTATTGTAGACAAGTATGCGGGCGCACGCCATTTGGTGGATGAAATGACGCTTCATTACTAAGTAAACGTTTGCAAGCGTTGATAAACGGCCCTCCATGATCTGGGGGGCCGTTTTTTGTTCTTGAACACATAAATTCTACCTTATAGACGCTATACGCCCAAACACCAAACTGTTCCTCCATGTTGCACCTTGGACCTAAAGGCCTCGAAGAGGCCTACCAATCAAATCCTGCGCAGTTTAAAACCGACTTTGAAGCGGCTAAACTGAGGTCATCCAAAGATCCCTTGGCCTTGGCTTGGATCTACCGCTTGGAGCTTGAGCCGCAGGAGCCTCAGCGC
Source organism: Cryomorphaceae bacterium BACL7 MAG-120322-bin74 (assembly GCA_001438205.1). Classification (GTDB taxonomy): domain Bacteria; phylum Bacteroidota; class Bacteroidia; order Flavobacteriales; family Schleiferiaceae; genus TMED14. The sequence continues at coordinate 11,831 of LICG01000016.1, forward strand.
CTAGACTTTGGCAGTGGAACGCTGTGGTTCACCGTGGCCATGACCTTTGCGGCCTACTTCTTTTTCCGTGTGCCAGAATGGGCGAGCTGGGCAAGCGACGCATCCGATTGGTTTGTTCCTTATATAGCCCCCCTCTTTTTGGTGCCGTTGATGGCCTATCACACGATGACCAAGAACGCCTGGGTCCGAATGCGCGGATTTTGGTTAGGGGTTCTGGGCCTGATGGCATTGAACGTTATAACGGATATCTATTGGGGGGAATGGGATTATGCTCGTGGTACATGGATCGATAATCTTGAAACGGAAAGGGGTAATTTGGACATCCCGGATCCGTTTGCGTTGGTGCGTCAAACGCAACAGTTGTTTTCAATTCATTTTTCACTCCTCCTTTGGGGACTATTGGGCTTTCTTTTTACGAAGCTTTATGTGGGCGAATCTCGGGTGGACTTTGTACGTCATTCTGTTCAAGTCGGACTCTTTGCTTTCATTGTATCCCTTGCGGGGGGTGCGCTCTTGGGATTGACAGCCGGTCTCTTAAGCTTGTTAGACTCCCCAGAATCCTTCATTCAAAACCTTGCCATCTGGGGTCTTTGCGGCTTGCCCTTTTTTGGACATTATCTCTGGGTCACCAACAAGCAAGTACTAGAAAAAATATTGCCCACCCTGGCGCGCATTTTTATTCCGCTTTTCTTGCTAGTAATCTTGATTTTCTTGGTCACCTATGTTGGCCAAGGAATCGAAAACCTGCGCAACAACCGCGAAGAGCTCTTCATTTTCAATATGCTCCTCATTTTTGTGATTGGGCTGGTAATGATGCACTATGCCTTTGACGAGGATAAGCATCCTATCATCACCATGGGGGTAGGCGCCCTAGTGGCACTTACATTGGTCGCAGATGGGATTGGCTTATGGGCAATAGGGTCAAGGGTGCTAGAATTTGGCCTTACCCCCAACCGAATGACGGTACTCTTTGGCAACCTGATTTTTGCGGGAGCCCTTGGAGCTGTCTTATGGGCGATCCTGCGCGCAAAATCAGGGGAGGCAGGCCCGGTACGAAGTATGCTAAATACCATGCTCCCTGTCTTTGTAGGGTGGACCTTAGTGGTGGTGCTGATTTTTCCGTTGTTATATGGTCGATATGATCGTGCTAAAAAAGCGCTATACACGAAAGATCATCCACAAAATTTTGATGTTTCCCCGAAAAAAGGGCCAGCGGAAGAAGCTTCGGTAGAGGATGAAGTCTCCCCAGAGGGTGAAGCGGAACGCCCCTTTTAAGAAAGTTTTTTTAATGCGGCTTGCAGTTCGGCATCATTCTGAAAGCGCAAGGTAATGGTCCCACTTCCATTGGCTTTTTGCACCACTTTGGTCGCCAAACCGAAGCTGTTTTCAATAGCGGTGGTGGCTGGATGCTCAGAGCTACCGGAAGGCGACGCTTTGGGCACCTGCAGGTTGCGTACGGCAGATTCTAATTGTCGGACGGACCACCCGCCTTTGATGCATTGTGAATATAGGCTATCCCGCATGCGGTCATCCGCCACCCCAACCAAGGCGCGGGCATGGCCCATAGAAATCTCTCGGTCCCGCAAACCGGCCTGAACCAGTGGGGAGAGCTTGAGTAATCCCACATAGTTGGCCACCGTGGACCGCTCTTTGCCTACTCTTTCGGATACCTGCTGTTGCGTCATGCTGCATTCCTCCAAGAGGCGCGCATAGGACAGGGCGACCTCAATGGCATCTAAGTCCCGGCGCTGGATGTTTTCCACCAAGGCCATTTCGAGCATTTCTTGGTCATTAGCCAAGCGCACATAGACGGGGACATGACCCAATCCTGCTAACTGTGCGGCGCGGAAACGGCGCTCCCCGGAGATGATTTGATACTTGCCCGGACGCAGGTGACGCACGGTCAGCGGCTGTACGATACCCAGGGCAACAATGGATGCCGCGAGTTCTTGCAAATGTTTGGGCTCAAAGTGCACCCGTGGCTGCTTGGGATTTGCCTCAATGTCCCCCACGGCTACTTCAAAAACACCGCTTACGACCTCCTTTGCCCCAGCATCATGGCTTGAGGTGGCGGCATTGGTCTGAAGCAGGGCGGAAAGGCCCCGTCCCATAGCGGGTCGTTTGGACGTTGACATGGGCTCAAATATCGGAATTCTTTGGGGGCTTTTTCAAGATTTTTAGGTGGTAGCCGAAGCGTACCTTTGCGCTTCTACAGGTATGAAAGACATTCGGAATTTCTGCATCATTGCGCACATCGACCACGGTAAAAGCACCCTGGCCGATCGCCTTTTAGATGCCACACAATCAGTCACAGTTAGAGAGCAAAAAGAGCAGCTCTTAGACAACATGGATTTGGAGCGTGAGCGCGGCATCACCATCAAGAGTCATGCGATTCAGATGGACTATACATTGCAGGGGCAGAAATACCGCTTGAACCTGATTGACACCCCAGGGCACGTAGACTTTAGCTATGAAGTTAGTCGAAGCATTTCTGCCTGCGAAGGGGCCTTATTGGTTGTGGATGCCGCACAGGGCATTCAAGCGCAAACCATTTCAAACCTTTACTTGGCCATTGAGAACGACTTGGAGATCATCCCTGTCATGAATAAGATTGACCTTCCGAGCGCAAACCCAGAAGAAGTAGCGGACCAGATCATGGAACTGATTGGATGCAAGCGCGAAGACATTTTGAGCGTGAGCGCAAAATCGGGCACAGGGGTACCTGAGCTGCTCGAAGCCATTGTGGCGCGCATCCCCGCGCCAGGCGGCGACGCAGAAGCGCCATTACAAGCCGTCATTTTTGATTCTGTCTTTAACCCCTTCCGCGGCATTGAGGCCATCTTCCGAATCAAAAATGGCCGTATCCGAAAAGGCGAAAAGGTCAAATTCATGGCTACAGGAAAAATCTATCACGCCGATGAAATCGGGATACTGCGCCTAACGAAGGACCCCAAGGATATGCTGGCTGCCGGCGATGTGGGCTACATCATTTCGGGCATTAAGGAAGCCAAAGATGTCAAGGTGGGCGATACGATCACCTCCATAGACCGCCCAGCGGAAGCGGCTGTTTCTGGTTTTGAAGATGTGAAACCCATGGTATTTGCAGGTATTTACCCTGTGGAAACGGAAGAATTTGAAGAACTCCGTGGCGCGCTTGAAAAGTTGCAGCTCAATGATGCCTCCCTGGTTTTTGAGGCTGAGACCTCTGCAGCATTAGGTTTTGGGTTCCGTTGTGGCTTCCTCGGCATGCTCCATATGGAGATCATCCAAGAGCGTCTCGAGCGTGAATTTAATATGGCCGTCATCACGACCGTGCCTAACGTATCCTACCACGCCTTCAAAAAGGCGGATGTGAACAAGATGATTTTGGTCAACAATCCGACCGATTATCCGGACCCCTCTGGCCTGGACCGAATTGAGGAGCCGTTCATCAAGGCGCAGATTATCACCAAAAGTGAATTTGTGGGCGGCGTAATGAAGTTGTGTATTGACAAACGCGGCACCATTACGGGCCAGTCTTATTTGACAGCGGACCGCGTAGAGTTGAGCTTTGATATGCCCTTGGCGGAGATTGTCTTTGACTTTTATGACCGCCTCAAGACCATCTCAAGGGGCTATGCCAGCCTTGACTATCACCCGATTGGCTATCAAGAATCAAATTTGGTCAAGGTGGATGTTATGCTCAATGCAGAACCCATTGATGCGCTGAGTGCTTTGATTCACAAGGATCGCGCCTATGATATTGGGCGACGCCTTTGTGAAAAATTGCGCGAACTCATCCCACGCCAACAGTTTGTGATTGCGATTCAGGCGGCTATTGGGGCGAAGGTCATTGCGCGCGAAACCCTTTCTGCCTTGCGGAAGGATGTAACCGCCAAATGTTATGGGGGTGATATTTCTCGTAAACGGAAGCTACTTGAAAAGCAAAAGGCGGGTAAGAAGCGTATGCGACAGCTGGGCAATGTAGAGATTCCACAAGATGCCTTCTTGGCGGTACTCAAACTCAACGACTAAACCCATTCAAAGCGCTTCCATGGGTATCTTCGTCTGATGAAGAAGGCTATGGAACGACTGCAAAACCTCCGCGAAGAAGCCCAACAAGGTGGCGGAGCTAAGCGCATTGAAGCCCAACATGCTAAAGGCAAGTTGACGGCGCGCGAACGCATTGAACTTCTTTTTGATCCCGGAAGCTTTGAAGAGCTTGGCCAGATGGTCACGCACCGCAGCACACTTTTCGGGCTCGAAAACCAACGCTACCTGGGGGATGGCGTAGTCACCGGTTATGGTAGAATCGAGGGGCGTACTGTCTATGCCTACGCCCAAGATTTTACGGTTTTAGGGGGGTCCTTGGCAGAAGCACATGCTGAAAAAATTTGCCGCATTTTGGATCTAGCCGTCCAAAATGGTTGTCCTGTCATCGGATTAAATGATTCTGGTGGAGCGCGCATACAGGAAGGGGTCGTTTCTCTAGGGGGCTATGCGGATATCTTTTATCGCAATACCCGGGCTTCGGGTGTCATACCCCAGTTGAGCCTCATCCTGGGCCCATGTGCTGGGGGCGCTGTGTATTCACCTGCGCTGACGGACTTTATCGGCATGGTGGAGGGGAGTAGCTACATGTTTGTGACCGGGCCCAACGTGGTAAAGACGGTCACCCATGAAGAAGTGAGTTCCGAAGATTTGGGGGGCGCGAGCGCCCACGCTACCAAGAGTGGGGTAACGCACTTTACCTACGCCAATGAACGCGCCGCCATTGAAGGGTATAAGAACTTGTTGCGTTATCTGCCTCAGAATTGTGAGGATGGTGTTCCGAATTTGGACTATACACCCAGTGATGAAGCCCGCCCGCGTTTAGATACCATAATCCCTGCCAGTGCGCAGCAGCCGTATGACATGTGCGAGGTGATTGAGGATTTGGTCGATGCCGAGTCTTTCTTTGAGGTGCACGCGGCTTTTGCCGAAAACATTGTGGTGGGATTCGCCCGATTGGCTGGACGCTCAATCGGCGTGGTGGCCAACCAGCCTGCCTACTTGGCCGGCGTATTAGACATTCATGCCAGCACCAAAGCGGGCCGGTTTGTCCGTTTTTGTGATGCCTTTAATATCCCCTTGCTGGTGCTAGAAGATGTTCCAGGATTCTTGCCCGGAACAGACCAAGAATGGAACGGAATCATCACCCATGGTGCCAAGCTTTTATATGCTTTTGCTGAAGCCACAGTCCCCCGCATTACGGTGATCACACGAAAGGCGTATGGCGGAGCCTATGATGTAATGAATTCTAAGCACATTGGGGCAGACATGAATTACGCCTGGCCCACTGCTGAGATTGCCGTGATGGGAGCCAAAGGTGCCGCAGAAATTATTTTCAAAAAAGATATTTTAGAAGCATCCAATCCGGCTGCAATGTGGGCAGAAAAAGAAGCGGAATATGCCGAAGCATTTGCCCACCCTTACCGCGCTGCAGCCCGCGGGTATGTGGATGAAGTCATTGCGCCACATCAAACCAGGGAGAAGTTGATTCGTGCCTTTGCCATGTTAGAAAATAAGGTGGCACATAACCCAAAAAGAAAGCACGGAAACATACCGCTTTAACGTCTTGTGAGAATGCGGGTTTGGATTAACTTTGCGCTCGCAATTACGATGCCCCATCGTCTAATTGGCAGGACAGCGGTTTTTGGTACCGTCAGTCTAGGTTCGAGTCCTAGTGGGGCAACAAGACAGAAGGCCACACGGATGTGTGGCCTTTTTTATGCAATAGGGTGTGTATCCTGGCTGCACTGCGCGTAAAGCATACCACATTGGAATGACGGAAGCTTTGAGGGTCCCTGTGATGCCCAAGATGAGCCCGAGGACCAAAGGCGCGCCTTATGGGACTATGGCAAATCGCAGGATGTCATCTTCGGTGCGCAAGAAATACAGGCCACTTGGCCAATCTAAGGGAATTTCAAGGACCACACCTTCTGCTCCTAGGGTTACCCAAGATGCCCCTGACATGCTGCGGCCCATGGCATCTGTAATGTCGACATGGGGAAAAGAACCGATGCCTTGCACATGCAGTCTTCCGCCAGGGGCAATGGGATTGGGCCATAGTCCAACCTGCGGCAGGCCAGAATCATCTAACCCAACAGCCGTAAGGCTTTTGGTTAGGGTGTCAGAACCTCCGCAATCATTGGCTACCACTAAGGTTACTTGGTAGAATAGGCCCGCTATGGCATATATGTGCGTAGGAGTTTGCCCCGCCCCCTGTGTCCCATCTCCAAAATACCAGGTGTAGCTATTTGCGCCGATGGAAAATCCAGCATCAAACTGGACATTCATCCCCGAACCATTGGACCAAAGAATATTGGCGGTCCACTCTGCGGTTGGAAGATTACAAATCACCACCGTCGTGCTAAAGCTGGCGGTGTCACCGCAAGCATTGTAGGCCCTCAAGGTGGCTGTGTAAAGCCCTGAGGCACCATACGCATGGATAGGATTAGGGCCTGTCCCCGTTGCACCATCGCCAAATTCCCAATCATAGCCAGAAGCACCAACGCCTACCGCGGTAAAGGCGGCAGAAAGCCCAGCAACCATGGAGGTATAGCTGGATGAAAGCACCCCACAAACCGTAATGGGAATGGTGAGGGTATCGGCAGAGCCGCAGCCATTGGTCACGATAAGCGTGACATTATAGGTGCCCGGAGTGGTATACGTATGCGTTTTCGGGCTGCCTGTTCCGGCGGTACCATCGCCAAAGTCCCATGCATAACTGTTGCCCGTAGTTCCCCCTTGCGCGGTGAATATGCGCGTAAGCACCAGGCCATTATAATTAAAGTTGGCCGAAACAGAAGGACAAGCCTGGGTCGTAAAGGTGAGGCCCCCCTTCCATCCACTCACTAATCCTGGATTGCAACTGTCCCTCACGTACACATCATAGGGAGTACTTGACGTAAGTCCTGTTAATACGGTGGGGGAGGTGGCGTTGGGATGCGTCATGGTGCTAAAGCCCGGCGCAAAGCCGCTGGGACCCACCGCCAATTGAGAAAGACCGCTGAGGGTAGAGAAGCTAAGGGTTGCACCTGTTGGGGTAATTCCAGCAGCACTCAGCGTCGTGGGGGTGACACAGGTGGGGGGAGGAGCGGCCTCCACCGAAATATCGTCTAAGCCAATCATGGCCCACCATCCACTGCTCCGGTTCCCAGTGAAGCGGAAGCGCACCGTGTCGTTTCGGTAAGCATAGAGATTCGCTATTTGCTCAGTCCAAGCTGAGGCTTTTCCGGTTTGGTCACCTGGTAAAACGGTGAGCAAACTAGTCCAACCACTGCCATTGTTGATTTCCACTTTTAGGTTGACAATGTTGCTGCCATAGAGGTGGCTCCAGAAATATAAGGCCGGGGTATCCACTGGGGTAAGGTCAATCCACGGGGTAGTTATGTGAGTGAACAAGGGACTTGTGCCGGCCACATGGGTATAGAGGTATTTTCCACTACCCCCCGCACCGCTATTGGGCCCAGTGTTGGGCCATGTCGTCGCTCCAGTGCGTGGCGTCCAAAAATAATTCGTTGTATCACTTCTACTCCAGCACAAACCAATATCTCCTGGGTCATTCCAAAACCCACTGCTCTGGGCCCATTCTGCACCACTAAAATCTTCCGACCAAGGGGCAGAGGTTTGTGTACACAGAGTGGTTGCACCAAGGGGACCTATCCATTGACTCGTACCGCTTATGCCACAAGTATCACGAAGGTAGAATTGATAAGGGGTAGACCCTGTTAATCCCGTTACGGTGAAGGGGTTGCTGGACGCAGTGACCAAGGTGCCGGTGCTCGGTGTAAAGCCGGGAGTGCCATAAACGATTTGCCAAGGGGCACTACCTGTGGAAGTCCATGATAGGCTGACAGAGGTAGCGGTTTTCCCTGTGATCGTCAAACCAGAGGGTTTAGGGCAACTGGGACGTTCATATACATGGAGATCATCCAAGGCAATATCTGCAGCGGCGGTAAAAGCGGTCGACTTTGTTCCTGTCCACCGCAATTTGATCGTGTCATCGGCATAGTCGCTCAAGTCAATGATAGCCTCTAGCCAGGGCGAGGTAGAAGCCGTTTGTTGTTGGCTGCTTACGGACCAGAGCGGCGTCCATGTGGAGCCGGTCGAAATAGCTAGACTCAGGCCAGAAATGTCCGCACCATACAGGTGGTACCAGAAAGAAAGTTCGGGGGTATCTAAGGGGGCCAAGTCAATGGCTGGGCTGGTCAGGAGGGTAGAAGTCCCGTTGAGAAAACCGCTTGTTTCAGTATAAATGTACTTACCCCCAAGGGCTGGGGTGTGGTCTCCGCTCGGCCCCGTATTCCATCCAGGAAAAGCCGGCGGCCCTGGGGTCCAAAAGTAACCAGCGGTGGTATTTCTGTCCCAGCAACCTTGTAGGGTTCCGGGCTGTCCAAACGTCCCAATGATCCATGAAGTCCCATCAAAATTTTCGATGTAAGGAGTCGTCTCTGGGATACAATCCGTTGTAAAATTCACGGGACCAATCCAGTTGGAACTGGAGCCTAATACGCAACTATCTCGAACATAAGCTTGGTAGGCGGTATTGGGACTCAAGCCTGTCAGTGTGCCGGGATTACTGGATACGGTCACGATCGTTCCACCTCCTGGGTTGATGGTTCCCGTGCCAAAGCCTACTTGCGTCCATGAGCCGCCCCCAGCAAGCCAAGAAAGCGTTGCCGTTGTGGAGGTAGTTCCCAGAAGCTGAAAATTGGCAGGCGCAGCACAACCCGTCCCGGGTCGGACATGAATGTCATCAATGGCCATATCAGCCATTTGGGTAAAAGTGCTATTGCGTACCCCCTCAAAGCGCACCATGATGGTGTCCCCTGCGAAGGCACTCAGCGATATAACTTCATTGGACCATGCCGCAGTGCTTGAACTTTGTTGCTGACCTGTAATCGTTTTCACCGTAATCCAAGCACTGGCTCCAATGGATTTCACTTGGACTTCTAGACTCCCAATGCCGGTACCGAACATATGATACCAAAAGCTGAGTTCGGGACTGGCCACAGACCCTAAAGAAATTTGCGGCGTCCGGAGGGTGGCAGCGGTATTCGTGCCACTAAAGCCAATGACATCACAGAGGGCATACTTGCTTCGGCCAGAATGATCCGCGCTTGGACCTGTAAAGTTGTTGGGAAAAGGAACGGGATTCACCACCCAGCCATAGCCAGCAGTGGGATTTCGAGGCCAACAATTCGGAAAGGAACCCGACCCCGTCGCTGGCCATGAAGGTTGTGGGGTCATTTGGTCTTGGTCAAAATTTTCAAACCAAGGGATGACGGCGACACCACAAAGCGTGCTTGTAGCATAATAAGGGGTCCAGGCGCTGACGGATCCATCCGAACAACTGTCACGCACATAAAAATCATACCCGGTAGAGGGTTCGAGTCCAGAGGCTAAAAAAGTGGTGGCGCTGACCCAGCTAGAACGGTTTCCGTTTCCCACCACAAACCCAAGGGTTCCGTATTCGACTTGGTGGTATCCTGCGCTTGAAGCATAGCTAATCGTAATACTCGTTGTCGTTCGAGAGGCAAGGCTTACGGTGCTTGGAAGGGAACAAGCTTTGCCGGAAAAACCTCCCCCAAAGCTCAATATCAAAACGAGCAAAAAATATCGCTTCATCATAGGATGCAAAGATGAAAGGATTAAGGGCGACACCCCGGCCAAATTATGCAAACGCACAAATTCATTGAATGAAAGGGCTATTCTTTGCGCTCAATGACGACAATATGCCTTGTTTTTCCCTTTCCACATGGGCGGTAAACGCTACTTCTGTAGGGCAGTGCATGGATTTGCCGAAGATTTTGTACTTTTGCACCAACTTCGTGAGAACTACACAGAGGGGACCGCAAGTCCCCTCTTTTGTTCTCTAAACTTTTTTGAATGCCATGACAAACGGGGAATTGGAAACCTTGGTACAAGAGGAACTCGCACAATGCGGGGCCTTCTTAGTGGAGTTCAGTCTCAATGCAGAGAACCAATTGCGGGTCTTTGTGGACATGAACGAAGGCCATATTTCTATTGACCAGCTGAAGAAATTGAGCAGAGCGGTTAAAGGTGCATTAGGGGATGACTCGGAGAATTACTCCATTGAAGTATCCTCCCCAGGAATGTTTGCCCCCTTTAAAGTGCCTCAGCAGTTTATAAAGCACGTGGGTCGCGAAGTGAAAGTTAACCAAATCAGCACCGGCATTACCCTGAAAGGCCTACTTGAGGCATACGATGGAGAAATGGTGACGCTGACTTGGACGGAACGTGTTCCCAAGCCTGACGGCAAAGGAAAAATGAATGTGGATGTACGTGAAACCATTGCGCTAACGGACCTCTCCAAAATTGTACTGGATTTTAAATTCTGATTTTTTTCCCGAACCATGGAAAACATTGCCATCATCGAATCCTTCGGCGAGTTCAAAGATGAAAAGAACATCGACCGCGTCACCCTCATGTCCTTCATCGAGGAGGCTTTTCGTGTGCAACTTCGCAAGAAGTACGGCACGGATGAGCATTTTGATGTAATCGTCAACCCAGACAAGGGCGACCTAGAAATTTGGCGTAACCGCACCATTGTAGAAGATAGTGCCGTAGAAGACGATAACGCAGAAATTGCCCTTTCGGCGGCCTTAAAAATTGAGCCTGACTTTGAAGTGGGCGAAGAGGTTTCTGAAGAAATTAAAATGCTCGACCTAGGTCGTCGTTTCATCCTTGCCTTCCGCCAGACCCTGGTGCAGAAAGTCCAGGAACATGACAGCGGCGAGTTATTCAAGCGTTACAAAACCATGGAAGGTGAAATCATTTCGGGTGAAGTGCACCATGTGCGCAATCGTGAATTGATCATTTACGATGACCAGCAGAATGAATTGATCCTGCGCCGTGATGAAATGATCCCTGAAAAAGATTTTTATCGCAAGGGCGACACGGTTCGTGCGGTGGTGAAAAGTGTAGAAATCCGTGGAACCAAGCCTTTCATTCTTTTGAGCCGAACGGCAGACAACTTCTTGGCCAAATTATTTGAAAGCGAAATTCCCGAAGTATTTGATGGCATCATCACCGTTAAGGGGGTCGTGCGCATTCCTGGTGAAAAGGCGAAAGTGGCCGTTGAAAGCTATGATGACCGTATTGACCCTGTTGGGGCTTGCGTCGGGATGAAAGGATCTCGGATTCACGGCATTGTTCGTGAGTTACGCAGCGAGAACATTGACGTCATTAACTACACCACCAACCAGCAGCTCTTTATTCAGCGCGCCTTGTCGCCTGCGAAGATCAGCAACATGGTGATGAACGAAGAGCGCCGTCATGTAGATGTGTATTTACCTGCAGACCAGGTCAGCTTAGCCATTGGTCGTGGGGGCAATAACATCCGTCTAGCGAGCCGCTTGACAGAATATGAAATTGATGTATACCGCGAAGATGTGGTACATGAAGAGGACGTTGAACTCATGGAGTTTGCGGATGAAATTGAAGGGTGGGTCATTGAGCAGCTGCGCAAGAGCGGCTACGATACGGCCAAGAGTATCCTAAATGCTGAAATTGAAGATGTTGCTCGTCGAGCGGATTTGGAGGTAGAGACGATTGAAGAAGTCCTAAGGGTCTTGAAGAAAGAATTTGAAGATCAATAAATTTAACACGTAGCAGCGAAATTTGCCATCTATGAGTAGTTTCCGAATTAGTAAGGTTCTCAGTGAGTTGAACATCGGCCTCGATACGGCCGTGGACTACCTCAAGTCCAAGGGCCATGAGGTAGAAAAGAATCGCAACGCCAAAGTTGACCAGGGGCAGTACGATCTCTTGCTGGAGAGTTTTGCTTCGGATAAAACCAGTAAAGACAAGGCAGAGACGCTGATTCAGCAGAAGCGCGAAGAAAAAGAAGCCATTCAGGCAGAACGTGAAATTGCAGAAAAGGCAAAGCCTGAGGTGATTCGCGGAACAGCCAAATTGGAGGGCCCCAAAATTTCGGGCAAAATTGATTTGACCCCTAAAAAAGCGGTACCTGCCCCTGTCAAAGTAGAGGCCCCTAAAGTGGAGGTCAAGGCAGAACCTGAAGCAATAAAGGAAGCGCCAAAAGCCCCGGCCGTCAAAGAAGCCCTGGCTGCACCTAAAGAGACACCTGCAGCTCCAGAGCCAAAGGTTGAAGCCGCATCAGCCCTTGTAACGGGGGCGTCTGAAGCGCCCGAAACAGCTGCTTCCGCTCCTGCTCCTGATGCTCCTGCAAACATAGATGCTCCAACTGGGAAAGTTGACCCACTACATACCACGCAATATAAGAAGCTGGACGGACCCAAACTCACGGGGCAAACCATTGACCTTGCACAGTTTGCTAAAAAACCAAAACCACCGGGCGAGGCAGGTAAGCGGAAGCGAATCAAAACAGAGGGCCTTCAAAAACCTGCGGCTGGCGGTGGTCGCACAACTACAGGCGCTGCCTCGGTGGGCCCCCCCCGTCGTGACATCACCAGACCTGGATTAGGATCTCGACGTGGCCCAGCTCCTGCGGGAGCCCCCAAAGAGGTCTCCAAAGAAGATATCGCACGCAAGATCAAGGAAACTCTCGAGAAACTTGGGGGTGGCCGCAAATCGCGTGGCTCTAAAATGCGTCGTGATAAGCGTGCTGAGCGTACAGAACGCCGTGAAATTGCAGAACTTGAGCGTATTGAAGGCGAAAAGACCCTCAAACTCACCGAATTTGTGACGCTTTTAGAGGTAGCCAACATGATGGACGTTTCTGCTACAGAAGTCATCTCTACCTGTATGTCCATGGGCATAATGGCGTCCATGAACCAGCGCTTGGACAAGGAAACCTTGACCATCGTAGCCGATGAATTCGGATTTGAAGTAGAATTTGTGGACAAAGAGATGCAAGAGGTCTTCAACGAAGAAGACATTGTTGCCAACTTGGTTACGCGCTCTCCTATTGTAACCGTCATGGGTCACGTTGACCACGGTAAAACCTCATTATTGGACTTTATCCGTAAGGACAATGTCATTGCAGGCGAAGCAGGAGGCATCACCCAACACATTGGCGCCTATTCTCTACAACTTCCTGGCGGTCAAACAATTGCGTTCCTTGATACCCCGGGTCACGAGGCCTTTACGGCGATGCGTGCACGTGGTGCGCAGGTGACGGACATTGTCATCATTGTCATCTCGGCAGATGATTCCGTTATGCCCCAGACCAAAGAGGCGATTAGCCACGCGCAAGCTGCGGGCGTGCCCATGGTTTTTGCCATTAATAAAGTGGATCGCCCCGATGCAAATCCTGAGCGAATCAAAGAGCAATTAAGCCAAATGAACTTACTGGTAGAAGATTGGGGGGGCAAGCTTCAGTCACAAGAAATTTCTGCCAAGACAGGTCTAAATGTGGACAAACTCCTTGAAAAAGTATTACTAGAAGCCGAAATGCTGGATCTGAAAGCAGACCCTAACCGTATGGCGAAGGGAACGGTTATTGAGGCAACGTTAGACAAGGGGCGTGGCTATGTTACGACCTTATTGAACCAGTCAGGCACCTTGCGCATTGGCAATTACATCCTTGTAGGTCCCTACAGCGGAAAAGTGCGGGCCATGATGGATGAGCGCGGAAACAAACTTACAGAGGCTGGACCTTCTATGCCGGTTTCTATTCTTGGTTTGGACGGTGCACCGCAGGCGGGTGACAACTACATTGTCATGGAGGACGAGCGCGAAGCAAAAGCCATTGCCACACGCCGTCAGCAATTATCGCGTGAACAGAGTGTTCGTTCTCAGAAGAACTTGACCTTGGAAGAAATTGGCCGTCGTTTGGCCGTGGGAGACTTCCAGGAATTGAATATTGTTTTAAAAGGAGACGTGGATGGCTCCATTGAAGCATTGGCAGATTCCTTGCAGCGTCTCAGTACAGAAGAAATTCAGGTGAATATTATTCACAAAGCAGTCGGTGGAATCACGGACAGTGACGTTTTGTTGGCGTCTGCTTCTAAGGCGGTTATTGTCGGCTTCCAGGTTCGTCCTGCAGCAACGGCAAGAAAGTTGGCCGATAAGGAGAACATCGAGATCCGTCTGTACAGCATCATTTACGATGCAATTAACGATATCAAAGATGCCATGTCGGGCATGCTTTCTCCTGATGTTAAGGAAGAAATCACCTGTACGTTGGAGATACGCGAAACCTTTAAGATTTCTAAGGTGGGTACAATTGCAGGCTGTATGGTGACAGATGGAGCCATCACACGCAATACCCGTGTTCGTATCATTCGCCAAGGCGTTGTGGTATATACAGGGGAATTGGGCTCCCTCAAGCGCTTTAAAGACGACGTAAAAGAAGTCAAGAAGGGCATGGATTGTGGTTTGAATATCAAGAACTTTAACGACATTAAAGTAGGGGATATCATCGAAGGATTCCAAGAAGTGGAAGTCCAACGTGAGCTCTAATCTGACCTTTATACAATTAAAAAGCGGGCCTGAAAAGACCCGCTTTTTTTATGCTTGAAATTCGGGTCGCCCCCTCTAAAGCCATCGGGTGACCCAGCCAATGATCTTGGCCTTTAATGGGGTGTAAGGGGCCGCGATGAGCATGGTTGGGGACCAGCGTCCACGCCGATAGATACTGCGTGCATTTGTAAATTCTCGGAAGCCCCAAATGCCATGTGATTTGCCTATGCCAGAGTTATTGACTCCACCAAAAGGCAAACTTGGGTGCATGTAGTGCAGGTAAAAATCATTGATGACCGTCCCCCCAGCGCGGGTAGCCTCAATAACCCCATTGCTCCAATCTCGGTCGTGGCTCAATAAGTATAACACCAAGGGCCTAGGCTGGCTATTCATGAGGGTTAGGGCATCGGCGGTTTCTACAAAGGTTCGAATGGGAAGAATAGGCCCAAAAATCTCTTGACAAACCAATTCCAAGCCATCGGGAATATCCCATACCAGCGTGAGAGGGAAATAGCAGGTAGCGCGATCAGGGGCATCTACCTGCCAAACTGAAGCACCTGCCTCTTTGGCCTCTTTTAGCCAGGCTTCAAGCCGATCCCAATGACGGGGATGTACAATGCGGCAGAAGTCTGGGTTTTGGCTTGGGGTTTCCCCATAATGTTTTTGTACCCCGCGCTGAAAGCCCTGAATGAATCCATCTAGCTGGTCTTTGCGCACGAGTGCATAATCCGGGGCGATGCATACCTGCCCAGCATTGAGCCCTTTTGCCCACGCCACCTTTTTTCCCGCAGCTTCTGCGCCATATTTGGGATGCACCAAAACGGGTGACTTGCCACCCAATTCTAGGGTGACGGAAGTAAGGTGTGCTGCCGCACCTGCCATGACCTGGCTGCCAATCTTAGGTGAGCCGGTAAAAAAGATGTGGTTCCAGGGATGCTGTAATATGCCTTTGGCAACTTCCACATCGCCCTCGACCACCGTGACTTCCTCTGCAGGAAAAACATCGGCGATGAGACGTGCTAAAAATGCTGAGGAGGCTGGAGACAGTTCAGAGGGCTTCAGGGCAACAGAATTCCCTGCAGCCACCGCATATACGAGGGGAACTAAACAGAGATTCACCGGAAAATTCCAAGGGGATACAATCAAAACGGATCCCTTTGACTCGTAACGCACCTCCGCCTTCCCAGGAATGAGGGTTAGGGGTAGGCCATGGCGTTCGGGCCGCATCCAACGGCGCAAGTGCCCCACAACATAGTCAATGCTAGAGGTGACCGGTAAGATTTCATTTAAGTCTGTATCGGGGGCTGCACGGTTAAGGTCAGCCCGGAGGGCTGCATGTAGCTCATTACGGCGTTCCACCAGGGCTTTTTTCAATGCGCGAAGTCGCGCAATCCGCTGACCTGCTGTGCGGCGACCTATCACTGGGGCAGATGCCGCCAAGCGCGAATAAACAGAAGTAAGTTCAGGCGTCGTCATAAGGCACAATCCATTAACCCATCACCCCGAATGTACGCAGAGAGTTTGCTTTTGCCTAGCGATTAGGGGTATCGCTTTCAATTTGCCCATCGCGCAAGCGAATAATGCGGTGTGCATGCTGGGCAATTTCTTCTTCATGTGTTACCACGACGAGGGTGTTTCCTGCCTTGTGGATGTCATCAAACAGACGCATGATTTCTAACGAAGTCGTACTATCAAGATTTCCAGTGGGTTCATCCGCCAGAATCATCGAGGGGGTATTGACCAAGGCCCGCGCAATGGCCACACGTTGTCGTTGACCGCCTGAGAGTTGGTTTGGATGGTGGTCCATACGGTCGTCTAGACCAACCTGACCCAACACTTCTTCTGCACGCAATGTCCGCTCCTCTTTGCTCTTACCAGCATAGACGAGTGGAAGCGCCACATTTTGCAAGGCAGTTTGACGAGGAATCAGATTGAAAGTTTGGAAGACAAAACCAATTTCTTTGTTTCGGACGGCGGCGAGGTCATTGTCATCCATGCGACTTACATCGCGTCCTGCAAGCGTATAGCTACCGGCAGTGGGGGTGTCTAGACAGCCGAGCAGATTCATTAAGGTGGATTTACCACTCCCAGATGGGCCCATCAAAGCGACATATTCTCCTTTTTGGATGTCAAGGTCAATCCCTTTCAGGACATAGACGGTTTGTGCACCCAATTGAAAATCTCGGGTGATCCCCCGGAGCGAAATAACAGCGTTGGATTCCATAGGAGACTAGAGGACAATATTAGTGCCAAGGTAGACCATCCTCCCAAAAATGGGCCCCCAAATGCGGGTGGCATCAAAGTTGGATTGGAAGTAGGGATCAGAAGGGAGCAAGGGACTCCCTGTTTGTGGATCCATAGCACCATCAATAGGATGAGCTTGCCGAATATTGAGGACATTCTCTAGACCGAGATAGAGATCCCCGTGTGCAAAGTCTTTGCGAATCTGTGCATTTAAAAGCGCAAAGGCAGGGGCATAATCAACCGAAGGCCACGCCCAGGGGTCTATGCCAGGAATGGGCTGTTTGCTATAACGTTGCAGCGTAGCATCTAGGGTCCAGTCTCCTTTGAATTCGCGACTAAGGTGTGCCATCATGCGGTGTGGTGCCACAAAGGGAACAGAGAGCATGCGTCCATAGCCCCCCCCTATTGGATTAGGCATGACATACATCGCCTGTAAATCTTGGAAACGATAGGCTATGCGTAATTCGGTCCGTTTATCCACATGATAAAACAAACTGGCCCCCCAGGTGGCAGAAGTCATCACGGGTCTCTCCGATCCAAACTGGGTTTGCGTCGGATATATTGCGCGGACCCCTGGAGTCCAGTAATCATGTATAATGGCCTTGCTAAACTGTGTCAAATGTGCATCAGCCTGTAATGAGCCCGTCATATAATTTAGGAGAAAAGACCATTGATAACTGAAGCCAAAATTGCGGGCTGTTTCGAGGCTCAGTATGTCACCCCCAAGGACTTGACCATATTGAAACCATTCCACGGTGCGCTGGCTGGCAAGGCGCCCCCATTCTTCCAAGAGAGGAAGGGCCATGCGAAACCCCCGTCCCGCATTAAAACGAAATGTATGCTTTTCGCCAGGCGCCCAACGGAGATGGAACCGAGGAGAAAACTGATGTCCTGCAATGGAATGAAGATCATACCGAACCCCTCCTACTGCGGTAAACGAAGGGAGAGGCGACCAAGTCCACTCGCTGGATAAACCGACGCCTTGCTCCACCCATGGCTGTCCCTGGCCCAACATGGGGTGGGTGATGGAAAGATCATATTGATCGCGTAAAAAAAGAACACTCGACGTCTGAGATAAGGTTCCCCATCCATGCTGAAAAAGGATTTGAGCAAGTCCGCCATTCTGAGCCCCTCCCCATTGACTATGGAGGGTAGCGGGCAAATCGCTGCCCATAGATCCCTTCATTTGATGGCTGTACAACTGGAAAATTGTACCTACGGATTGGTTTGGATTATCGGGGTTTACCCATCCCATTTTTGATGTGAAGGCGACGCGCCCTTGTTTCATAGCAGAAGACCAAAGTGATTCCGTATTTGTTCCAGGGGCAAAAGCACGGGCAATCTGCCCCCCTTCTTTCACATCCTCTAGGGCGTGAAACGTATAGATTCCTTCCCACCCGTTTTGTCCAAAATATCGCGCGCGGAGCATACCGTTGACCTGATACCCTAAGGGATTATCCATAAAGCCATCGCCATTGATATCGGTCGCTTGCTGGCGGCCGCTAAAATGCCCCAAGCTGGAAAGCATCCACTTTTTATTTATACGCACCCCGTATGCTTCATTTACTTCAAAGCGTCCTCCTTGGTTCAGGTAGGCATTTAGTTGAATATCTCCGCGACCCTCCGCTCCAGGGGCTTCTGCTGCTTCAACTAGGTCCTCAGGCTTTAAAAGCTCCACATTGATTTGACCTGTCATACTTTCAAACCCATTGTTGACCGAACCAATACCTTTGGTGAGCTGGATACTATGCACCCATGATCCCGGAATAAAATTGAGTCCCGAATTGGACAATAACCCTCGTACCAATGGGGTCATTTCTACTTGTATCTGGGCGTATTTTCCAGCAAGGCCAAACAGTTGAATTTGCTTTGTTCCCGTTACGGCATCTGTAAAGGCCACGTCAATCGACGGGTTGGTTTCAAAGCTTTCGGATAAATTGCAGCACGCTGCTTTTCGTAGCTCGGTGCGGGAGATATTGACCTGTAATGTAGAGGACTTGCTGTTGATAGATAGCCCATTGGCGGCTTCATAAATAACCACCTCTTCGATCTGTAGACGGCTATAAAGGGTGGTATCTACTTGCCCAAATAAAGTAAAGGGAAATAGCAGGGCAAAATAGCGTAACCGATACATTAGGGTATTCAATGATGAGACTTCGTCACATCCTCATTGCGGTACTTGCAGCAGGCGTGCACCTTGGCGTAATCTTCGTCTTTGGCTTTTACCTGGGGGGTATCATGGCCTACTGCCGCGACCGCTTGGTGGAGCGCAAGTTCTTTCACCTTTTTAGGATTGAATACGACATAGGTCTCATGGCTTTCGCGATCCCAATCCGCTGTCCAAACGCCATCGATAGCTAACAGGGCGGTTTCAATGCGCTTTTCACACATGCCACAAACGCCATCCGTTTGAAAGCGGACTTCCGCTTTTTTTTGCGCCATGGCTATAACAGGAAGAAATAACAAGGCAATTAGGGTCAGTCGCTTTTTCATAGGAAGGGATTTAAGTATAAGGTGTCTGTTTCGATTCGGGTATCCGTCAGGGTATTCAGGAAGGCTACCAAGGCTTGACGTTGCACAAAGGTCAAATTTAGGCCTTTTGTCCCGGAATGGACTTGGATGAAGCCCACCATGCTTGGGTCTAAATTGGGAGAAGTGGGCTCAACTGCTGCGTTGTAGAATTCGATGACTTGCTCCAGTGTCTGAAAGCGCCCGTCGTGCATATAAGGGGCCGTGTACGCAAGGTTGCGAAGAGATGGAACTTTAAACTTTCCTTGGTCGGTGGCAAGACCCGTAACATGCCCCAAGCCAAGGTCTGTTAAGGCCGTATCCAGACCATTGTTCATGAACTTATGGTTTGTAAACAACGCGCCGCCGTGGCAATGGAAGCAATCGGCACCGGGCGTTGGGCTATTGGGATTCGACTCGCCATTAAAGAGTTGCATTCCCAAGGCTTCTTCTGCCGTGAGACTTTCTACCCCCGCTTCAAATCGATCGAATTTGCTGTCGCCGCCGCTCAGAATCGTGAGCATAAACTGCTCTAAAGCTAGCCCCATGCGTTCTGGGGTCACAACATCATCACCAAATGCAGAGGTAAAAGCTGCTTGATAACGGGTTTGACGCTGGAGTTTGTCAACCACATGAAGGACGTCCTCTTTCATTTCAATGGGATTGGAAATGGGCTCAAGGGACTGCTCTCGAAGACTCGGCGATCGGCCATCCCAAAAGAAGACTTGGTGCCACGCTAAATTGTGTAATGGCATGGAATTGCGATCGCCTACAGAGCCATCAACGCCGGTGCTGAAAACATTCCCATGATCCGTAAAGCCGAACGAGGGGGAATGGCAAGATCCACAACTTTGTGCACTGTCCAAGGACAATATGGGGTCGTAAAAGAGTTGTCGGCCAAGAAGAATGCCTTCTACCGTTAAGGGATTGTCCTCTGGCAGATTTGGCTGCGGCATTCCGGGGGGAATAGGCAGAACATAGGGTGTAGTGATATGGGGTTTGTGGCCCCAGTCATCGCCACAGCTGGACCATAAAATGGCCGCTGAACATGCGAACAGGAGGGACCTTAAACTCAAGGCGTTTGTTTTTCTAAAGAAGAAAAGCGGAAGCTGTTGCGCAAGTTTTCGGCCAACTTATTGGCTAATCCATTGTCAAACGTACTATGCGTAAAATCTCCATCTTCCACTGGACTCAAGTCGTGCAGGGCTTTAAACATCCCTTCCAAGTCTAGATCAAGGTTGAGTCGCATGTTGTAGGTAAGATCCAATGATGTCATGATGTGTATATCCATCTTGTTCTCATCCAAAGCAATGTGATAGAGCCAAGGGGCTTCCATCCCCTCTTTTTGATAGTAGCCCTCCGTCGCAGCAAAAATGTATCCACCTGTCCAGCCCCAATGTAGGTTATTGACGGAAGGATTGAGTGCGTGCGTGCCAGACCAAACGGTGGGGTCACCATGATTGTTCGTGCTATCCAGGCCAATACTAAAGGCAAACCCCGTATAGTTGCCTGGTGCAATGACACT
>LICG01000017.1 GCA_001438205.1 Cryomorphaceae bacterium BACL7 MAG-120322-bin74
CTCCATTTGCTGCACCTCTAACCCTCTTAAGTAGGTAAGAGATACTTGTAGGGGACTATGTCCCATCACTTTTTGCAGCGCTATGCCTTCCGGGTCGGGAGTAAACGATAATTTTGCAGCCATTATCTAATCAAGAAGGATGAAATACATTTTTGCTTTTATATTCCTGCTATTCTCGCTTTGTTCTTATTCTCAAAATGGCAATGACTTAAGCCAGAAGGAATTAAGCTCGTTAGAGGCAGAGCACCTTAATCATTTTGGCGTTGCAACAGGCCCAGTATATATAATTAACGAGAGTGAGGTTGCTCCTGGGATTCATCTTCATTATATGCGCTTGATGGAATTCGGAAACGCTCATTTCGGAATCGGCCTTGGTCTTGAAGCGATTTTTGATGAGCACAGGCACTATGCTACTTCAATCAATTTTTCATACCTACCGATACACGCACTTACATTTACAGTAGCACCGGGCATTCAGTTTGCTCCAGAATCCGAAGATTTCACCACGCACTTTGAGGTGGTTTATGAATTTGAAATAGGCGAGTTACATATCGGCCCCGTAGCAGAATATGCCTGGTCTCCAAATGACGCACACGCAATGCTTGGATTGCATATTGGATGTGGATTTTAGTGGCCGTGCCTGCTGCAGAAAGCGAAAGACTGGGCATATCCTCCAACTCCATCTGCTGTACTTCTAAGTTTCTTAAATAGGTAAGAGATACTTGCAGCGTACTATGGACAAGCACTTGTGCGTCTTTGAATAAAACCTGTATTTGACTGTTGTTTACAGTCACCAGGTATTTCATTTTGTAAGGTTTTGACAAGTTTCTATTTTGTGCGGTTGATGTTGGAAATGATAAGCACAAACCAGCATTGCCAATCTGAAAAGTCCACAGGCTCATCCATAGAGTGTGAAATTGTATTCATTCTCGGAAATACAAACGGCATGCGCTTAATTAATACCTCGAGACGTTCCTTAGGTTCAAGCTGTTCTAATCGTTCACCTATACTCTCAAGTTCTTTGTGAAGGGCTTCCTTGAGAATTGCGCTCAGTTCTTTCGTTAATCTGTTGGGAGTACCCTTCTCTCTACCCCCGTATTTGAGTCCTGTAGTATTCGCCATTCCATTCGTAACTATTATTGTGTAACTCCCTAACGGTAGTGTTGAATTACGCGGAGAGTCTTGACTGATAGGATGGTTCGTGGCATAATCGCTCAAACCCTCGTGTGTAAGCACATCTTTCAAGTCGTAGAGCTGTACTAAGTCTTTGTAAAAGAGTTCGAGAACTGAGTCGTCCTGTGCATAGTAACTTAGCGGCATGCAAACCGTAATGCGGAGGTCATGCCTCTCTTTTTGTGCCCTACTTCTGAGTTTGAGCACCTTCGGGCAAAGCACCGCCTTGGGGCAATTACGTTCTTTTCAAGGACATGATCCTGGTTTTTATGGGAATGGAGGTGAACGGGGATGCGTCGTTGGGCTTGACACCCATGACAAATGGGTCATTGGGGTGCTGGGCTACCTGCGGAACACGGAGTTTTTTCATCCTATGGAAGTGGGCCGAACCTTATTTGGCAGCCAAGCTCTGACCTATTGGCACAGCGGGTACGATGAAAAGGCCTATTTGGAGTTGGGTGCTTTGGCGAATGTCACCTTTGGTGGAAAAACACAGCTATATCCCCATGTGGCCATGGTTCTGAATGTGGACCGCCTAAATGTCCTTCGATTTGGGGCTATAAGCAATCCGGGTCATGATCTCCCAGAACCGATGTACAATCCTGGTAGACGCTACACACAGCCAGTGGAATATGGATTTCAATACCTGTCGCCCTATACGGATGCTTGGATCCATTGGGACCAAGCAACATCCTTTGGGAGTTTACAAAAAGAGTCGTTCACCGCGGGAATAAACCAAAATATCTTCCGTGGAAGCTTGGGCTTTGGACCCTACTCGGAAGGGCCTTTGTTGGCTTACCGTTCGCAATTATCGGTGGATTCTCGCTTTGTCGGTCTGTATCGCCATGTCGGAGGCCAAATTGACAATGCCCCGCCACAACGGACAGGAAACCGCATTCAAACAGGGGTGTGGGTGGCGCTTATGCCTCATTTGGTGGGGCAAAAGCGTGCGCCTGTAGGGGAGATTTCGGCCGATGTTTGGCGCTCCACCCTTCCAACCTACCGCTACACTTTGATGCGCTATGACGATCCGCTACAATCGTTCGGCAACATTAAAGTAGGCTATGGTCAGTTGCATCAGTTGTCCATTGAGCTCAGAAAAGACTACGTGTTGGGCTTTGGGCTTTGGCAAGGAAATTCTTGGGTATCGCCTTTAGGTCAAGGACTTTACCAGAGTCTCAATCCTGAAGATGCCTCTGTGCCTATTCAGCCGATTCGCCAGATGGCCCTGGTTTCTGCCAAGAAGGAATGGGCGAATATAGGCCTGCGATACGACGCCTACTATGATACGAATCTGAAGAAATGGTCTACGGCGTTTACGCTGAATATGACGCTTAAAGAGATTCGCCAGCACTTACCTCTCGCCGATGCGGTACATGACCCCCAATCCAGCAATAGCATGATTGAAATAGAATCGCGCTAACCACTCCTCCGTTATGTCGTACGTGAGGGTGTAGTTTCCTCCGAGAATGACACCGCCTTCTGCTCCGTCAATGGGATGTAACCATGCACCTGTAAGTTCTTGAATACCTTGATACCCACTGAGCATTCCCACTTGTACACCTGAGGTCCAACGCGCGTTGTGGGCATACATCCATTCGCCTCCCAACATGAAGGACAGCTGATGCCATGAATTGAGCATTACAGCTTGGATGAGTTGCACCTTTGCCTTTCCTTGTGGGGCCTCATAGAGGGTCATGCGTGTCGTGAAAATGGGATGATGGCTATTGAAACGATAGTTCCAAACCGTATCCCTGAATCGATGTGAATGCTCACTATTGCCGGCAAAGTCTCGCCCACTTTGCCACGTGCCGGGCACCTCTATCCATGCATGACGCTCGATGGTAGGGGCCGTATGCCAGCTATGGAAATAACCGAGTTCAAACGAAACCTTTGGGGTCCACTGTCCGTGAAGGGCAAAGGTTGACAGGGCAAAAAGCCAGATAAAAGGACGGATGATTTGCATGTTGTAAATCTACATGCTTCACGCGGATGGATGTATCTTCGGGAGCTATGCAAGCAGACTTACGATTGTTGGCGGTGTATTTCCGCGGCCTCTTCTTCTCTTACGGCGATCCCAAGAGTGGAGTCAGATACAAAGAGAATTTATTGACGCAAACATTGGTGCAGCGCAAAATGCTTGCCCCTCATCCGGGCGATGTCTCACGTTTCATTCTCACTTTACGTGGCGAGCGATATGCGAAGGATGTGGTGCATAAAATTGTGCGTCCTATTGTCTGGCTCATTGTCTCATGGTTGCTGATTGTGCTGTATTACAGGCCATGAAAAAAGCACTTCGGATTTGGTTGGCAGCTGCGCTATTGGGTGTGCCCGCTCATGTAATGGCCCAGAATGTATGGTTGGAAGCGGAGTACCGTCAGGACTTAAGGAAAAAGGTGAGTCTACAAATTGCGCAAGCCTATCGGACCGACTTTTCAGATCAGGGCCGAGCATTTCTTGACGTAAAACTCCATAAGGAGATTGGCAAGCAGGGCTTCTTCTTTTATGAATGCCGCACCAACCAGTTTGGTAGCCAGAATAGAAACACTTTTGGCATGGGCATTCAGGATGACTGGAAGATTCAAGGCCGCCCTATTTGGCAGTATGCTTATACATGGCGATTTCATGATGATGACCAGGCTTTCCGGCAGTCGCTCGTTTTGGACCGAAAATGGGGACGACTTAAGCCGCGTCTGAAAACAGAAAATTGGTATCGGCCTTTTGCGTCTGATTTGATTTTACGCCGTTGGCGCGTATCGGGAGGGGTGCAAATAAATCCAAAGGGGCCTTGGAAGATGGAAATAGGGGTCTTAAAACAATGGGAGTATGGAAAACGTGGCGGCTTTCAGTCGAGTTTCCTTGCCGGGTATGGATCCATGCAGTGGCGCCTACCTTCGAAGTAAATCGCTCCTTCTTCTCTGTTTTTTAGCGAGAAAGTGTAGCAGCTACACACGCTATCTTTAGGGCATGAAAAAAGTCTGGACGATTGCAGTATGCTGTCTTATCCCTTCTGCATTTGGGCAGATTCTTTCCATTGATCCGCCTTTTCCTACCCAAAATGATACGGTTAGCATTATCTATGACGCATCTCAAGGCAATGGGGCATTAGTTGGCGTATCGCCCATCTATGCGCATGCAGGGTTGATCACCACAACCAGCACCTCCCAAACCAATTGGCAATATGTCCAGGGGCAATGGGGTCAACCTACGCCATCCGTCATCATGACAGACTTGGGCAACGACCTGCATAAAATCGAATACTACATACCTTCTTTTTATGGTTTTCCGGTGGCTTCGACCACCGTATTGGAGCTCGCATTTGTCTTTAGAAATGCGCAAGGGACAGCCGTAGGTCGGGCTGCAGACGGATCCGATATTTACTACCCAATTTATCCTGCAAATGCTGGACTTTTGGCCGCTTTCTTTACCCCTGAAAACCACAGTGTCAACCATCCAGGGGATACCCTTGCCATCCATGCAGCGAGCAATGCCCCTGCTGTGCTTTCTCTCTATGACAATGGGACCCTGGTAGCTTCTGACACCGCCGCCGAGCAGCTGTTTGTGGATCTAGTCGTTACAGGTAACGGGCAGCATTTGCTCGAATTTGTTGCGGATAATGGGGTCAGCATCGCGCGCGATACCGTTTACTACTTTGGCAACCCCACCCAATTGATTCAGAATCCGCCCATAGGCACGTTGGATGGAATCAATTACTTGAATGACTCGACGGTATTGCTACAGTTGCATGCGCCAGGCAAGGATTACGTTTATGCGCTGGGCGACTTTAATGGCTTCTTGCCTGATTCTGCCCATTATATGCACCGATCAGTCAATGGGGAGAAATTCTGGGTTATTCTTCACTTGCAGGCGGGTCAAAAATATGCCTATCAATACTGGGTGGATGGCGTCATGAAAATTGCAGATCCATACTCTGAGTTGATTTTGGACCCCTATAATGATGGCGGAATCCCCGCGTCCACTTTTCCGAATCTGCCGCCTTATCCTACGGGTTTGACCTCGGGACATTGTACTTTATTAGAGCCGGGGAAGCCTGCGTATGCTTGGGAAAACACCTCATTCCAGGCGCCACCACAAACAGATTTACGGATTTATGAGCTTTTGGTAAGGGATTTCAGCACCCAGAGAAACTACCAAATGATTTTGGATACGTTAGATTATCTGCAACGACTCGGTATCAATGCGATCGAATTCATGCCCACAAATGAATTTGAAAACAATGAAAGTTGGGGCTATAATCCGTCCTATCACATGGCTTTGGATAAGTATTATGGCACGCCAGACAAGTTCAAAGAACTCATTGACAGTTGTCATAGCCGAGGGATTGCCGTGATCTTGGATATGGTCTTCAACCATGCCTACGGTCAGAGCCCTTTGGTGCAATTGTACTGGGATGCCACACTTGGCCAACCGGCGAATGACAATCCCTGGTTTAATGCAGCTTGCCCGCACCCGCCGTACTGTTGGGGGAATGATTTTAACCACGAAGCCGTGGCAACCCAAAATTTCATGGATCGGGTAAATACCTATTGGCTCCAGGATTTTCATGTGGATGGAATTCGATTTGACTACACCAAAGGGTTTACCAATGGGGGCAATTCTGGTTGGGATGTCAGCCGTCAGAATCTGTTAAAGCGCATGGCAGATTCCTTGTGGGCGGTAAATCCGCAGACCTATGTCATTCTAGAGCATTGGGGTGACAACAATGAAGAAAAGGTGTTGTCAGATTACGGGATGATGTTATGGGGGAATGCTACCTACAACTTTCGTCAAGGAGCGATCGGAAATATTTCAGCGAGTAATTTTTCTAATGGCATCCATACACAGCGCGGGTGGAATGACCCGAATCTCATCATCTACACGGAAAGCCATGATGAGGAACGCCTCCTGTATGATGTGTTGACCTACGGTCAGGAAGACCCCGTTACAGGATACAAATGTTATGTGCTCAATACCGCTTTGCGTCGGTCTGAGTTGGCCAATGTGTTTGCCTTCACCCTACCAGGTCCCAAGATGATCTATATGTTGAATGAATTGGGCTATGATCAATCCATTGACAATCCTTGCCGAATTTGTAATAAACCAGCAAAATGGGGATATCAGCAAGTTCCTGAACGTCGACGATTATACGATGTTACCGCTGCGGTCCTTCATCTTCGCGCTTTGGCGCCTGCCACGTTTAACGGGGATAATTTTACCTATAATCTAGGCGCAGCGGTTAAGCGCATCAATTTGTCCGATAGCAGTATGAATGCAAATGTGATTGGAAACTGGGGTCTGATATCCGCTTCAGGCGTGCCCAATTTTCAGCACACTGGCATGTGGTATGAATACTTCACTGGAGACAGCCTTGATGTGCAAGATCCCTATATGAGTATATCGCTTGCGGCCGGAGAATACCGTATTTACACCGATATCCCATTGGTAAAGCCCAGTATAACGCTCGCCGTGGAGCCCAACTTGAACGCATCGGACATGAAGGTTTATCCCAATCCGTCCAATGGACGTCTATACGTTTGGTCAGCCCAAGAGGGCAGTGGCGCTGTCCTTGATCTTCAGGGTAGGACAATATTGGATTTTAAGGTGGAAGCTGGAGTGGAGAAAGCCTTAGATGTCCATGATTTTGCTGCAGGGGTGTATTGTATTCAAATGGAAGGACATCCCGCGCAACGTATCCAAATTTTACCCTAAAATGAAAAAGCGCTTCGCATGTATACTGGCATTTTGGGGGCTCACGGTGGGAGTTGCAGCCCAGCCGAGCTATTTGCTGAGTAAAAAAAATGAAACCCGAATGGGGTTGTCCATTGCCAGTATGGCTTTGGGGAATCTGTATATCGGCAATCAGCTGAACGGGTATACCGAAGCAGCATTGCTTGCGTTGACGACCCCAGCCGTTCCGGCATATGATCGCTGGGCCCTGCAGCGATGGGATGAAGATGCGGCACATCGTTCGGACTACCTCTTTTACTCGGCTGCCGCATGGTCGGCAGCCTCTGTGTGTCTTCCTGCCTTAAGGGATGGGTCATTCAAATCAAGTGTTCCTGCTGCGGCCATGTGGATAGAAATGAATGCCCTGACATGGGTTTTTACGGATTTAACAAAAAATCTGGTAACGCGAAACCGCCCCTTTGTGTATAATATCAATGCCCCTCTTGAAATGCGTATAGAAGCAGATGCGCGCAAGTCCTTTTTCTCGGGCCATACGAGTATGACCGCCGCCAATAGCTTTTATGCGGCGAAAGTTTTTACGGACCTGTATCCGAATTCCAAATGGAAGCCTTGGGTTTGGAGTGCGGCCGTGGTGCTTCCGGCAATCACAGCACAACAGCGCATGGCAGCAGGAAAGCACTTTTTTTCCGATGTGCTCATTGGGTACGGAGTTGGTGCCCTCATAGGGTGGGGAATACCTCAGCTTCATTTGGTCAAATAGAGCGTCTACTTCATGCGTAAACGTGTGCAAAGGATGTATTTAAAGCCAATGGATGGAGGTCTTTTGTTTTGCGACTTGGACCACTTGATCTGTGGTTAAACCCCTTTTTAAGGTGAAAGCCTCAGGGCTGAAAAGCACCGTGTAGCCAGGTGCTGTAGAACGTTGTGGTTTTTTCCATGTGTACGTTCCTTCGGGTAAATGCCATTTCCATTGATCTTCTCCTGATAATAAATGGACGGGGTATTCATTTCCATGTTCATCTAATACATAGAGGAGAAAGGATGGGTGTTGGTGCATTCCTTGTGTAACAATATGAAGTTCTGGGTCTTTCAAAATGACCACATCGTGCAGTTCTATGGAGGTTTGTTGTCGGAATTTGAAATGGTGCCGAACTTCAATGCTGAAATAATCCCATCTTCCCGCAATCCGAATAGAGGGATGCTGTGCAATGAACTGCCAGCCGATAGGATTTTTTTGGAGTCCAATTCGCCACGTTGGGCCTAGCCAAATGCTTCCGCTAGCTGTTCTGAATAAAGTTGAGGAACTCGTCTGAAATTCTGCTTGGATTTTCCCATTGTTTACATGTCGCCATCCGGCAACCCATGGGGTTTGAGCTTCTCCAAAGGGAAGCTGGCCCCAAATGATATTCTGATGCAATTGTAGTCTACCATAAAGAACGAGATTCAGGCCCTCTTTGCCATGTGTTTCTTGGAAGAAAAATTGATGTCCCCCTTGTTGAAATAATAGACGCGTACTGTTCCATTGGCTATGGCCGAAGACCTGGAGTGTAGCCTGCCGTATACGGATAGCGCTTTGCCACTGGCTTCTGCTGCGCATAGCGCGCACCGAAAGGTTTGGCATAGCGAACGTCAGTTGTCCTTGACCACCAGAGCGTAAGACATAGGTCCAATTATGCCATCGCCCTTCACCGAGCCATCCTTGGTGATCTTGAACAATCCTTTTCAAGCCGAAGGAACTGTTGCCAGACCATTCTATCCAATGTTGGTTGTTTTGATGGAAGTATTGGATTTGGTGCTGTGCGCTATGGACGCGTATGAACTGGCCTTTGCCGAGCGGTGTCTGCCCTCGATAGTAGTCGCCCCATGGCGTATTAACATATATCCCACTTTGTGATGTCTGTAACCGTTCAAGGGCTGCAGGCACCCATTGAGCACCGGCAGCCCATGCATGGTGTTGGTATTGAAAGCCCTGTGCTAGGATCATTCCACTACCCAAGGCATAGGCCTTGGCCCAAGTAAAGAGTTCAATGGGCATACTCCGTAAATCTGAACCCTAACTGGTGCCCCCACTCATCTGTAGCCAGGACGAATTGGGTGTTTTGGGGCAATTGCATGGCGACACTAGGCATATGAGGCACAAGAAATAGGGATATGTCGGGGCCTGAGGGTTCGCCAACATGGGCCATAGGTAATACTGAGGCTTTCCAAAATCTATCGCCAACATTTTGCCAGGAAAGAGTATGAGATCCAAATTGGGCGTTAACCCGAATAATGTCCTCGGGTTGTTCGCTTAAGCAGCCCCGGTAGAGTTTTACTGCAAAACGCAATTGCGTGTGAATTGCCCAGCCTTCTGCTGTAGTTGAGATCTGCTTTGGAGGGCATGATATAAAAACGCACACCCCATGGGGCATGCTGTCAGGGCGTATCCATGTGTAAGGGACACTTATTCGTCCAATGGGGGGTAGTGTGATTTCAGATGGAATCCGAAAAAGCGTTTTCGACCCCAGAAGAGTGTCGATTTCGAGCAAAACCGTTAAGGGGGTTTCCAATTGGTTTTGAAGGATGATTTCACCTTGTGTTGGCCCATCGCAAGTAAGAAATTGGGCTAACCCATTCTGTACGGAAACTTGCCCATGAATAGGAGTAAAGGGCAATGGAAGAAATGCAAAAAGAAGGAGGGCGCCAAAGCGCCCTCCAATTCGAATAGCCATACTACCTTAACTATTGGATAATGTATAGCGCAAGGTGACGATACCTGAGGTTGCCGCATCTAGATTTTGTGTGGCAAAATTCAAGGCGTAGGTAAGTAGGGCGCCATCTCCAGGTCCATCACCTGTATAGGCACTTTTGATTCCTGTAATGAGGGTGCCATGCAGATTTCCTGAAGTTAATGTAATAGGGCTACCTGTTCCCATTGTCCCCGTTCCGTTTAAGGACGGGCTTACGGTTAATTGAACACCGGAGGGGAGGGCGCCTCCAACAATTTCAACGTCTATTTGTCTAGTGTCGTCGGGACTTGCCCCCTTCACAGAGGTGTATTGGAGATAGGATGACTGTGCTTGAATCGAAGGAACTCCTTGCCCAGGAACGACAGGTCCTAAAAGATGGAAATTCAGCATACTGGCTGGGCTGCCATTGGCATCGACAAGACGTAGCATGGCCGTTTCATCAATGACAAAGTCAAGATCCTGATTGCCCGTATTTTGAGCGTTTAGGAAGAACGGGAAACAGGCAGCGATGAATAAGGGCGTGTTACCCTGTTTAAAAATGTGCATAAGTTGGATGTTAAAGTGAAACAAATTGCCTTTGGCCAAAGCATATGCAAACATCCTTTAATGGGAAGGGTATAATCGGATAGAAGGGAATACAAACGTTTGCTTTTATCCTACAGGGTCTGGGACGCGGAGGAAAAGCTGTTTAAATGCGCTTTTGCAGGATACGATAAAAGGTTGCACGGCTGATCCCTAAATATGCGGCCATCTGATCCCTAGTAAGATTTTCTGTTATGAAGGAAGAATGCTCCTTGAGCCACCTGTAGTGGTCTGCGGGGGACATACTTTGTAGTCTGAATGTATAATCTCGGTCCGAGCCAAGTATACTTTGTTGAATAATAAAGAACAGTATATCAAAACCTTTCATTTTTTGAAATTGGCGCAGGATTTTCTGATCTAATTTTAAAAGAGATACGGCGGTTTTACATGTGAAAATGGTTTGAGAAAGGAGTCCGGTCGTAAAATCTTGCAGGCTGAATATGAAATCCCCTGATGAATGTACTTTAGAAAGTGTCATATTTTTATCCCCGTCAATCCTAGACTCTATCACACAACCTTTGAGAAGATAAAAGAGATGTTGAGAGTTTTCATCCTGTTGGATAAGGATGTCTCCTCTCTTAAAATAGATTGGGCCTTTAAAAGCATCATCCAATTTGGGGATCCATTCATTTAGTGCTGAATCGGGAACGGGACCTAAAGTCTTTGCTTGAGTTTTCAGCTTAGCTAATAATGTGTTACGCATGATAATATTCCTTCAAAGCACGAAATAATGTAGAT
The DNA here is from genome assembly GCA_001438205.1 of Cryomorphaceae bacterium BACL7 MAG-120322-bin74. Taxonomy (GTDB): domain Bacteria; phylum Bacteroidota; class Bacteroidia; order Flavobacteriales; family Schleiferiaceae; genus TMED14. The sequence continues at coordinate 10,911 of LICG01000017.1, forward strand.
CTTGTCAAATTCATATACCCGGCTAAATCTGCCCGAGAAATATGTGATAAAATAGCGGGATCTTTATCAAATGCTAATTTTAAGCGATCTTTAGCTCCTAATATGGAGCATAGTTCGGCAGATCTTTGGCGGAAATTCAGTATTGTTTTTGTCGTTAATGCATTTGCCATTTGATATCCCATGCCATGCTCAAGGGTAAGTTTCTCCAGTCTGGGGCCTTCTAGCTGGTAAATTGTGCTAGGGGTCAAAGCACGAATAGTTGTGTCCGTATCCTTCCAAAGTAAAAAACTTGCATCTGACCAAAAAAGAGTGAAAGGCTTTATGAAGTTGATGCAAATCAATTTTCCGTAAATATTCGCGTATTCTGCCAAAATACCGTCCCCATTAAAATACAAGTTAGGAAGCAGTACGCCGGGTGTCCAAATGCATTGCTTTCTTGAGACTTTCTTGTGCAGTATAAAATGTTTGCTAATGGCTAAAATGCCCGCAATGTTCTTTTCAGAATGCGGCGCAAAAAGCCCAATTAAATTATTTGAAATCAATTGATCCACAAGGGATAATCTACACCCTTAATAGATATAAAATGTCACCAAAATACATCATAATTTAACGCAATTGGCTCTAATAAAAGGTATTAATGTGTTGGGGAAGGCACCGGTTGTTTGCAAAGCTTCCGCAGGTGCCATCGATTAAATCGATAGAAATCTAACATTCCTTTATCAACATCTTCAATTAGTCGAGGGGCAGAAATACGCAAGTCTACTCCCACTATTGGGTGTTGAAGAGCATTCCATAAATGGCGAAACAGATGTGGTAAAAAACCTTCTTTTAGATCATGAAAATATGGAATCTCTTCTGAATGATATCGAATGGAGTAAAAGACCACAGGAAGTTTATTGCGCATGGCTTCTACAAACATTCCTGGCATGACAGGATGAATTTCATGCGTACCCGATGTGCGCCCTTCTGGGCAGACAAATATGCTGAGGCCATTTTTGATGCGTTGAACAATTTCATATCTGATTTTTTTTCCTGCATCAGGACAATGGCGGCGTACCCATATGGTATTTAATCCTTGTCCAAGCCAGCCAACGAAGGGCCAATTTTTAAATTGATCGGCCACCACCATGACGGCTTGACGATGTCCAATGTTAAAAAAAATATCGTAGTATGACGGATGGTTGCACATGATGAGTGCAGGATCTTTCGGTAAATCGCCTATAATATTCAGCTTGATGCCCAATATTCTATGAATAATAAACATGCCTCTTCTGTGGACTTGAAAAGCAATCTCTCCGCCAAATAGCCATCGTGCTGAGGGTACGGCCATGCTAATAGCTGTCATTAAGAGCGCAAATGAAATCAGGCGAAATAGGGCTCTAATTGTTGAAAGCATAAAGGGAAATTACCAATTTCCCCAGAATATCAAACATTTACTGCGCTATGTTTCGCCAAACTCTTTCTGCAAGTCCTTCCAAAGAAGTATAAAGTGTTTTGAAAGCGGCAAGTAGGCAGCTTGCAGGGCTTTGACGCCCTGCCCCATAGGGTTCTTGTGTGGGAACCGGTCACTCATTTGGTTCAATATGCGGTCTAGGTGGTCTAAGTCAGCATAGCCTAGCAACCATTGTCCGGATTTCATGGCCTCAACCATACGTGCAGCATCAGGATGAAAAATATTGGCATGATTGGCGAGAACACGATGGGCTTGTTCCACAAATACGATCGGGTCTTGACCCGTCAATGTGAAGAAATCGCGTGCTAAAAAATGGTCCCAAAAGACATCGAGGAGTACGCCGCGAAAGAGGCCAAAGTCGTCAGGAAGACATGATTTTGCTGAACGAACTTCGAGGTGGGTATCGACAAAAAAGTCAATACGGCGATGAAGTAAAACACCCTCAGCATACAGGCCTGGAAGTTCACGCCATTTTTGGCCTTTCACGCGATCCGCAAAGAAATTGCCCGACATGATTTCTTCTCTATCTGGAGAAAGAACCAAATGGGCTAAAAAATTCACGCCTGATTGAACAGTTCAAAGGTAAAACTCTCCATAATGGGATTGGCAAGCATCTTTTGACAAGCGATGTCCACCTTTTCAGTGGCTTCTTCTTTGCTGGTCGCCTCAATTTCGAGCGTGATATGCTTTCCAATGCGCACATTGCTGATTTCAGATAAGCCGATATTCTCCATGCTTTGTCCTACCGTTTTACCTTGAGGATCTAGCAGTGCTTTGAGGGGCATAACGTCAATTTCGGCACGGAACTTCATGAGGCAGTGATTTTGAATAAACGCTTTTCAAGCGCTGAAAAGATGAGCAGCAAAGGTATGATGAATGCCAAAGCTTCAAACCGAAAAATTATGAACAACAGGACGCTCAATGCGATAAATAGCAAACGAAACCACAAAGCAGGACCTCCTTTAGGCATGTCTTTTACACTCATAACGTGCCAATGGCTGTTGAGGCTATAGGCGCTGAAGAGGGTGATTGCCGCAAAGCAAACATATGCCCATGGACCATCTGCAAATTGCGCATAAGGCTGTTCTGAGGCTTGAACGTTCATGGTGAACCAAACGACGCCCAGTAGGAATAGTGCGTTAGCAGGAGTCGGCAGGCCAACAAACCCCTTTGCTCCTGCCAAGCCGAGGTTAAATCTCGCCAAGCGGTAGACGGAAGCCAAGGCCGGCGCTAAGCCCAGCGCGGCAAACCAAAAAGGGAAAAAAGTCAAACCTACCTGCATCCAGAGCAGTGCGGGCAAGGCACCGAAGGTGATTGCATCAGCGAGGGAGTCTAGTTGAATGCCCAAAGGTCCATCAATCCCAAGTTTTCGCGCAGTAAAGCCATCAAAAACATCCATGATTAAGGCGGCGATCATGCAGGCCGTAATGGCCTCCAAGTGCATGTCGGCAAGTAAGCTGATCGCCAAGCAGCCCATCATAGCGTTTCCTAAAGTGAGGGCATTGGGTATCCATCGCATTCATCAAAGGTAATTGTACTTTTACTGCATGTCCATGAAGAAGCTTTTTTTTGCTGCGGGTTCCGCCTTTTTATTGTGCCTTTTTTGGCCTGGCGTATGGGGTACAGAGGCGCATCCCTTTGTTATTATGTGGCTTTTCGCTCTGGTGCCCATGTTATGGGTTGAGCATCAGATTCGCATAGAAGCGCAGGGCAAGAAGGCCTTAAGGACCTTTGGGTATGCCTGGTTAAGCATGGGCTTGTTCAACCTCGGCACCACCTATTGGGTGTGGAATGCGCATTGGTCCGGGGTGGTTGCCACGGTCCTTATCAATGGCGCGCTCATGGCTACGGTTTGGACTTTTTATGGCTGGGTCGCCCAAAACCATTCGCAGCGTTTGGGCTATTGGGCCTTTGTGAGTGGTTGGTTAGCCCTCGAAGTATTTCATGAGAATTGGGCCTTCAGTTTTCCATGGTTGGACCTTGGGCACATTTTCGCGGCCAGTCCGGGGGCTGTCCAATGGTATGAATGGACAGGACATCGTGGAGGCACTTTGTGGCTCTTAGCAGCAAACCTGGTCCTTTTTGAAGAAATACGGAAGCATCAAGGTCCGATTGTTTGGAAGAAATGGAAAGATATTTTCAGAACCCCCATTCCCTATGTCTGGGGCCTTCCTTTGCTTTTAAGCCAATTCCTCTTTTTGGGTGGTTCGGGTACGGACACGGACAGACGCATTTACGCGACCTATGTACAGCCCAATATGGACCCCTATACCGAAAAGTTTAGGTCGTCTGACCAATGGCAGGCCCATCTTTGGGCCGAGGCTATTCTCCGTGATTTTGGCAATATTCCTATGGCTAAAAACCCAAGGATGCAACGAATTCCATCCTCTTTGGTTGTCTTTCCGGAGACCTTTCTACATGAAGGGATCCAAGAACGGTATGGCAATGCCTTTAAGCCCATCCATATATTGGATACCGTTCTCAAGGCCTATCCGCATACCTCTTTGCTCTTGGGGGCATCCACCTATGAGCTCTATGAAGCGGGGGAAGAGACCTCGTCATCCCGTCCCGTTGATGCCCTTAAAAGACACTACTACGATTCGTTCAATAGTGCCATTGAATTGACAAGTAGGCAACCCATGGAATTCTACCACAAGTCCAAGTTGGTGGTAGGCGTAGAGTACATGCCCTTTGGAGAGGTCTTGCGCTCTTGGATAGGGGATGCCACGATTGCGCTCGGTGGAACAACGGGAAGCCTGGGCACCCAGAAAGAAAGGGAGGTCTTTACCCTTGCGGATACCACGATCAAAGTAGCGCCGATTATTTGTTGGGAACAGGACTATGGGGTCTTTGTCCGACAGTATGCCCAAAAAGGGGCCAATCTATTTGCCATTATGACCAATGATGGTTGGTGGGGAAATAGCCTCGGTCATGTGACCCATTTTCACATTGCACGACTTCGGGCCATTGAAAACAGGCGCTACATCATCCGAAGTGCAAATACGGGTATTTCAGGTTTTATTGATCCCACAGGACAAAGCCATACCATGAAAACATGGGGAGAAACGGGATTAGCCTCAGCACCTGTATTCCTGCGTAATCAAAAGACCTTTTACACCCAATATGGCGACCTCATCGGCCGTGGTGGCGCATTGCTTTTCCCCTTGCTGTTGCTAAGTGTAGCAGTTCGTAAGAGGGTTCAGCGTTAGAGCGTTTTACTACAGTAAGGCCCCTGCAAAATGAGGAGGCTTTAAAATGGCTATCCACGCGGCTTGACCTACCTTTGTCTTCCTATTTAAAATTGAAGGAGATGCAATACGACGTTATCGTCATCGGTTCTGGACCTGGTGGATATGTAAGTGCTATTCGCTGTGCGCAATTGGGCATGAAAACGGCTATCGTGGAGAAGTATGCCACCTTAGGCGGCACCTGTCTCAACGTAGGTTGCATCCCCTCTAAAGCACTCTTGGATTCTTCAGAACATTACCATAATGCCGTTCACAGTTTTGCTGAACATGGGATTGATGGCGCTACACCTGTGGTCAATATGAAGCAAATGATTGCGAGGAAGCAATCCGTCATTGACGTTACATGCCAAGGCATTGACTTCTTGATGAAGAAAAATAACATTGATGTTCACCGAGGGGTTGGAACCTTTAAGGATGCGCACACCGTGGTGGTAACAGGAGAAGCGCGCACCGAAATTACCGGTAAGAATGTCATCATTGCGACGGGGTCAAAACCTATTGAACTTCCCTTTGCCACCTTTGACAAGGAGCGTGTGATTTCGTCGACAGAAGCCTTACAGCTCACCGAAGTTCCTAAGCACATGATTGTCATTGGTGGTGGGGTGATTGGATTAGAGTTGGGGTCCGTCTACAAGCGTCTTGGCGCGGAAGTCAGCGTGGTAGAATATGCGGACAGCTTGATTCCCGCCATGGATGCCGCCTGCGGAAAAGAACTCCAACGTACCCTGCGTAAATTGGGTATGGCCTTCCATATGAGCACCAAAGTGGAAAAAGTCACGCGCAAGGGCAAAGAAGTCACGGTGGCAGCTGTCGATAAAAAAGGTGCCCCTGTTGAACTCAAAGGGGACTATGTTTTGGTAGCAGTTGGCCGTAAGCCTTATACGGATGGGCTGAATCTTGAAGCAGTGGGCCTTGGCACGGATGAGCGCGGACGCATCGCAGTGAACGACCATTTACAAACATCCGTTGCGCATATCTATGCAATAGGCGACGTCGTCCGTGGCGCCATGTTAGCACACAAAGCGGAAGAGGAAGGGGTAGCCGTTGCAGAGCATCTAGCAGGCCAAAAACCGCACATTGATTACAACCTTGTACCGAACATTGTCTACACCTGGCCAGAAGTTGCGGGTGTAGGCCAAACAGAAGCGCAGTTGAAAGACAGTGGCCGTGCGTACAAAGTTGGTTCATTCCCTATGCGTGCTTTGGGCCGTGCGCGTGCTTCTATGGATTTGGATGGCATGGTAAAAATCTTGGCGGATGCCCAAACGGATGAAGTCTTGGGCGTGCATATGGTGGCAGCCCGGGCGGCCGATTTGATCATGGAGGCTGTCGTTGCCATGGAATTCCGTGCTTCTGCAGAAGATATTGCCCGTATTTGTCACGGTCACCCAACCTATACTGAGGCGATCAAAGAGGCGGCTCTCGACGCAACGGGTAAACGCGCCATACACGCGTAAGATGGGCTATACGGCGCAGGTTTTAGACGCTGCGCCCGCTGAGGTTCAGACGGGCTTGCGCCGGCTTGCCCATACCTTTTCTCATTTTGCCTTTTTAGAGACGGGTCGTGCCCTCGGGGCCTTCTGTGAACCCTTAGATCGCTATTCTTGGCTGGCAGCGGGGGGTTGTAAGCGCTTGCACCGGATGCACGAGGCCGACGCTGAGGGTTGGACCGCATTTTGTGCAGCATGGCGCGCAAAACCAACCTGGTTATTTGGTGTGCTCGGCTATGAGCTAAAAAACGTGCTAGAACCGACGGCTCTGAGTCGTCATGCAAAAGCAGAAGAGGACACGCCCGATCTAGAGTTTTTTGAACCCGAGTGGGTGGTCACGTGTCAAGGGAATGAACTCACCCTACATTTTGCGCAGGATACGCAAAATGCTGCACAATGGTGGTATGGAATGCAGCAAAAACGTACCTCAGATGTTGCCCCATCCTTCGATAAAAAAGGACCTACCCTCCGTGCCGCATGGCAGGCGTCAGATTATGAAGCACATGCACAGACCCTGTTGGACCATTGTTATCGAGGCGACCTGTATGAGGTCAATCTTTGTGCGAGGTGGAAAGCAAAGGCGGTAGTGGACCCTATGGGCGTATACCGCGCCCTTCAGGAACGGACCGATGCCCCTATGGCAGGGGTCTATCATTCACCTTCTGGTTGGTTGCTTTCGGGTTCGCCAGAACGTTATTTAACCATCCGAAAAGAAGGGGATAAGCGAAGGGTGTACAGTCAGCCTATCAAAGGAACAGCGTCCATTGAATTGCCGGCTAATGCCTTAAGGCAAAGCGAGAAAGAATGTGCCGAAAACACCATGATTGTGGATTTGGTGCGCAATGACCTTTCTCGCGTGGCCATTAAAGGGAGCGTGACGGTGCCCCGATATCTTGAGGTGCGCACCCTACCCACGGTACATCACATGGTCAGCACGGTTTGTGCAGATCTAACGCCAGAGGCAGATTGGCTCAGTGCGGTGCAGGCCAGCTTCCCGATGGGAAGCATGACGGGCGCACCCAAAATCCGCGCCATGCAAAGAATAGACGAAGAAGAAACGGCTCGCCGCGGTTGGTACTCTGGTGCCTTGGGCTATGTGCAGCCCAATGGAGAATGTGATTTCAATGTTGTCATCCGTAGCCTGATCCACCATGGACAAACATGGCATGGTTGGGCGGGATCTGCCCTCACCGTCTTGGCAGATCCAAAGGCAGAATGGGAAGAACTGCAATTGAAAATGAAGGCCCCCATTGCCGCGCTTGAAAATCCTTGGGAAGCATGAAGACCACAGCATTAGAAAAAGAAGTCAAGCAGTTTCTGGCAGAAAACGCACCAGATGCAACTTCTTTTTTACTCCTCTGCTCTGGAGGCCAAGACTCTATGGTTTTGGCGGATACCTTGTTTCGTTTAGGCTATGCATTTCATCTCCTCCATGTCAACTACGGATTGCGCGGCGCAGCATCGGATGCGGATCAACAGCTCGTCCAAATGTGGGCACAGGAGCGCGCTATCCCATGCCATATAGAAAGGGCACCTTCCAATTTTAAAGATGCAGCAGATCTCCAAGCCCGTGCGCGAACCTTGCGGTATGATGCCGCGAAACGCTATAGGGCAAAAGGCAAGCACGATGCCATTATTCTAGCCCACCATGCAAATGATGCCGCAGAAACCTTTCTTTTTCATGCGGCCCGAGGCACAGGGCTGGATGGATTGGTGGCTTTATCGCCGGTTCAAGGAAATGTGATGCGACCCTTTTGGGCGGTTCCCAAAGAAAAAATCGACCAACAGGCACAATCCTTCCACATTCCATGGCGCGAGGATGAAAGCAACGCAACAGATGCTTATACACGCAACTATATTCGGCACCATGTGGTGCCGCCTTTAGTCGCTGCAGTGCCTCAAGCCTCGGCGGGATTGCATACAACCTTAAAGAATTTGAGAGAATTACAAGCCTTTGTAGACACTTCTATTCGACGCGAAAGGGTCCTATATGAAGGCCGTTCTAAAGCGATTCCTGGGGCGTATGTGATCTACCGAGATGTGCTGAATCACCCGCATTCTGCCCTCATATTATGGTACATCCTTCGGGACCGTGGGGCCTTTGATATTGAGGCAGTGCGTGCCTTGGCAAACTCCCAAGTTGGGGCCATGTTGGAGCGCGATGGCTGGCAAATGTGGGCAGATCGGGAAGGTTTGTTATTGTTGCCTGATAGCACAATACCCACGATCACTCCGTGTATATCCGTCACACAAAAGACGCAAAAAATAGAGGGTCCCTTCTGGGATGGAACCCAATGGTGTGTAGCAAAGCGTTGGAACATCCATGTGGAAAATGCAAAAACCATGCTCAATCTTGGATCGCTGAGGGCTCCTGTGATGGCGATTTCGCGCGAAACAGAATGGGTTTGGCGGGCTTGGCAAGAAGGCGATTTTATGTATCCATTAGGAATGACTGGCCGGAAAAAGGTGTCGGATATCCTGACAGAAGCCAAAGTTCCTGCGGCCTTGCGAAAGGTGATTTACGTCTTGGCTAAAAGTCAATCTTCAGGAGAAGTATACTGGGTTCCAGGTGCGCGCCTGTCTCGCCTGATAGCGGTGTCGGACCAAACAACGGGGATATGCCGATGGACAGAAGATGATTAGGCGGCGTAGAAGGGTTATTTTTGTTCTATGAAGACAGCGATTCGCTTTATGTTGGCCGCCTTTTGGTTCGCCCTCCCCACGCTCCTCCCAGCGCAGATCATTGAACCCGTTTCATGGAAAACATCTGTTAAGCGGGCCGATGACGGCAGCGTACAACTCATTGCAGATGCCCGTATTGAGGGCACATGGCATATGTATTCGCGCACTTCCGGTGATGACGGCCCTATCCCAACCGCCTTTGCCTTTACGCCTAACCCTAGGCTGACCCTTCAGGGCGAATGGAGTGAGCCGAAGCCACACACCGAATTCAGCAAGCAGTTCAATAGGGACCTTGCGTACTTTGAAAAACAGGCGCGTTTTGTGCAAAAGGCCACTGTCGAAGGGCTCGCTGCCCTCACTATCGTAGCTGAGGTTTCTTTCCAAGTCTGTAATGATGAAATGTGCCTCTTCCCTGAGTACATCCCCTTGACCTTCAAGATTCCGGCAGGTAAAAATGCTGCCTCTGCGGATGAAGGGGGTATGCCCACCGAAGAACAAATGGTTGCAGATGGTTCCGAAGCTTCGAAAGAACGCACGATGAGCGAAAGCGATGCAATAGCGGCAGTCAACAGCCCCGTAGACCAGTCGCCCATTCCCCCCGCTGATGAAACGGTCATGACCCAAGGCACTTGGTCCATCTTTTTAGAAGGCATGGGATGGGGCTTCTTGGCGCTTGTTATGCCGTGCATCTTCCCTATGATTCCGCTCACGGTAAGCTTCTTCCTAAAGCAAAGCAAGACGCGTGCGGAAGGGGTCACCAAGGCTTTTACCTATGGCGTGAGCATTAATGTGATTTACGTAGCCTTGGGCTTGCTGATCACGTTGATTGCGGGACCGGATGCGTTGAATGCGATGGCCACAAATCCATGGTTTAACTTATTCTTCTTTGCCCTATTTGTCATTTTTGCGATTAGTTTCTTTGGTGCTTTTGAAATCACCTTACCAAGCAAATGGGTAGATGGAACAGATAATCTCTCCCAGCGTGGTGGATTGATAGGCATCTTCTTTATGGCCTTCACTTTGGCCTTAGTGTCCTTTAGTTGCACGGGTCCTTTGATTGGATCCCTACTCGTTCGTGCGAGCCAAACAGGTGAATTGCTCGGCCCAGCTCTAGGTATGTTCGGGTTCTCCTTCGCTTTGAGCTTGCCCTTTATGCTATTTGCAGCCTTCCCAGGTTGGTTGCAGTCACTGCCTAAATCAGGTGGCTGGATGAATACGGTCAAAGTCGTTTTGGGTTTCTTAGAACTGGCCTTTGCCATGAAATTTTTGTCCACGGCCGACATGGCATGGCAAGCGCATTGGATCAACCGTGAACTCTTTTTGGCTATCTGGACGGGCCTTTCCTTTATGATTGCCCTCTATCTTTTTGGGGCCTTCAGAATGCCCCATGACGACAAAGTAGAAACCCTCAGTGTGCCCCGCATGCTCTTTGGTACTTCGTTCTTCATCCTGGCCTTTTATCTATTGCCTGGCACATTTGGCGCACCTGTTCGCTTGGTGGCTGGGTTTCCACCGCCAGCGCATTATGCCGAATCTCCGGGTGGCGCTTATTTGGGTGGTGCGTCCGCAGAAATTGTTTCTGGGTATACGGGTACGGCTTGCCCTGAAGGCTTGCCCTGCTTCAATACGTTAGATGAGGCAAAAGCCTACGCCAAGCAAGTCAATAAGCCGATTATGCTAGATTTTACCGGTTGGGGTTGTGTCAACTGCCGTAAGATGGAGGAGCAAGTGTGGATAGATGCAGGCGTGCATGCTTTATTGGCTGAAGAAGTCGTCCTAGTCTCCTTGTATGTGGATGAATTTGTCGAACTGCCCGCGGAAGAGCAATACACTAATGCAGCAGGTCGTAGCATCAAACGCGTGGGTCAGAAGTGGAGTGATTTCCAGGCAATTACCTTTGCGGCCAATGCTCAGCCCTATTATGTCATCATCGATCCGCATGGTGACTGGACGCCCTTAAATGGCCATGCTGCTTGGGATCCTGATGTTGCCAAGTTCAGGCAATGGCTGAAAGAGGGGATAGCAGAATTCCACAAGCGTCATTAGGATGCCACTCTCTGCTCGATGGGCGATTTCCTTCTATCAAGATGCGATTGCGGACTATCATGCTCAATCCGATCTAGATGCGGTTTGTCCAAAACCTTCTTTGGCGGATTCGCTCTCTGAAGATTTCTATGCTAAAGCGTGGATTGACACCGTGCAATGGCATTTGGAAGATGAAATCCGTCGCTCCGACCTCAGCGGTGAAAAGGTACTGACCCTAAAGCGTCGTATAGATGCCCTAAACCAGGCGCGAACGGATGCAGTGGAGCATCTGGACAAAGCATTGCAAAAACGTTTATCCCCCTCATCACTCGTCAAGGATGCGGAAGCAAGGACCGAATCACTCGGTTGGGCATTAGATCGTTTGTGCATCCTTCAACTCAAACGTTACCACATGAAAATAGAAGTGGAACGCTCAGAGGGAGATTATGCAAAGGCTGCACAGCGTTATGCAGTTCTGGAGGCCCAAAACACAGAACTTTCAGAGGCCATTGATATCCTGATCGAGGACCTTCAAACAGGAAAAGTCCGCTATCAACTCTATGCGCAGCATAAGCTCTACAATGACCCGGACACGAATCCTGCACTCTACGGCGTTAAGTAGGTTATGCAGAATCAAAGGATTGCCGTCGTGCGTTTTTCAGCCCTTGGCGATGTGCTCCTTTTATGGCCTGTTATAGAGGCTGTGGCCAATGCATATCCGTCTGTTCGGTTGACCTTTTTTACGCGTCCCCGTTTTTTGGTGCATTTACCCGAGCATCCGCAAATTGAAAAGGTGGGTCTAGATGTCGACAAGACCTATGGCAACCCTTTTTCTTTGCAACTATTTTGGTGGGGATGGCTGCGCAGTTCTTACCCCGTGGCATGGGTAGATGCGCATTCGCATATGCGGACGAGGATGGGCACTTGGTTAGCTGCTCGATTCGGTGCCCAGATTGGACGACTGCAGAAGCATCGCGGCGCTAGAAAAGCATATTTGCGTCGTGAGAGGTCTTCTCTTCCCCCCGTACAGTCAAGTTACGCAGAAGCTTTTGCTGAAGCAGGATTCCCGATTTCATGGCCGGTTAGTAGGCAGGTGACACCGCGTAACATGAGTACCAATCTGCTATTGGCACCCTTTGCCGCGCATGCAAGTAAACGCTGGAATTTAGAAGATGCGTATACACTGGCCACTTGGTGGAAAGGATGTGGCGGAACGGTTACCTTGATGGGACAAGAAGAGGAAGTGGCCACATGGCAAGGTCCTGAAGTCCTTTATTCTAGCCCAGCGCAAGAGGCGCAGATTTGGTCATCAGCGGCAGTTGCCGTGGTCATGGATTCCGCTAACCAACATCTTGCTGCGCTCTATCAAACGCCCTGTGTGACGCTCTGGATGGGAACTTCGCCGGAAGCAGGGTTTGTTCCCTATAATTCCAGCCCAGCGCAGCATCTGGTGCCGCATGGACTTACCTGCGCTCCTTGCAGCATTTATGGAACATCCACCTGTTCACGTGGTGATTTTGCCTGTCGAGATCACTCAATAGAAGCGGTAAAGAAGGCGATTCAACAGGTTGCCCAGACTGGATTGGTTTTGTCAAAAAAGTAGGCCAGCCAAAATATTTGCCGTTTTTACCATGGCGCGACCGCTTGACCCTGCGCAGAGGAACACCTTGCTGCCATGGTACAGGATCTCTTTACATTTTCTCCTGCCGATGGGCAATCGGTGGCCCTTCAAGTGGGGGTGCATCCTGGTTATTCCTTTCAATGGACGGGCCGGCGTCAACCGCAGTCTCGTGAGATTCCACAAAGGCTGCATGCCGCTTTTCGGTCATTTGGATGGCGCTGGCCGGGCAAGCGTATTACGGTATTAGCCAAGCCAGAACAAGGTCAGCCATTGGGAAGCTATGCGGATGTTGCGCTTGCTATCGGGGTGTTGATAGGGTCAAATCAATGGACACTACAGGACACGAGAAGATTTTGGGCGCTGGGACAATTGGATCTTCGCGGGCATATTCATGTGCCAGTAGGAATGGAAGTACCTCGTATTTTGATCGATGTCTCGCTGATCTACTTTGTTCCATTGGTATGGAAACATGCCTTTGCCGATATTCCAGAAGTTGTTGGGGTCAGTAATCTAGCTGAAATTTTTGCATACCTGTCCGATGGCCAAAGATTTGATGCTGCGGTCGGCCGGAACGCATCTAAGCCTCCATTCCTGCCCATGCGGTTAAGCGCGCTGTTGCAATTTCAACTCCAGGTTTTGACTGCGGGCCGTCACCCTGCCTTTTTTGTAGGTCCACCTGGGACGGGTAAAACGGAGTTGGCCCGCGCAATATGGCAAATGACCATGCATGTAGAAGGACCCATTCCTTTCGTAGAACCTGTTCCTCCGAATAGTCCGCGTATCCAAATAGCGCGTTGGATACAACAGGCCCACGGGGGGGTCCTTTTCCTAGATGAGGTAGGAGAGTGGCCCATTCGTGCTTTAGAATCCCTTAGAAAGCCCTTAGAGGAGGCGCTCTCCGATGTGCATGTTTTGGCCGCTAGCAATCCTTGTCCTTGTGGATTCTCGGGCCACAGCACCCTGATGTGCCAATGTACTCCTTCAAGGGCTTTGGCTTACCAACGCAGATTTTCGGCACCCTGGTTAGATCGATTTCACCTATGTGCACAAGTGCAAAGTGACGCAGAGGACCCTTGGGTTGAATGGGAACAAATTTTATTTCAAGTGCGCCATGCAAGCCAATTACAACTGGCCCGAAATGGGACGTATAATGCTAGGCTAAAAGGCGAGGCCTTATGGAAGGATATTTCAGCAAAAAAGGAAGCCTTTGAGATCCTTCGATCTTGGCAAAAAAGTGCTGGAATGGCGGAACGATCAGCCCAGTCCGTTCTGCGTGTTGCCCGCACAGTCGCCGATTTAGAAGGAAAGGTGTGGGTGCATGAGCGGCATATGCAAACCGCTATCGGAATGCATTGGTCTAGTCAAGGTCTTATTTCCACGTTCGGTCCCTTGGATCTGGGGGATTCTTGGACCACATCAAAGGACCCTCACAGCCTGCCACCTCAATGATGACGGCTGTAGGACTGCCAAAATACGTGAGGAGTTTTGTCCGCCAATCTCGATAGTCCGTCACATTGAATTGGGCACAGGGATGCGTCATGACCGTGATCGTGGTGCCATCAATGACCACGATGCTCGGGTCTACGTGTGGAACGGTGCGCGTATCCCGCCCGGGACGAATGGCCGAACCATCTAAAAAGTCCGGCAACCAGCGCTTCATGGCCCAATTCAAGTCATCTATACCACCAAATTGAAACACGTGAATAAACACATCATATTTTACGTTGCGCTCAAGGTTATCCAGTTTTCGCTCAAGGCCTTCTAGCTTAAAGTCCGTGCGGTATTCAGGGGTCTCATTTTCTAATGCACCAAGAGATTCTCCCCCAAGGTTTAGCGTCTTTACCTTGAAAGTTTCAGATAGATCTCCCTGAAAGGCGTCAATGCGTTGAACAAGGTCATTGTTTTGCGCGGAAAGGGCAAAAGGAAAAAGCAGAAGAAAGAGACATCTTTTCATAGGAAAAAGGTACGCCAAAGCTGCTTCCCATTACATTTGTGCTATGCGCCGCATACTCCTCTTGATTTTGACCATCCTAGCCACAGGTCTCCATGCCCAGGTGGTGAATGTGGAAGCCATGCGTGGTCTTACCGGTAACGAACCTGGTACGCACGGCGTTTTAGATGGGAGCTTTTATTTTGGCGGCACGCAGGCCATGCTTTTGCGCTTGAGCACCTCTGCCAATTTTCGCAAAACGGTGGGCAAGGAGTCTTACTATGGAATATTTAATGGAAACCTTTCAACACGGGTAGGAGGGGATGCTATCCTGTTTGAGCAAAATGGGTTTGTTCATGGCCGCTATAATATTGAGCTCGATGACCGTTGGACAGGTGAGCTCTTTTTTCAATGGCAGTCCAACAAGCCCATGCGTATTGCACAACGATTCAACTATGGCGGTGGCCCTAGGTTTCAGGCCATCAATACTAAGTCGGTCAACTTTTTTCTTAGCCCGTTGGTGATGTATGAGTTAGACATTGAGTCTGTTACGGGGGTGTTTGAATCCGTCTTGCGGATGAGCACCTATATGAGTTTGGATTTGCTATTAAAAGAAAAGTACCGATGGAATACGATTGCGTATTATCAGCCGCAAATCCTGGAATGGGATGACGTTCGGGTGGTGATCAACAGTCGGTTTAGTACCCCGATTTCCCCGCGTTTAAATCTAACGGTCTCAGGGAATTTAAATTATGACGCATACCCTGCTGGGACGGATGTTCCCAATTTCACCTATGGGGTGAATTCAGGTATCAGCTGGCGCTTTTAGCGCAAGGCATCAGCCACCACAAAGGTGGAGCCGCCAATATAGATTCGATCCTGCTCTGTTGCATTCATTTGCGCTGCCTTCCACGCTTCATGTACATCTGAAAAAGATTCCCCTCTTAAGCCCAAAGCAGCACCGGCTAACCGAAGCCGTTCAGCCGCCAAGGCTCTTTGAATAGAAGGTGCGCAGAAATAATAATGGGCTTCTTTGGGCAGACAGGCGAGTGCGGCGGCAATGTCCTTATCCCCTACCATCCCGATGACAATATGCATGGCGCCCTCTCCTATGGAGACAAACTGCGCCATGGCGGCCCGCAACCCATGGGGGTTGTGGGCAGTATCCAACACGGTGAAAGGCGACTCATGGACAACCTGCCAACGACCTTGTAAACCCGTATTGGGGATTACATGGGCCATTCCTCTGCGTCTTGCTGCTGCATCTACAAGAAAGGAAGTTTGTGCGTCAAGCATGCAGAGGGCCATCTGTTGGTTGTCCTTTTGGTAGTCGCCTAATAGATCGGATGGGAGGGCCTCATGAGGTGTGGCTGGTACCCAATGAACGGGTGCTTGTGCGGCGTTTGCTACCTCCAGAAAAACAGGCTCTGTTTCTTGATCACGGATCCCAATAACGGCAGGAATGCCTTTTTTAAAGATGCCGGCTTTTTCTCGGGCAATAGCAGCACGCGTGTCACCCAAGTAAAGCTGATGATCTAAGTCAATACTTGTCACGCCTGTCACAATCGAGTGTACAACATTGGTACTGTCAAGTCGCCCGCCTAAACCCACTTCAATAACGGCTACATCCACCTTTGCCTCAGCAAAGGCACAAAAAGCCATGCCTACACTCATTTCAAAGAAACTCAGTTTGCGCGCAAGGAGTTCGGTCTTCCATTTGTCCACAAACTCGGTAACGGATGCTTCTGAAATGAGCTGGCCGTTGAGGCGGATGCGTTCTCTATAATCGACTAAATGGGGTGAGGTATAAAGGCCAACCCGGTATCCGGCTTCTTGCAAGCAACTTGCAAGCATGTGTGAAGTGGACCCTTTTCCATTGGTCCCCGCTACATGAAAGACGGGGAAAGCTCGTTCTGGATTTCCAAGAAGAGACATGAACGAAATGGTCTTGCTCAGGTCAAGTTTATAGCTTGGGGATGCCCCCTGGTGTTGAAACACCGGGAGTTGGGCATACAGCCAATCCAGTGTCTCTTGGTAATGGTTCACGTTCGGCTAAAGCGGTAGCGGATCGTGCCCATCTGGAGGTCTGTTGCTGAGGGTTCGCCCTCCCATCGGGTCTTTCTTGCAGCTTCTTCAGCGCGGGCAATCAAACAGGGCTGCGAAGTAGTAGAGCCGGTTACGCCGCCTTCTACACGTTGCACCACCCCATTGCGGTTTACCCAGATGCGCACCACGACTACCCCCTCTCCTTCACAATCATATACAGGCTTTGGGCGGTCGAGTGCACGGCGACTGCCGAGTTGATAATCCCCCGTATTCCCCGTTCCGCCATTCCCTAAGCCATTCCCTTGCAGGTCACCATTAGGCTTGCCTTGGTCTCCACTGCCCGCAGTCGAACCTTGTCCAGAACCTGTTCCGGGATTACTGCTTGCATTGGTAAAGCCTCCCTTTAATCGATTGCTCAAGGCATCGTCGACTTTGGGTTTTTCCGGCTCTTGCGGCTTTTTGGTTTCCTTTGGCGTGTCGGGGGTGGTCGTTTTAGGCTTTTCCTTCGGCGTATCGGGCAGGGCCACTGCATCCACAAGATCTTGTGTTACCGCAGATTCTGTGGCTTCGTACGTGGATGTGCTTGGGGTGCTTGCCGCCTCAGCGGGTGCTGCAGCGCTTTCGCCCAAGCCGTCTTCTTCGTAGCCAAAGTTCACCGGGATTCCCATTTCTGGAGGTGGGTTCTGGTAGGTCATGCCCACAAAGGCAAAAAAGAGCAAAAGCAAGGCATGCGCCGTCAGGGTGGTTACCCAGCCGCGTCGTGTGTCTTTCTTATCTTGTTCTTCTTGCGAATACATCACGATTCCCTCTTTAGGTTGGGTCGGTAGCAAGGACCATTTTTATTCGGTTGCGATAGGCAATGTCCATAATACGGACTGTTTCTTCCGTCGGAACTTTGCCATCAACTCTAAGAATAATCACGGCCTCGGGGTCACTCGCGGCGCCCTCTAGAATGGCCATTTCCAGATTTGCTGGATCGACCAAATGAGCATTGACGGATACTTGCAATGCTGGATTGATGGTGACGGTCACCGTTGATTTTTTGACGGTTTGGGCCTTGCTCTTAGGTAAAATGACATCTAAAGCGCTAGTGGTAACCAACGTGGAGGTTAACATAAAAAAGATGAGCAAAAGAAAGACCATGTCCGTCATGGAAGACATGTTAAATTCGGCGGATACCTTGTTGCGGTTTCGTAAATTCATCTTGCGCAGATCAAACGGGTTCGTCCAAAAGATCCAAGAATTCCGTGCTAGAGGTTTCCATCATGTAAATGACAGATTCCACACGCGTAACAAGGAAGTTGTAGCCAAAATACGCGAAGATACCTACGACGAGTCCAGCTGCCGTGGTGGTCATAGCTACGTAAATGCCTTCAGCGAGCATGTCAATCTGCACGCCACCGCCTGCATTCGCCATCTCTTGGAAGGCTAAAATCATTCCGATCACCGTTCCCAGCAGGCCCAACATGGGGGCGCCACCCGCAATGGTTGCCAAGTAGGGAAGATTGCGTTCTAGTCGTTGAATCTCCAATTTCCCCTGGTTTTCAATCGAAGCAGAAATGTCTTGCAAAGGCTTGCCTATGCGGGTAAGTCCTTTTAAAATCATCCGAGCAACCGGGCTATTTGAGCGCTCACAAAGATTGATGGCCGATTGAACATTACCGGAGGCGACGTGGTCCTTGATGTCCTTCATGAACTGCGGGTCTATCGTATTCGCCTGCTTTAAGGCAGATATACGGTTGACGAAGATGTACACCATGGCCACGGACAAAAGCACCATGAGGCCCATAATAATCTGGCCGCCGATGCCACCAGAGAGCATCAAATCCATGATGCTCAGGGTCTCTTGCGTGATGGGTTCTGCGCCAGGGATAGCGGTGGCGGCATTACCGGGGAGTTCGATTTGTAAAAAAGACAGAAGCATGTCAGAGGATGTTTAGAGTATAACGGTAAAGAAACAAATTTGGTGCCGAAGGTTTCGTTACACAAAATAAATGTGCTGTAGGATGTATGCGCCAATTCCGGCTACATAGCCAATCAAGGCCAAAAAGCTAATCTTCTTGATGTACCAACCAAAAGGAATGCGTTCCAGGCCCATCACAGCAACGCCTGATGCAGAGCCAATAATAAGCAAGGAGCCACCGGTGCCCGCGCAATAGGCGAGGAATTCCCAAAACAAACCATCTTGTTGAAAATAAGGCGTGGCGTCAATATCATACATCCCCATGGAGGCAGCAACCAAAGGCACATTGTCCACAATGGATGAGAGCACACCAATAATAGAGCCTATGATGTAAATGCCCCGATCTGAATCCGTCCCGATGCTCTTGTCTAGTGCCGTTGCTAGGTCCGTTAGGTGTCCAGCGGTCTGCAAGCTTGCTACGGCTAATAGAATCCCTAGGAAAAACAGGACAGAGGGGGTGTCTACTTTGCGCAGAACGCCCAATACGCCGATTTGACGGCGAACGGAAGGGGACTTGCTTCGGTGCATGGTATCGGTAATGATCCACAAGGCGCCCAAACTAAACATCATGCCCATGAAGGGAGGGAGATGCGTAACCGTTTTAAATACCGGGACAAATAGAAGCCCGGCTACACCCGCAAAGAGGACGGTGACTTGTTCTGACCGGCTAATGGAATGCTCGCCTTCTTTATGCGGTTCGGCGTCGGGTCGAATAACCTCTCCTTTCAAGGTGAAGGTGAGATAGAGGAGGGGCGCGAGCAAGCAAAAAACCGACGGGACAATCAAATAGGCAATGATATTCGCAGCAGAAATCTGCCCACCAATCCAGAGCATTGTGGTGGTTATATCCCCAATAGGCGAAAATGCACCACCTGCATTAGCCGCGATGATCACTATACCGGCAAATAGCCAGCGTATAGGCTGGTCCTTGATGAGTTTGCGGAGCAAGGAAATCATCACGATAGAGGTCGTTAAATTGTCTAATATGGCTGAAAAGAAGAAGGTCAATAGGGCAATGGTCCAAAGAAGTACGCGCAAACTTTTGGTTTGAATGCGGTCTGTAATCACCGAAAATCCCTCATGCGCATCCACTACCTCAACAATGGTCATGGCGCCCAGCAAGAAAAAGAGGATGCCCGAAATCTCACTCAAATGCTCTAAAAGCTGATGTTCAGCATTGTGCACTTCGGCCCCACCGAAAACGTAGATTGTCCAACAAGCTACCCCTGTCACCAAGGCTGCTGCGGCTTTGTCAATTTTTAAACTGTGTTCAAAAGCAATAGCAGCATATCCGAGGACAAAAACGGCAATCATGAGCATGTACATGGGCAGTGGAGCTGTTAGAGTTGGGTCGTAAATGTAGGGGGGAATGGTGGTTCTACCATGACCGCTCATGGTTCCTATACATAGATGATGCCATCGCATCCATCTTCACGGGACCCTGTCACCGAGGACCACACATTGGTCTCTCCGCGAAGGCGAAGTAATCCTAGAAAAGCAAAACAAATGGCTTCTTTGAAATCTCGCTCAACGGCCGTTGGGATAACGACTTTTCTACCTGACCCTATCCTAATTTTTGCGATCAGGAAGTCATTGAGTGCGCCGCCTCCTGTCGCTAGAATGGTGCCTAATGGCGCATCTTGTATGCCATGGCAGATGGCCCATGCAGCATGTGTGGTAGCTGTGGCGAGTGCCGTCTGATCTGTCAGTGATGCAAAATGGGGCAAAACCACCTGGTCTACCCACTCACGCCCAAGGCTTTTCGGGAAGGATTGCCCATAAAAAGGCAATTGACGTAGCGTCTCTAAAGTGGCGGTATCTGCTGTCCATTTTTGGGCATTTTGTCCGCCTGGATCAAAGGGTATTCCTAGGCGTTGCGCAAAATGATTGATCAAAAGATTGGCAGGTCCCAGGTCACCCGCTCTCCTTTGACCCTCTATGTCCCAACTGGCGTTTGAAAATCCGCCTATATTCAGGCAAATAGGGTATTCGGAATACAAGCAGGCATCGGCTAAAGGCACCAAGGGAGCGCCTTGTCCGCCACGGGCCACATCTGCGACACGAAAATC
>LICG01000018.1 GCA_001438205.1 Cryomorphaceae bacterium BACL7 MAG-120322-bin74
CAATAAAATCTCTGTTAATTAAGAAGTCAGGACATAGATTTTCGGATACAGTATTAAAAATTTTACCAGGCACACACAAGGAAGATTTTTTACGATTACCCTTGTTGACAATCCCGGAGCTTCTTCCTTTAGATCCGGTTTATATTCATTAATGACTTATCAAGCATTTCAAATTCTAGACGGTATTAACCCAGAAAAGGTTCGAAATTTTTTGAACCCACCTTGCATAACCGCCAGAGGACTGAATTAAGGCTCTCCAATCACAGCTACGATTTCTTTGACCATCTCCGGCGTAAGTAATCGCGTCTTCTTGACGTAACCCAGATTATGAAGTTTATCCATCAAGGTTTTATTCCGGGTGATCCAAATGCGTAGTCGGTTAGAAGCACTCATGGGAGTTGCATCGGGTAGGTAGAGCTGGGCAAGCTCACCAAATCCATAGGTTTTGATTCTAAATTTCTCTTCGTCCATAATAATATTTATGGCCCGCAGGTATTGCTCCTGCGGGCTTTATTGTTCTTAACTCCAGTTCACGACCATCTTTCCATCCAACTGTTCAGCCAAGACTTTCATGTCCTTGTTGACCTTGTTGTCCACAATTCTTGCATAGTGCTGTGTGGATGTGATGTTCTTATGTCCAAGCATTTTACTCACCGTTTCAATGGGCACGCCATTGAGCATGGTTACGGTAGTCGCAAACGTGTGCCTAGCGATGTGGTAACTCAACTGCTTGGAGATTTTTGCCAGATCCGCAATTTCTTTCAGGTAGCCGTTCATCTTCTGGTTACTCATGATAGGGAGCACAGGATCTTCCGGCATGAGCTGATCGAAATAGGGATTGTACTTCTGAATGATTTGCCAGGCTACATCCAGGATCGGAACGTAAACGATTCCACCGGTTTTCTTTCGGCGGGTTTTGACCCACTTGCCGGAATCCGTGATTTCGATTTCCTTTCTGGTAAACTTCTTTACATCGGCATAAGAAAGGCCAGTGAAGCAAGCGAACAGGAAATAGTCTCTGACGCGTTCTAAGCGCTCAATTTGCAATTCTAGGGCAAGGATGCGGTTGAGTTCTTCTTCGTTCAAATACGGACGGCTCACTTCCTTTAAGGAAAGACCTTTGTTAGCAAAGGGATCCTTTTGCAGCCATCCTCGCTTGATGCAGTCCTTGGTGATCTTCTTTACATTTTGAAGAAACTTGATTGCCGTATTGTGGCTGCAGCTTTTTTCCGTTTTCAAAAAGTGTTCAAAACCTTCAATCATGCTGTGGTCAATTCGCTTAATACTTACATCACTCACCCGGTAGGCTTTCTGCAAATAGGCCTGGAGGTGATTCCGGGTCGTCCGGTACTTTTGGAAATTGGCGTACGTGGTTTCTTTACCAAGCAGGGAACGAAGGCGTTCCACATAGTCATCAAACACACTGATGATGGTTTTAGGCCGGGCTTCATTGGTTCCCAGAATGGCATCTTTCAGCATTTGGGATGTTACCTCCGCATTCGTAGCCAAAAGCTCATTGTATAACTTATTGGCTCTGAGCTTGATAGCGTCTAGGTAGTTGTTGAACACCTCGGCCTCTTTGGTGCGTCCTTTCATTCTAGTCCGCTTGGAATCCCACTTGTCGGGTAGAATGTGGCGCTTTACCGGGAACCTGCTTTTGTCCCCATTAATGTTGATTTTCAGGTAAATAGGACATTCTCCATTTACCTTCGGTTTCGTTCTGCTGATCAAAAACACCAGCGAATAACTTGATCTCTCGTTGTACATCTGACTTAACGTTAATTAAGCCCTCCATTTCCATTTCAAAGGTGGTAAACTTAGACGAAAAAACCTACTCGTAACTCACTGACCATCAGTACCATTATGTACCATTTTGTAACATTGCTGGGTTGACTTTTTTGGGTTTCTAAAAAGTCAACCCGCTAAGCCACCCAACAGGGGTGCATTTTGGTGCATTTTGTTACACCCGTTTGGGCAAAAAAAATGCCCAAAACGTTGGTTTTGAGCATTTTGGTACATTTTGGTACCCTAGGCTTGCGGAGAGAGGGGGATTCGAACCCCCGGTACGGTTACCCGTACACGCGCTTTCCAAGCGCGCTCCTTCAGCCACTCGGACACCTCTCCTAATGTGTTGTGGGCGGCAAAGATACACAAAAGGCATGCCCATAAAATGTTTCAAACTCCCGCCCAATGATGACCTTTGTGCTCATGCCTCCACCCCTCTCTTACCAAGACTACTGGGAAAAAGCCCTTCCAATTGAAGCCTATTTGTTCGACTTGCTTCAGGCCGTTCCTAAAGACCTGTCGGGCATGGACCGTTACCTTGCCCTAAATCAGCAGCGTGTAAAACGTTTGATGAGTCGATTCAGATTAAATCCTGAAGTGGAGGTGGCCTGTGTTCAGGTAGCGATGGGGAGTAAATGGTTAATCGTGAATGAACACTGGTGTGGGGATGGTGCACAAATCATTCCCGTTCAAGCCGCCATGCAGCGCGCTAGCAGCGGCCGCTTGGAAGTTCGCGTAGTATTTCGCGATGCGCATTTGGAACTGATAGACGCCCACCTCACCAACGGGGGCCGTAGCATTCCAAAAACGCTTAAACTCACCGAAAACTGGGAGGTAGAAAAGGAATGGGGACCACGGCCTGCCTATGCGATGGATTTGGTGGCAAGGATAAAAGCCGATCCGTCCATTGCACACACGTATTCTGAAGAATTGCACAAATGGTATGCGATGGACAAGCAGCAAGCCATACAGACTGAGATCGCAGAAGCGTTGTTCGGATTATAAGCTACGCTCTCCCGCAATATTTGCCTCAAATCCCTTGCGAAAAGCCTGACCTTGCTTTCCTTGGCCCAAGAGCCACATGCTTTTAGTCAAAACAGCCTCGATCGTCATATCCCCCGCCGAAAGAACCCCTGCAAGACGCATCGTTCGAGATGCCGCATAGGCCGGTTGACTTACGCCCCCCATAGGACACTGTGAAGCATTTATAAACAACACACCGCGATCCTGACCTTCTTCCAAAATCGCTGAGAGCCAAGGCCAATTGGGTGCATTCCCACTTCCAAAACTGTGCAGAATAACAACGTCTCGTCCAGACTCCAGGCAGATACTGCGTGCAAACGCCTGATCCAAACCTGGAAAAAAGCGCAAAACGCCCACCCTTGTAGCGATCTTCGGAACATACGTAAAAGGTCCCGTAGGCCGCCAAAGGTTACTTTGGTTCACATGCAGGAGCACGCCCGCTTCTGCAAGCGGTGGATAATTAGGACTCTCAAAAGCACTAAAGGCCTGAGAAGATCGCTTGTAGGCCCTATTCGCACGTAAAAGTTGGTTTTCAAAATAGATAGCAACCTCCTGAATCAGCGGCTGATCTTTTGTCCCCTGCATCGCAAGCTCCAAGGCAGTAATTAAGTTCTCCCTTGCATCACTTCGCATGACCCCAATGGGGAGTTGACTCCCCGTAAAGAGAATGGGCTTTCCAAAGTTTTGGAGCATAAAACTTAAGGCAGAGGCCGTGTATGCCATGGTGTCTGTGCCATGTAGTACCACAAAACCTGCATAAGCCTCACGACGCGCATGAATCCCCGCTGCCAAAATCTCCCAGTGGGACGGGTGAAGCTCACTGCTATCCATAGGCGCCCATGGCTGCCAGGTGTCCAAAGTGACAGAAAGACGTGCCAATTCGGGCACATGGCCCAGAACTTGCGCAAAGTCAAATGGCTGCAAATCCCCTTCTGGACTTTGGACCATTCCAATGGTTCCGCCCGTATAGATAAGGAGTAATTTCATAGGTGCTAAGCTTTACAGCTTGAAGATACGACGTGCGTTGTCGCTCGTAATGCGATCTACCTCCTGAATACTCAGGCCCAAATGTTCCGCCAAATGTTCCGCAACGCGAAGCACAAAGGCACTTTCATTCCGCTTTCCGCGGTACGGCGTTGGTGCTAAGTACGGACTATCCGTTTCTAGAACCACTTGGTCCAACCCTACCTGGGCCAACACCTCCACAACTTTGGCCGTCTTAAAGGTGGCCACTCCGCCAATACCTAGACTGTGCCCCATCTCCAATAATTCCTGTGCGATTTCTAAAGATCCGGTAAAGCAGTGCATTACCCCGCTAAGTTCAGGGCAAGCGCGCTGTCTAAGTACCTCCATAGTGGGGCCCCAGGCGTCTCGTACATGCATGCTGAAGGGTTTTTGGTAGCGGATGCACCAGTCCAATTGACGGTTCAACGCTTGCACTTGGCGGTCCAAGGTGCTCTTGTCCCAATATAAATCCAGGCCAATTTCCCCCACCGCCACAAAGCCATCCTGCTGCGCCTCCCAAAGCGCCTCGTAGCCGTCTAGGACTTCCTCCCACGCTTCGTTGACTTCACATGGGTGCAAGCCGAGCATCAGGTGAATCGAACCAGGATAGCGCATTTGAAGCGCCTGCATACGAGGCAAACTCAGGTCGTCCACATTTGGCAAGAGCATATCTGTCACGCCTGCCTCCTGCGCACGCGCCATCACCGCATCGATGTCCACCGCCAACTGCGGATGGTCCAAATGCGTGTGTGTATCAATCAAAATCTAGCTTTGTTTAAAGTCCGAGGCCTTTCTTGGCATCTCCCCCCATCAGAAACTCTATTGGGTTCTCCAAGGCCTCCTTGATGGCCACTAAGGTGCCAACAGACTCACGTCCATCAATGATTCGGTGGTCATAACTCAATGCTACATACATGATGGGACGAATCACAATTTCACCGTTTACGACCATTGGGCGCTCGACTATGTTGTGCATACCCAAAATAGCGCTCTGAGGCGGATTGATGATGGGGGTGCTTAACATGGACCCAAATACCCCGCCATTGGTAATCGTGAAACAACCGCCCGTCATTTCATCGATGGTAATTTTTCCGTCACGCACTTTGGTCGCTACATCTTTAATGGCGGATTCAACCCCGGCAAAATCTAACGTGTCCGCATCCCGAACTACCGGGACCATCAATCCTTTTGGTCCACTTACTGCCACAGAAATATCCGTACTGTCAAAGCTGACCATGTCATCGCCATCGATCATACTGGCCACGGATGGATACTGCTTTAACGCCCGAACTACTGCCAAGGTAAAAAAGCTCATAAAGCCTAACCCCACGCCATGCTTTGCCGCAAAAGCCTCTTTGTACTGTTTGCGCAAGTCCATAATGGGCTTCATGTCAACCTCATTAAATGTAGTCAACATGGCAGTTTCATTTTTGACAGAGACCAAACGCTGGGCCAATTTTCGGCGTAGCGCACTCATGCGCTGACGACTCTGACCACGTACACTTGAAGTTGATCCCATCGCCACCTTTGCGTTGACTGCGTCTTCTTTGGTGATGCGCCCATCCTTGCCTGACCCTTGAACTTGTGCCGCTAGAATACCTTTCTCATCCAAAATCTTCTTTGCTGCAGGACTAGGTGTTCCCATTGCATATGTCTGTGCAACAGGACCTTGGGCAACAGGCATAGGATTTGGCTTACCCGCATCGGCGGGCTTTGCGGCTCCTGCTGAAGGCGCTTGAGCTGACGTATCAATTTTGCAGACCACTTGACCCACCGCTACCGTAGTACCGGGTTCAACCAAGATGTCAATTACCCCACTCATTTCGGCAGGTAATTCTAAGGTGGCTTTATCGGAGTCTACCTCTGCAATCGCCTGATCCTTTTCTACATAGTCACCGGAGCTAACCAACCAGGCGGCAATTTCCACTTCAGAGATGGATTCACCGGGAGACGGAACTTTCATGTCAAGTATCATAGGACAAATATTTAGCAGTCAAAGGTTTGTTGGATGATCGCATGTTGAATATGATGCGCCGCTTGATGTGATCCTGAAGCGGGTGCAGCCGATGCATTGGGAGATACCCGCATTAAAGGCAAATCTGTGGTGGTCCGCAAATAAGACCAAGCACCCATGTTAGCAGGCTCCTCTTGAGACCAAATTAAAGGCGCATCTGCACTGTATTTTTGCAATTCTGTTTGAAGGGCTTCTTCCGGAAATGGATAAAGTTGCTCCAAGCGAATGATTGCCGTAGTCAAGTCTTGGCGCTTTGTCCGCTCTTCTAACAATTCATAATAGAGCTTACCAGAGCATAGCACTACTTTCTTCACATTTGAAGGATGTAGATCATCTCCGATGACGGTCTGGAATTGACCCCTACTTAATGCCTCCATAGGCGACGTTGCCATCGGATGACGGAGCAAGCTCTTTGGGCTCATCACCACCAAGGGTTTGCGGAATTTTTGGTGCATCTGACGTCGCAACAAATGAAAATGATTGGCCGGAGTGGTGATGTTGCACACAAACATATTATTCTGCGCACATAACTGAAGGAATCGCTCCAAACGCGCCGAAGAGTGTTCTGCCCCCTGACCTTCATAGCCATGTGGCAACAATAAGACAATGCCGTTTTGTACTTTCCATTTATCCTCTGCCGCCGCCAAGAATTGGTCGATGATAATCTGCGCACCGTTAGAGAAATCACCAAACTGTGCTTCCCAAATGACCAATGTCTCGGGACTTGCCATGGCATAACCATAGTCAAATCCAAGCACAGCATATTCGGACAAGTGAGAGTTGTAGATGGCAAATCGACCTTTTTTATTTGGCACTTGGTCCACCAAGCAAACCTTTTCTTCCGAGTCCTCTAACTTGATGATCGCATGGCGGTGACTGAATGTTCCGCGTTCTACATCTTCCCCCGAAATACGGATGTTAAAGCCATCTTGAAGCAAGGTGCCATAGGCCATCATTTCTGCCATGCCCCAGTCCAATGCATTGCGGTCAAAGGCCATGGCAGCGCGGTCACCGATCAGTCGCACAATTTTAGTAAAAAACTTCTTGCCCTCCGGTAGCGTCGTCAAGGCTTTTGCCACGCCATCCAATCGAGGTCGAGGCACTTCAGTTTTGGGGATGTGGTGCACATCGCCATTTTTTGCCGCAGGGAAACTTTGCCATTCATCTAACATGAAGGGCACAATGACGTTTTTTTCGATCTTTTTTGCCGAATCAAATTGCCCTTCTAGCATCGCCTTGAATTCCACTTCCATTTCTTGGATAAGGGCCTGCGAAGCCTCGCCCTCCGCCATGAGTTTTTGTGCGTATAGGGTGCGCGGATTAGGATGTTTTGCAATGGCTTTATACAACAATGGCTGTGTAAAACGCGGTTCATCCCCCTCATTGTGGCCGTATTTGCGATAGCACAATAGGTCAATGAATACATCGCGCTGAAAACGTTGACGATATTCGATGGCAAAGCGCATGGCATGCACCACCGCTTCAACGTCGTCTCCATTCACGTGTAACACGGGGGCCAACACCACCTTGGCCACATCCGTACAATAGGTAGATGATCGGGCGTCCATGTAGTTGGTTGTAAATCCTACCTGGTTGTTGATGACGACGTGAATCGTTCCACCCGTAGAATAGCCCTTGAGCTGTTCCATCTGCAAGGTTTCATACACTACCCCCTGTCCTGCAACAGCTGCATCGCCATGCAGAAGAATGGGCAGGACCTTGCTATAGTCGCCATCATAGTCCGTATTTGCCTTGGATCGGGCAATCCCCACGACGATGGGATCCACCGCTTCTAAGTGGGATGGGTTAGGCGCGATGTTTAAGGCTAACGTCTTTTGGTTGGCAAGCGTGCGCTCAGCTGTATAGCCTAAATGATATTTTACGTCCCCGTCAAAATCATCTTCAGCAAATTCTTTTCCTTCAAATTCAGAAAATATTTGTGACGTTGGCTTGCCAAAAATATTGGTCAAAACATTGAGGCGACCTCTGTGT
Organism: Cryomorphaceae bacterium BACL7 MAG-120322-bin74; assembly: GCA_001438205.1. Lineage (GTDB taxonomy): Bacteria > Bacteroidota > Bacteroidia > Flavobacteriales > Schleiferiaceae > TMED14. The sequence continues at coordinate 7,820 of LICG01000018.1, forward strand.
GCCATGCCCAGAACCACTTCTTTTACACCAATTTCGGCGGCACGCTGAAGCAAGAAGTCTAATCCTGGGATAACAGATTCGGCCCCTTCAATAGAAAAGCGCTTTTGCCCAACAAATTTGGTGTTTAGAAAAGATTCAAAAGCGACAGCTTCATTGAGTTTGTGCAGAATATGACGTTTTTCATCCGTATCTAAGAAGGGATAATTGTCATGAGGGTGAATGAAATTCTGCACCCACTTGATTACCTCTGGACGACGAACATACATATATTCCACCCCAATGGATCGACAATAAATAGCTTCTAGGTGTGCGATAATCTCTCGCAGGGGTGCGGGACCTGGAAGCCCTACTTCAATAGCGGCTTGAAAAATTGAATCCAAATCACCCGGGGTGAGTTGAAAATTCTCAAGATCCAAAGTTGGACTGTAGGCGCGACGCTGCCGTACCGGGTTTGTTTGGGTAAACAGGTGCCCCCTAGTCCGGTAGCCATGGATTAAATCTAAAACGGAAAATTCTTTGCGGACCGCGTCAGGAACCTCCTGATTTTCAATAAGAGATTCTCCAAATTCACTGCGAGAAAAATCATAGCCCTGAAAAAATGCACGCCATGAAGGTTCGACCGCGTCAGGGTTGACCACGTACTGCTGGTAGAGGTCGTCAATAAAGCCAATATGGGAGGTTCCTAGAAAGGAAAAGCGGTCCATGAATTCAGTGATTACTGAAAACAAAATTACGGCAAAAACAATGGCTGAATGATGAAAATCCCGCAGACATTCGCGGCATTTATAAAGAATTTCTTAAGAAACTCGTGTATAAATCCATTGGGCTAACGCAGCGAGATCCTCTGTATTACACCCCAATGCTTGGGCCTGTGTCAAAGCTTCCATGGCTGCATCAAAATGCGCTTTGCGTTTTTCTTCGGCATAAAGATCCGTTCCAACGGATTGCATGGCCTTTTTGATTTGGTCTACCTTTTCATCACTTCGATCGCTAGACCACTGAGATAAAACATCAGGGGCAGCGTTGGCCAGATGGATATACAGGAGCGTTTTTTTGTTGGACCGGATGTCGCCCCCTACTTGCTTGCCCACCAAAGTGGGATCGCCAAAAGCATCTAAGATGTCATCGTGAATCTGAAAAGAAGTCCCTAACTCTAGGCCAAAGGCATACAAGGCCCGGGCTATTTCTTTACTTCCTCCAGCGGAAAGCGCCCCCAATTCAAGTGCACAGCCCAAAAGAACGGAGGTTTTGTAACGAATCATTTGCAGGTACTGTCCTTCATTGACCTCCTCAGTCGTTTCAAAATCCATGTCCCATTGCTGCCCTTCACATACTTCAAGTGCCGTACGGTTAAATACTTTCAGCGCTTCAGGTAGGATGGCGGGCGGGAGCTTTTCTAATGCCGAGTAGGCCATTACAAGCAGCGCATCCCCACTTAAAATAGCTGTATTCTGTCCCCAACTTTGATGGACTGTTGGCTGTCCCCGACGCACGGGCGCTTCATCCATAATGTCATCGTGAATCAGGGAAAAATTATGAAATCGTTCTACGGCATGTGCCGCGGGCAAAGCCAAGGATGCATCGCCACCCATTGCCTCGGCGGCCATAAGGGACAAAACAGGCCGCAATCGTTTTCCGCCCATTCCTAAAATATAGCGCTGGGGGGCATATAGTCGATCAGGGGACCGATTCCATTCAGGCTCCCCAAAGCCTTCTTCAAGGCTTTGTAAGAAACGGCGCTGCAAGCGCTCTACGGCATTCACTTTAATAATGACTCTAGATAGGCGCCATACCCACTTTTAAGCAAGGGGGCCGCTAGCGCTTGAAGCTGTTGGGCATCAATGAAGCCCATCTGGTAGGCCACTTCTTCTATGCATCCCACTTTGAGCCCTTGACGACGCTCCATGATTTGAACAAATTGGGCCGCCTCCATCAAGCTATCAAAGGTTCCTGTATCCAGCCATGCCGTTCCACGATCCAATACGCCCACATGCAATTGACCACGCTCCAAGTAGGCCTGGTTAATGTCCGTAATTTCATACTCCCCTCTGACTGAGGGAGACAAGTTTGCCGCAATATCGATTACCTGGTTGTCATAGAAGTACAGCCCCGGAACCGCAAAATGACTCTTTGGATGTGTCGGCTTTTCTTCAATAGAAAGGACGCTTCCTTGTGCATCAAAGTCCACCACCCCATAACGCTCGGGATCACTCACTGGATACGCAAAGACAATGCCCCCTTTTGGATTTGCACTTTCTTGCAACAGCTGCGGCATCTGGGTGCCGTAAAAAATATTGTCTCCAAGGACCAACGCTACGCTGTCATTCCCAATGAAATCTTTTCCTAGGACAAAAGCCTGGGCTAAACCATTGGGCTCGGGTTGCACCGCATACTGAAATACGCACCCGAGCTGCTTCCCATCTCCTAAAAGATTTTGAAAAAGCGCTACATCGTGCGGCGTAGTAATGATGAGAATCTCCTGGATCCCCGCCTGCATAAGCGTACTCAGCGGGTAGTAGATCATGGGCTTGTCATACACCGGCATCAACTGCTTACTCACCGAATGGGTGAGCGGGTGCAATCGTGTGCCAGAACCTCCTGCTAAAATGATGCCTTTCATTATTCGTCTTCTGCTAAATCAATGAGTATATGCTCCATATCTGATGCGGTGAGCACCTTGTCTAAAGACATCAGGAGGCAGGGTAGTAAGATAAGATTTGAAAACATTGCAAAGACTAAAGTAACGGAAACCAGCAAGCCAAGGGCTTGCGTGCCGCCAAAGCTCGAAGCAAGGAAAATGAAGAACCCAATAAACAACACGATGCTCGTGTAGAACATACTGATCCCCGTCTCTCTTATTGAGCTAATCGCCGCTTTGGCAATATTGTGCCCGTTGCTGACTAACTCTTGACGATAGCGCGCTAAATAGTGCAGGGTGTCATCCACAGAAATACCAAAGGCAATGGAGAAAATTAACACCGTAGAAGGCTTGACCGGAATGCCAAACCAACCCATGATTCCCGCCGTCATCAATAAAGGCAATAGGTTGGGAATGATGGCCACAATGACCATGCGGGGGGTCTTAAACAACACTGCCATGAGTGACGATATGACTAGAATGGCCAACAATAGACTAAGGACCAAGTTGTTAATCAAAAACTTGGTGGATCGCAAGAAGATGATACTCGCCCCCGTAAAGGACAAATCGTAGTTCTCTTTTTCAAATATCTCATCGGCCAAATCCTGAATTTGCTCGACCAAGAGCATCATTTCGGGACGGGTAAGATCCACCACCTGGACCGAAACCCGCAGTTTTTGGTGCGCCCTGTCCAAAAAACCTTCCGTTAAAAAGGCCATGTCATTTTGGTCAAGTTTGGGCATGCGCGTGGCAATAAGCATCCGCTCTTGCGCATTGGGCAAAGCATAAAACAGTGGATCCCCACCATAATAGGCTTGACGCCCAAATTTCAGCGCATCGACAACCGAGATAGAGCGGCTTACATCATGCAACGTGTCTAAAGCAGACTGAAGGCGATCCACGCGTTTTAGCACTTTAGACTTTTCGGCACCTTTCTCAGTGCGGGTATCAATGACAATTTCTAACGGTATGACGCCTCCCATTTCGCGTTCAAAAAAGCGCATCTGGGTCACCAACGGATCGTCCTCATGGATGTCGGTGGTCAGGTTGCCCGTGGTCTGCATCTGCGCCATCCCTACAATGCCCAAAATAGCAACGATGACAGCGCCTTGATATACTTTAATCCGATGGCCTTCCGCAATCCGCACCAACCACTCAATCCACTGAACCAACCACTTCTGGTTTAGGTGTTTGTAGTGGCGCTCTTTGGGCGCAGCTAACCAAGAATAGATGACCGGAATAATGGTCACACTCATCAAGAAAACCATAAAAATGTTGATTGAGGCAGCCACCCCAAAATGCACAAGCGCTTCAGAAGAAGTAAGGATAAAGGTGGCAAAACCCAACGCCGTAGTCGCATTGGTTAAAAAGGCAACTCCCCCAATTTTTTTAATCGTGTGCAATAAGGCGGCTTCTACATCTTTATCCTTCGCATACTCTTGGTGGTATTTGTTGATAAAGAAGATGCAATTGGGCACCACAATGACAATCAAAAGTGGCGGCAGCAATGCACTGAAAAGCGTGATTTTATAGGCCAACAGTCCCATGATACCGTAAAGGCCAATCACGCCAACGCCCACAACCCCAAGGGCAATCAAAGCGGCCCGCATACTTCTCAATAAAATGAGCATGATGAGCACCGTCCCAAGGCCCGTTAAGAGCAAGAATAGGTTGATTTCTGACTTAATGCTTCGCGCATTGTTTAGCCGCAGATAGGGTAACCCCGATACTTGGACTTCAATGCCGGTCCGACGTTCAAATCGCTTCGTCTCGGCATGAATACGGTCAAATAAATCAAAGATGAGCTCACTGTAATTGGCCTCATCCGAGATGGTTACCGCCATCAAATGGGTCTTATTGTCCCGGCTACTGAGTAGGCCGTGGTAGATTGGGAGGGCATCATAATGGTCCCGAATACCAAAGGCTTCTTGCGGGCTGCTGACCCTGCCATCCATAATAGTCGTGGATTCCATCTCAGCCCCTTCTTCGGACCCAAGCCGCAGGTCGACGGCATTGTGCAATGAGAGGACGCTTAAAACTTCTTCTTCGCCTTCTAGCCGCAACGCCATATCACGCCATGCGTTCAGTACAGAAGGGGTGAAAAAGGCGTCGTCCTTTGCCGCTAAGACAATGGCATTTCCGGACTCTACAAAATCTTCATGGAACCCCATGTAGGTGGTGAAAACCGAATCTGTAGAGGGCAACATTTTAGCAAACTCGTAGCTGATGTCTACCGAGCGTCCAAAAAATCCCATAAACGCGATGTATAGGGCCCAAAATAGGAGGACCCCTTTGCGGTATTTAATCAAAAAATGTCCAGCGCGGTCCCACATAGATGAGCAAAGGTACGATGTGCGTGAGTGGTTAATGGATTATGCTATGGGGTTTCAAGAATTGGGCCATTCGTGGCCCGCGCAACGCTTGGCAACAACCCTATTTAGGTTGTTCTCGTTAGTATGGGGACACAGGGAGCGGCATCATTTTCTAGCGGTGCCACCTGTAAGTTGAGTTGCCAACGACCATCTTCTACAGCCTGAGGGATATAGAGCAATTCTGAGATCGTTGCCTCCACGCGGGCAGCAGGACCTGGGGTGGTTTCATCCGGGCCTAAGCCCCAAAAAGTTCGGTGGCAGGCGAGTGCCCCGCCATCTTCTTCGCGGTCAACTGAAGGCAAATCCACCAACCAATGCTGGATTCCTTGCGCAGCGAGGTGACTGCCTACCGCGGACTCAAAATAGGCGGCATCTTGGTGGGCGTAATTCTGTGTTTTCTTTTGTTCGCTGTTGGGTAAGGTTCGGATGATCAGCGCCGTACAAGCTTGCCATCCCCCAATATGTTCAACCGCATTTTTGACCATTTGCCAGCGAATTACCTTGCCCATTGCATGCTGATCCTCCGGTGTAACAGAGATCAAGAGCGCATCTTGTAGCCAGGGCATGGGCACGGCATGAACTGGGAAATCCCCGTTGCAAACATGACCCAATGTTTCTGTATGGCTGCCTTGCGCATGAGGGTTAAGGCTAAGGGTCCGAAAATTGACGCCACTACCCGACACAACGGATCCTTGCCAATCGCCCAATTGGACAAATTCAGCCTGCATACCAGGTACATACCAAGCACGTTGGCGCCCTAACTCAAAGGCAAGGCTCAGATCAAATACGTTTCCGGTGGTGCTCATGCATCTAAGGTACCAAGGTCCTTTTCCTCCGCAAAGCCCTTAGAGGCAATTTGGTCCATCCACATCAGCCCCATGTCCGTTAGGTGCCATCCCTTATCTGAAATGATCATCCAATCTTTTTCTTGAAATTCAAGCCAGCGCTTGTCTAGTATGGCGGCATAGGAACCCATAGCATGACGGGGTAACCCTTCCATCCGGCGCAATTGCGTCATGATTTGCTCATTGAGACGGTCCTTGGCCGTGAGCGTTTCTGTTTCAAAAATGGCCGAATCGGGTAAGCCATTCTCAGCCTTCCATGCTTTTAGGTAGCGCGCGTTGTTGGCGATATTCCACCCCCGTTTTTGCTGTCCATCAAAAGAATGGGCCCCAGGACCAATGCCTGTATAGGCCTGCCCAGACCAGTAGGCACTGTTGTGCTTTGCACGCCATCCTGGTTTGGACGCATTGCTGATTTCATAGGGTTCCCAACCCACAGCACGCAAGGTGTGGCGCAACCACAAAAAGTCTTCTGTTGCCCGCTCATCCTTGGGTGCAGGCGTCTTCCCTAGATGAATTTGATGGTGCAATGGGGTCCGCTCCTCTACCGTGAGCGCATAAGTCGAAAGGTGCGGTGTGCCTAATTCTAATGCTTGGCCCACATTGTCTTGCCATTCCCCAAGACTTGTTTCTGGGAGACCATACATCAGATCCACGGAGATATTTTCAAACCCTGCGTCTTGCGCACGGGCGATACCCTCTTTTGCTTGAAGGCCCGTATGGGCCCGGTTCATCCATTGCAAGCGTTGGTTGACAAAACTTTGAATCCCCACACTCAAGCGGTTGACCCCTACGCTTTGCCACAACGCCAAGTTTTCTGTATTCAGGTCCTCGGGATTGGCTTCTAACGTGAATTCTCCACCCGGGGCAAGAGGGGCAGAACGCATACTTTGTCCGACCCATTGTCGCAGCACCGCGGCGGGCAATACGGAAGGGGTCCCTCCCCCCCAATACCAAGTTTCCATGGCTTCTGGCTCCGGAAATCGATGGGCTATTTCGCGTTGCATGGCCTCGCCCATAGAAGGTAGCGTGCCCAATTGCGTAGAAAAATGAAAGTCACAATAGTGGCACGCTTGCCGACAATACGGGACATGTAGGTACAGTCCAGCCATTACAAGGGAAGCTCTATCCGGAAGGTACTACCCTCTCCAGGTGCACTGCGGTACACATACAATTTTCCTTTGTGTCCAGCGGTAATAATGCGTTGCGCAAGCGACAGCCCAAGGCCCCATCCACGTGTCTTGGTGGTAAAGCCCGGTTGAAAAACCGAACGACGTGTCCGTGCATTCATGCCCCGACCTGTATCAGCAATATCCATCAAAATACGATCGGACACAAGGTGTACGGTAAGGGTGACACGGCCGACCCCCTCCATGGCATCCATGGCATTGCGAAGGATGTTTTCCACCACCCAACCCAAAAGAATGGGCTGCATGGGGACAAATGGAAGCATTTCAGGAAGCTCTAACTGCAACTCTATTTGCCCTGGACTTCGCCGCTGTAAATAATCCACGGTGTAACGAAGGAGTTCTTCTAAATTTCCTTTTTGACATGCGGCCTCCGTGCCAATCTTTGAAAAACGGTCCGCTACCGTTTGCAATCGGGCCAAGTCCTTTTTGATTTCTGCTACGGCTGCAGGCATTGCCCCGTCTTCTTCGAGCAAGGTAGTCCAACCATAGAGCGCCGATAGGGGTGTGCCCAGCTGATGGGCGGTTTCGCGGGCCATTCCAGTCCAAACACGGTCTTGCTCCGCCTTTCGAGCTCGGCTAAAACCATAATAGGCCAGCAAGATATAAGCGCCAATAATGCCTAATAGGAAGCGAGGATAAAAGCGCAACCTGCGGAGGTTGGTGGATTCATTGCGGTAAATAAACTGGTCCACCCCCGGTAGCAAGTGGACAGGAATAGGTTCTGCATAGTCCATCATGCGGCGAAGCTCTGCCTCTATGGCGACAGCCGAGGTGTCGGGCCCCTGGATATTTCGGTGGTTGAGGATGACCCCGTTGGCATCGGTCAAAATGAGCGGGATCGTCGTATTGAGTTCAATGATGCGCGTCGCCAGGGTTAAGTCCGCATCGGGGTCTCCATGCACAATGCTCTCAATGGCTTCCGCCCAGAGTTCAACACGCCGTTCTTCCTCCATGCGCAATTTGCGCGTAAACTGCTCCGTGTACCACAAGGTCAATGCACCAATCCCTATTGCGGATAGGAATAACAAGGCTTTCCAAAGATTTTTACGTTGGTATGGATCCATTCTGGGCATGATTTACGAAGGTAGTCGCTGAATTTCTATATGATTTTAAACTTTGGTGTGTTTTTTGAGTTGAAGAGTTTCCCACTTTTGCCCCCATATGCGTAGTTCCCTCTTTTTGCTTTTTCCGCTGGTCTTTTTTGTCATCTTGGATGTATTGGCTTTTCAAACTTTCAGAGCATTAGACCTTGGAAAAATATTCAGCCGATTGTATTGGCTGATACATGGTCTAGGATATGTCTACATACTCTATGCCATTATTGCCTTCAATCCAGAGGCTAGTCCATCGGAGCTTCGCCAGAGTCTTCAAGGATTTATGGTATATGCCATTGCATTCTACGTACCTAAGCTTTTTCCGGTTGCCATAGGCCTCTTAGAGGATGTTTACCGCACCGGGGCCTATGCCTTTGGGGAAGGTTGGGGAAGTCGACGCCAATTTGTCGCAACGTTAGGTTGGGGCCTTGCCGTTATTCCCTTTTTGGGCATCCTTCATGGTGTTTTTCGTGGTCGATTTAAATACCGCGTTCTAGAAAATACGGTCCGAATCTCCGGCTTGCCAGAGGCATTTCGAGGCTTTACACTTTTGCAGATCAGCGACATCCACAGTGGCAGTTTTAGCGATCCGTCAGAAGTACGCGTAGGGGTTGACATGGTCAAATCACAATCAGCTGATGCCATTGTGTTTACGGGAGATCTAGTTAATAATGTGGCAGAAGAAATGACGCCTTGGCTGGACATGTTCAAAGAAATTCAGGCACCGTTTGGCGTGTTTTCTATCCTAGGAAACCACGACTATGGTGATTATGTTTATTGGCCAAGCGATGCGGCAAAAGTGGCCAACTTTGATGCCCTTTGCGGACAGCACAAGGCCCTCGGGTGGGACTTGATGCGCAACGAGCACCGCATTCTTTCCAAAGATGGCGCAACGCTAGAATTGCTCGGCATTGAGAACTGGGGCAAACCTCCATTTCCTCAATACGGCGATCTAGAAAAAGCGCTATTGGGCCTACAGCCTGAAAGCCCAAAGATTCTCTTGAGCCACGATCCTTCTCATTATGACGCGCAAGTAGCCAACCACACAGCCAACATTGCCTTGACGCTCAGCGGGCATACACATGGAATGCAGTTTGGCATTGAAATACCAGGCTGGTTGGCGTGGAGTCCTGTCAAGTTTAAGTATCCTAAATGGGCAGGTGCTTATCAAGAAAACCAGCGTATACGAAGCCTATATGTAAACCGCGGTTTCGGTTATTTAGCCTTCCCGGGGCGTGTAGGCATATGGCCCGAGATTACCCGCCACACCCTGGTCCCCGCCTAAGATTTTATACCTTTCCCTAATGAAATATCACTTTGCCAAAACGGCCTTTTCCTTGCTCGCCATGGCCCTTGTTACATTACCGGCTTTTACCAATAATAGCGGAGCCCCAGTGGGGAAAACAGGCTCACCCATGAGCATTGGACAGACGTGTAACAGCTGCCACTCTGGCCCTTCCGTTTCTACCCAGTACGTTGTCATTACTTCTGATATTCCCAATGAAGGCTACCTAGACAATACCCCATATACCATTACCGTCACTTCCAATGCAGGAACTGCTGGCATGTCTAAAGCGGGTTTTGAAGCCTCCGTAGAAAAAGTGGGGAGCCACCAAGGCAGCCTTACAGGTGCGAATGGGTCGCAAATTAAACAAAGCAACTTTGCCACGCATACCAGCAATTCAACCTCCGTGAGTGGTGGCACCAGATCATGGGATTTTATCTGGAACAGTAGTTCGGGTTCAGATAGCGTAAGGGTCTATGTCTCGGGCTTATTTGCCAATGGCAACAATCAAAACTCAGGCGATGTCTTGGTCAATGTAAGTCAGGAATTCAAAAAAAGCCACGTGGGCCTCGGGGAAAATGCGCGGGATTTTGCGCTCACCGCTAGTCCAAACCCTGCGCAAGAAGTGCTTCGACTCTCTGCACCAGATACCCAGGATAATGGCCTTTTAACGGTGGTAGATGCTACGGGTAGAATCATGATTTCATCCCCATGGAATGCAGCAGATGCTGCGGGACGCCTTTTAAATGTATCTACTTGGACTACTGGAATCTACACCGCAAATATTGCACTAGACGGCGGCAAAAGGGGTCAGGTGCGCTTTCAAGTTTACCATTAATCGTCAGCAAAAAATAGTTTGGCACACTTTTGGGATTACCCAACGTGAGAGCTTCTGCGTTTAGGTGATTTTGTGTTAGCGACTCGTTCGTTATTTGAATGCTCTCAGTAAACCCCGCTTCGGCGGGGTTTTTTTATTTAACGCAAAATGGGTTTTGCTAACCCAAATCAATGTAGATATTCTTGGGTTCGGTGAAGAAGCGCAAGGCTTCAAACCCTCCTTCGCGCCCAATACCAGACGCTTTGACCCCCCCAAAGGGCGTACGCAGATCACGGACCAACCAGTTGTTGACCCAGACAATGCCACAATGCACCTCTGAGGCAACATGATGGGCGCGTCGTAAGTTCTGTGTCCATACCGTTGCCGCCAGGCCATACTTGGTTGCATTGGCTAGGGACAGGCCCTCTTCGACCGTGTCAAAGGCTTGAATGGTGACCACTGGGCCAAAGATTTCTTCCTGATTAGTCCGACAATGCATGCTAAGCCCTGTAATCACTGTGGGGGCCACGTAAAAACCACCCTCAAGGCCTTCCACTTGGACCGCATGGCCGCCGCATTGGACCGTGCCTCCTTCTTCCTGCGCCAGTTGGATGTAATGTAAAATCTTTGCCTGGTGATCTTTAGAGACCACGGCGCCCACTTGGGTAGCAGGGTCTTCGGGCCGGCCCACTTGAAGGGTTTTTACCCGCTGAACAAATTCTGCCACAAAGCGATCATAGAGCGGACGCTCTACCAAGATTCGGCTACCACAAAGACAAATCTGTCCTTGATTAGCAAACGAAGACTGCAACGTAGTGCGAAGCATCTTTTCAAAGTCACAGTCCGCAAAAATGAGGTTGGGGTTTTTACCCCCCAATTCTAAACTGAGTTTCTTGAACATCGGGGCCGCAATTTGGCTGATGCGCGCACCCGTGGCGGTTCCTCCCGTAAAGGATATCACGGGCACCTCTGGGTGGCTGACTAAGGGTTCGCCGACGGCGGGACCGGTGCCGTGCACTATGTTGAGCACCCCCGCAGGGAATCCCACTTCATCGAGTATTTGACTCAGCAAATAGGCTGTGGCCGGGGTTACTTCGGAGGGTTTTGCTACCACGGTGTTTCCTGCCGCTAAGGCCGGGGCAATCTTCCAAGTGAAAAGATAAAGCGGAAGATTCCAAGGGCTGATGCATGCGACAACCCCGATAGGGCGCCGAAGTGTATAGTTAAAGCCCTGCGCGCCCATATCATGGGTTTCTGAGGCCTCATGCAGGATGGCTGTGGCGTAAAATGCAAAATTGTCCCGTGCCCTGGGTATGTCCACGCGTGTAGCCAACTTGAGCGGCTTGCCATTGTCTTTGGATTCTGCAGCAGCCAGCTCATCTAGCCGCTCCTCAATGCGCTGTGCAACCTGCATCATATGGGTACTGCGCTGCGCGGCGGTCAAGGCTGACCATAGAGGAAAGGCCTTTTTTGCCGCCTCAATCGCCCTGTTGACATCCTCAGATCCGCTCTCTGGAATTGTACCGTAGACCTCCCCCGATGCAGGGGCTACATTATCAAAATAGCGGCCATTTGCCGGCGCCACGAATTGGCCATTAATGTAGTTCTGGATGCGCATGCTTACAGATTTGGCGTTCTGCCACCATCCACTGGAATATTGACCCCCGTGATATAGCTCGCTTTCGGCGAGGCCAAAAAGGCCACTGCTTCGGCAATTTCTGACGGGTCAGCAAAACGTCCCATGGGTATCTCATCCAACATGGCTTGACGCACCGCCTCTTGGGATTTCCCGGTCTTGGTTGACCGTCCATCAATAATGTTTGCGAGACGTTCCGTCATCGTGGCCCCAGGTAAGACATTGTTTACCGTAATGGCCTGTGGTGCAAGCTCATTAGCCAAGGTTTTGGACCAGTTGGCTACCGCGGCGCGAATGGTGTTGCTGACCCCAAGACCATGTAACGGTGCTTTGACACTCGTCGAAATAATATTGACAATGCGGCCATACCCTTCCTCCCGCATTCCCGGAACCAGTAGCTGTACCAGCCGATGGTTGTTGATTAAATGATTGGTAAACGCCGAATAAAATGCTTCCGGGGTGGCCTCTAGAATAGGGCCTGCCGCCGGCCCCCCTGTGTTGTTGACCAAAATGTGGATGGGTTTTCCTTTTTCTAGGTACTCTTCCAATGCGGCTTCGACCGTTTCTGGTTCATTATAATCCGCTACCAAATAGGAGTGGCCCTGGCCTTGTCGCCGGTCTAATTCTTTGAGGGTGTTTTCGAGTTTTTCGCGGTTGCGTGCCAACAAAACGACATGGGCGCCATGGGCCGCCAAAACTTTTGCGACAGCCTTACCAATTCCTTGGGTAGAGCCGGCAACGAGGGCTCTTTTCCCTACCAAATTCAGTTCCATACCCCCGAAGGTAGGCACGGCAATGCTTTAGCCGTTCACGAAAAAATGACGATGTCCTGAAAATCCGTGGTTTCGCCCAGTCTGCCCGACCATCGCCCCAGATATACTTGTGCAGCCGACCAGCCCGTTTCTTTGGCCCACAATTGCACATGTCCCGGTGCAAAGCCCACGTTGGCACCCTTGACTTCCGCATCCATATACCAGTCTTCTCCGCGCTGTACAGAAAAATCATAGGCCCCTCCTTGCGCAGCCTGTCGGGCTATGTCGTCAACCAAGAAAAAGGTTGCCAAAAAGCGACCGCCAGGACGGATGACCCTGCGTGCCTCTCGAAGGTAATTGATGACTTCGTGACGCTCCATGTGGGTAAAAACGGATGTGGCCCATGCAAAGTCAAACTGATGGTCTGCGTAGGGAAAAATAAAATGGTCTGCGGACGACCCTTCTAACGTGTATAGGTCATTGACCAGCGCAACATGGGCAAACTGAAAATGAGGGTAACGGCGGGTGATGCGCTTTTGACAAAGTTGCACCGCCACATCTACCACGTCAAACCCCCGGTACTGGGCTGGAGACACCAAATAGTCGGTCAGGGGGATCGCCATGCGGCCCAGGCCACTACCAATATCCAAGACCGATTCATGGGATTGTAGTCCCCCTAAATCCTGAAAGAATTGTTTAAAGAGCAATCCATTGGCTAAAAAATCCCCACCGCCGGTAAATATTTCGCCTGGAAGCGGCAGCGGAATACCGTTGTAATGGGGACGACCGCCATGCCGGAGCAGGGTCCAAAGATCAACCGGGGCATACACTCCCCTCCGCACCCATCGGCGCGAACGTGGTCCAAAGGCATAAAAAAACCGGCGCAAAAAACGTTTCATCCGTTCAGTGCGGGTTAGGCGCGGTCCGCCATGGCCGCCTCAATGTCAGCAACCTCCTTGGGTATAGCACGAGTAAGGTTGATGTGGCCCTCCTTTGTGATAACAATGTCATCTTCAATGCGGACGCCCAAGCCTTCCTCGGGAATATAGATCCCGGGCTCTACCGTAAAGACCATACCCTCCTGAATAGGACTTCCATCCCAAAGACCATAATCGTGGACATCAACGCCGAGATAATGGGAGGTCCCGTGCATAAAGTACTTTTTATAGGCGGGCCATGCAGGATCTTGGTTGTCTACCTCCGCTTGGGTGATCAAGCCGAGTTGAATCAATTCGGCCGTCATGCATTCGCCCACCTGAACATGATAGTCCGCCAAAACAACACCTGGGCGCAGTAGATCCATGGCCGCCTTTTCTACGCGCAACACAGCCTCATACACTTGTCGCTGGCGCGGCGTGAAGGTGCCGCTTACGGGGAAGCACCGCGTCACATCACATGTATAGTTGGCATATTCAGCCCCCACATCAAACAGGACAAGCTCGCCATCTTGACACATCTGATTGTTTTCGATATAATGTAACACACATGCATTGGGACCACTGCCAATAATAGGCGTGTAGGCAAAGCCGCGCGAACGACGACGAAGGAATTCGTGGGTAAACTCAGCCTCTAGTTCATATTCGGTGACGCCAGGCGCTAGGAATCGAAGCACACGATCATACCCAGCCGCCGTAATATCGGCCGCCATTTGCATCACTTCTACTTCGTCTTGGGTCTTGACAGCGCGAAGGGAATTTAATGCAGGGGCGGAACGTTTGTAATGATGGTGCGGATAGGCAGATTTGAGCACTTTGTTTAGGCGCATCGTGCGTGTTTCAACAGGGTTGTTGCGACGCAAATGCTCTTCGGTCACTAAATAGACATGTTCTGTTTGGCTCATGAGTTCCTTCATCACGCGGTCCCATTCCTGCAACCAGTAGACCGTTTTGATCCCACTGACATCAAATGCCTGGTTTTTGTCCAATTTGGCGCCTTCCCAAACCGCAATGTGGGCATTCGTTTCGGTGAGAAATAACATTTCTCGTTGCTCCGGCTTGGCGGCATTTGGAAACAACACCAGCACGGATTCCTCTTGATCTACTCCACTGAGCCAATAGATGTCAGATGCCTGCTTGAAGGGCAAAGTGCCATCAGCCCCAGTGGGATAGAGGTCATTAGAGTGGAAAATAGCCAAAGATCTGGGTGCCATCGTGGCCGTAAAGCGGGCACGGTTCTCTACAAACAAAGCGGATTTGAGCGGTAGGTATTTCATATAAAGCGAAGGTAATGGCTTTTGGCTTTATGCTTTGCAGCGCGTGGCGTGGGCTGTACTTTTGTTTCAATCTAGAATACATCCCTTTATGTCGACTTCACGCGGACTTTTTGGAACTTCCCTTGCACGGAAATATTGGATGGCCTTGACGGGTCTCTTTTTGTGCAGCTTTTTGGTGGTTCACCTCTTGGGCAATTTGCCCCTGCTTACGGGCAATCAAGAAGCCTTTAATGCCTATGCGCATTTTATGACCACCTTTCCGTTGATCAAAGCGGTTAGCTATCTATTGTATGCGAGTATTCTGCTTCATTCTATCGATGGATTGGTCCTTGCCCGCCAGAATATGGCAGCCCGCCCAGCCGGATATGTGAAATACAATGGCGCAGCCAATGCGAATTGGTCCTCGCGCAACATGGCGCTTTTAGGCACCATCACTTTATTGTTTTTGATCATCCACCTCAAGAGTTTTTGGTTTGAGATGCACTTTGGCTTTGTGCCCAATTGGACTGATGCAGAAGGCAACCTTTATAAAGACCTCTATACTATTACCGTCGCGGCTTTTCAGCAAACTTGGTATGCCTTGTTTTATGTGGTCGCCATGTTGGGTCTTGGCCTGCACCTTTGGCATGGCTTTGCCAGCGCCTTTCAAACGATGGGTTGGTCACATCCCCGTTATACGCCGATGATCAAGGCCCTCGGTTATGGCTTTGCCATTATGGTGCCCCTACTGTTTGCCAGCATCCCTTTGTACATTTTATTGACCTGATCGCTCAGAATACCTTCTTATGTCTTCACTCAACGCGCACATTCCGGAAGGTCCACTGGCAGATAAATGGACCCACCACAAGGCCAAAATTCCATTGGTCAGTCCTGCCAATAAACGCCGCCTTGATGTCATCGTCGTAGGCACTGGTTTGGCGGGGAGTGCTGCTGCCGCCTCTTTGGCGGAGCTTGGCTACAATGTAAAAGCCTTTTGCTTTCAAGATTCCCCACGGCGGGCACACTCTATTGCTGCGCAAGGGGGAATCAATGCCGCAAAAAACTACCAAAATGATGGGGACTCAACCTTCCGGTTGTTTTACGATACCATCAAAGGGGGCGACTACCGTAGCCGGGAGGCCAACGTTCATCGTTTAGCGGAGGTCTCTGCCAGCATCATTGACCAATGTGTTGCGCAAGGCGTTCCATTTGCACGAGATTATGGCGGCCTATTAGACAATCGTTCTTTTGGCGGTGTTCAGGTAAGCCGAACTTTTTATGCCAAAGGCCAAACCGGTCAACAGTTATTGCTCGGCGCTTATTCCGCCTTGTCACGTCAGGTGGCCAAAGGCCGTGTGCAAATGTTTGCGCGACATGAGATGGTGGAATTGGTCGTAGTCGACGGCAAAGCACGCGGCATCATTGCACGCGACTTGGTTTCTGGAGAACTGGAGCGCCATTCGGCACATGCCGTTTTATTATGTACGGGAGGATACGGCAACGTGTTTTACCTGAGTACGAACGCCATGGGATCTAATGTGACCGCCGCCTGGAAGGCACACCGCAAAGGTGCCTACATGGCCAATCCTTGCTTTACACAGATTCACCCAACGTGTATCCCCGTCAGTGGTCATTTTCAATCCAAATTGACCTTGATGTCTGAGTCTTTGCGCAATGACGGACGGATTTGGGTGCCTAAAAAGAAAGAAGACGCGGAAGCGATTCGCAGCGGAAAGAAAAAACCCACGGATTTAAACGAAGAAGACCGCGACTATTACTTAGAGCGCCGCTACCCTGCCTTTGGCAACCTTGTTCCGCGTGATGTTGCGTCACGTGCAGCCAAAGAGCGTTGTGACGCCGGTTTTGGCATCAATAAGACAGGTGAAGCCGTCTATCTAGACTTTGCCTCTGCCATTGAGCGCTACGGTAAAGAAGATGCACACGTACAAGGCATTCACCATCCTACGCCCGAAAAAATTCGTGCCCTTGGAGAAGCCATCGTCGAAAGCAAGTACGGCAACTTGTTTCAGATGTATGAAAAAATCACGGCCCAAAATCCATACAAGACCCCGATGATGATCTACCCAGCAGTGCACTACACCATGGGCGGCATTTGGGTGGATTATAATCTAATGACGACGGTCCCTGGCTTATTTGCCTTGGGTGAGGCAAATTTCTCTGACCATGGCGCCAATCGCCTTGGCGCTTCTGCCTTGATGCAGGGCCTTGCCGATGGCTATTTTGTGGCACCGTACACCGTCGGAACCTATCTGGCTGACGATATCCAAACGGGCAAAATCTCAACGGATTCTCCTGAATTTGCAGAGGCTGAGAAAACGGCACGTGACCGTATGGAAGGCTTTCTCAATAGCAACGGGAATACCCCTGTCGAGGTCTTCCACCGTGAATTGGGCAAGATCATGTGGGATCAATGCGGCATGGCCCGAAGTGAAACAGGCTTAAAGAAAGCCATAACAGACATCCGCGCCCTGCGTGAAAGATTCTACAAAGAGGTCAAAGTGCCGGGCAAGATGCATGAAATGAATCCTGAGCTAGATAAGGCCGGCCGCGTGGCGGACTTTATGGAGCTCGGAGAATTGATGTGCCTTGATGCCCTCAGCCGTGAGGAATCTTGCGGTGGACACTTTAGAGAAGAGCACCAATCCGAAGAAGGAGAAGCCGTTCGTCGTGACGATGACTTTGCTTACGTGGCTGCATGGGAATTTGCAGACCACGATCCAGGCAAGGCGAAATTGCACAAAGAGGACTTGGTCTTTGAGAATGTCAAACTGATTACACGTTCCTACAAATGAAATTTACACTCAACGTTTGGCGCCAAAATGGCCCTCAAGACAAAGGCCGCATGGAAACCTACCAAGTGGACCAGGTGAGCGATGACATGTCATTTTTAGAGATGATAGATGTTCTTAACGAGCAGCTTATTCACCAAAATATTGATCCAGTTGTATTTGACCATGACTGCCGTGAGGGCATTTGCGGCATGTGCTCTATGTTCATCAATGGCGAAGCACATGGCCCCGGTCGTGGGGTCACTACCTGTCAATTGCACATGCGGGAGTTTTCAGACGGAGATACGATCACCATTGAGCCATTTCGTGCCAAGGCGTTTCCTATTATCAAGGATTTGATGGTGGACCGTAGCGCCTTTGACCGCATCATTCAGGCGGGCGGCTTTGTTTCGGTGAATACCTCAGGCAATCTGCCAGATGCCAATGCCACCAGGATCGAAAAGTCCCATGCAGATGCTGCTTTTGATGCGGCAACATGTATTGGCTGTGGTGCATGCGTAGCCACCTGCAAGAATGCTTCTGCCATGCTTTTTACCTCTGCCAAGGTGAGTCAATTTGCTTTGCTCCCTCAAGGCCAGGTGGAAGCAAGTGAGCGGGTATTGCATATGGTCAACCAAATGGATTTGGAAGGTTTTGGCAACTGCACCAATACGGGTGCTTGTGAAGTAGAGTGTCCAAAAGGTATTTCTATTGAAAATATTGCACGGATGAACCGTGAGTATCTAAGTGTATCTTTAACAACTAAGTAATTGATTACCTTTCCTACTATGAAAAAGATACTTGCCGCGGGACTAGTGCTGGTAGCATTAGCCGCTTGTAAAAAAGAGCCCACTTTGGGAGACCGCCTCGAAGGTTCTTGGTTGGTAAACGACATTGTGGCCACAGGGCAACTTGTCTTTGGCGGACAGAACATTCCGCTTGTAGCAAATGACAAAGATATTGCCGCTACGTCCGTCTTCACTTTGATTCAAGAGCCCAACTCAGTTGACTATGCCGTGGACGCCACCTTGAGTGTGTCTGCCGGTACAACCCTTGACGTGCCCTGGGCACAAAGCGGATCAGGCACCTGGACTGTTCTTGACGGCGCAGGGGTAGCCCCTGACTCTGTGCACCTATTGGGTACAGATGGATCCGTCACCAAGTATGAGGTGTTGAGTCTTTTGGAGACCAGTGTTCGCTTGCGAACACAACAAGTAGTTGATTTTCAAGGTCAAGGCATAGACATGACCATTGAATTTGGTTTTGCCAAGCAGTAAATAACGACGACAAGACCCACCCCGCTAAGCGTCGCTTAGCGGGGTTTTTTGGGACTTTATTTTTCGGTGGCTGGATCCTCTGTCTGAAAGGCCTTCCATCCCTGGGCTTCTAATGGAATGCTTTGCCCGGCGTTGGTTACCATCTGAAATATCTTGTCAGCCGTCATATGGCCAATGGGGGTCAAACTTGGATTGGCTTTGATTTTATCAAATTCTGCAATGGGCATGGTGAAGAGGAGTTCGTAGTCTTCACCCCCATTTAGCACGGCTGTCACCGGATTGATCCCAAATTCCTCTGCCACGCGCATCATCTGGGGGTCCATAGGGATCTTGTCTTCATAAATCGTACATCCTAGACCGCTTTGGGTTCCGAGATGCAGAATTTCAGAGCTCAAGCCGTCCGACACATCAATCATGCTTGTGGGCGTCACACCCAATTCGGCTAACAGTGGACCAATGTCACGACGTGCCTCGGGTTTGAGTTGACGCTCTAACACATATTCGTGCCCTTGTAATTCGGGTTGAAGATTTGGGTTGGCCTGGTAGGTAGCCTTTTCACGTTCTAGGATTTGCAAGCCCATGTACGCAGCCCCCAAATCACCCGTGACAACCAATAGGTCACCTGCCTGGGCTCCATTGCGTTTGACCGCTTTTCCTCGAGCCACATGGCCTACTGCTGTGACACTCAACATGAGGCCCGATGTGCTGGATGTCGTGTCGCCACCAACCAAGTCCACGCCATAACGCGAGCAGGCCAGGAGCATTCCGGCATATATTTCTTCTAAAGCCTCTACCGGAAAACGGTTACTTACCGCCATTCCTACCAGGATTTGACTCGGCGTTCCGTTCATAGCATAGAGGTCAGACAAATTGACCATGACGGCCTTGTATCCAAGATGTTTTAAAGGCATATAGCTCAGGTCAAAGTGCACACCTTCAACGAGTAAATCTTTGGAAATCAACACTTCTGAGTCGCCAAAATCTAGAACAGCAGCGTCGTCCCCGACGCCCACTTTTGAGCTGGGCGCCTTCAATTCTACGGCCGCGGTGAGACGATCAATAAGGGCAAATTCACCAAGTTCGGACAAGGGGGTTCTTTGGGGGGAGGGAGTATCTAACATGACGCAAATTTCGGTATACCTTTGCCGGAAATTACTTTCCTATGGCTCAGAATTACAACGCACAAATTAACGCGTTTATGGAAGGTGTTCGTGCACGCAACCCGCATGAACCAGAATTCCTCCAAGCAGTACAAGAGGTTGCTGAGTCCGTTATTCCTTTTATAGAGGAAAATCCCAAGTATAAGTCCGCCAAAATATTGGAGCGCATCGCTGAACCCGAGCGCACCATCTTGTTCCGCGTGTCTTGGACGGGGGATGACGGCACCGTTCATGTCAACCGCGGTTACCGTGTGGAATTTAACAGCGCGATTGGCCCCTACAAAGGGGGTTTGCGCTTCCACCCAACGGTCAACCTCAGTGTACTCAAGTTCTTAGGTTTTGAACAAATTTTTAAGAACAGCTTGACTTCGTTGCCTATGGGCGGCGGTAAAGGTGGATCTGATTTTGACCCTAAGGGTAAGTCAGACGCAGAGGTTATGCGCTTCTGCCAAGCCTTTATGACCGAGTTGTCGCGCCATATTGGACCAAACACCGACGTTCCTGCCGGTGATATTGGGGTAGGTGGTCGCGAAATTGGCTACATGTTTGGTCAATACAAGCGCATTCGCAATGAATTTACCGGTGTTTTAACCGGCAAAGGTTTGAATTGGGGTGGTTCTTTGGTTCGCCCCGAGGCGACCGGCTACGGAACCGTATATTTTGCTAAAGAGATGTTGGCAACGAAGAACGACAGCTTCAGCGGAAAGACTGTCGTCGTTTCTGGTTCTGGCAACGTGGCGCAATATGCCGTTGAAAAAGCAACAGAATTGGGCGGAAAAGTGGTCACCATGTCCGACTCTTCTGGCTATATCTATGATGCTGCCGGCATTGATGCCGAGAAATTGGCTTTTGTCATGGAGCTCAAGAACGTAAAGCGTGGCCGTATTTCGGATTACCTCTCGGCCTATCCTTCTGCATCTTTTGTAGCCGGAAAGACGCCATGGGAAGTGACATGCGCTATCGCTCTTCCTTGCGCTACGCAAAATGAGTTGAACGGCGATGACGCCAAAACATTGGTCGCCAACGGCGCTATCTGCGTGGCCGAAGGGGCGAATATGCCTTGTACGCCTGAAGCCATCGAGGCGTTCCACCATCATCATATCTTGTTCAGCCCAGGGAAGGCCTCCAACGCTGGGGGTGTTGCCACTTCAGGCCTTGAAATGTCGCAGAACAGCTTGCGTATGAACTGGACCCGCGAAGAAGTAGACGAGAAACTTCATCATATCATGGTGAACATCCACGCTTCTTGTGTCAAGTATGGCACCAAAGAAGATGGTTATGTAGATTACGTAAAAGGGGCAAACCTTGGAGGTTTTGTCAAGGTGGCAGATGCCATGTTGGACCAAGGGATTATGTAACCCATTGTGGTACAAATAGAAAGGCCGCCCCGAAAGGAGCGGCCTTTTTTATGAGAAAAAAAGGGGGGGGGTTACCTTGCTTTCTTAATGAAAATCCCAGCCAAAAGCGAGGGTTGCTACCTGCGCCTCTGGTCGAATAATGTCCGCATAAGGGGTAAAGACAGGGGACAATGCGTGGCGCATTGTCACATGAAAACGTTTGTACCCTAGGCGCGCTTGAATGCCATATTGCACAGGGTTTGTGTAAAATCGCCCCGCAATTCTTTCGG
>LICG01000019.1 GCA_001438205.1 Cryomorphaceae bacterium BACL7 MAG-120322-bin74
AATTTAGCTTTGAATTCGCTAAAAACCCTTTTTCTAATATAGCGGAAAATGGGATAGGCAAATCAGCAGAAGACACGACAGAGACTGGCGCGTCTAGTTGAGCAAAACATTCTTGCTGAATACGTTGTGCTACATCTGAACCAAACGAACCTCTAAAAGTATCTTCCTGAAGAACGAGACACCGTCCTGTTTTTCTAACGGAATGAAAGATGGTTTCCTCATCTAACGGTAGGAGACATCGAACATCAATAATTTCCGCCTGAATAGATGGATTTTCTTTTTGCCATGCTTCTGCCCATCGCACGCCTAAACCATAGGTGACAAGCGTAAAATGCTCCCCTGCTTGCCGCACAGCCGCTTGGCCAAATGGCACAGTATAGTAAGATTCAGGGACGTTTTCTTCTTGAGAACGATACATCGCCTTATGTTCAAAGAACAGGACCGGATTTGGGTCTTCAAAAGCCTGTAATAAAAGGCCTTTTGCATCATAGGCATTCGACGGATACACCACCTTCAAACCTGGAATACGTGTAAACCATGCTTCCGTACTTTGAGAATGAAAGGGTCCAGCTGCCACGCCAGCGCCCGTCGGCATGCGGATGACCATATCCACATTTTGACCCCATCGGTAATGGAGCTTGGCTGCTTGGTTGCAAATTTGCGTCATAGCTTCTGTGACAAAATCGGAGAATTGCATTTCCACCATGGACTTAAATCCTTCCACACTCAACCCAACCGCTGCTCCTACAATAGCTGATTCACATAACGGAGTGTTCCGAACGCGATCATGTCCATAGGTAGCTAAGAACCCATCCGTGGCCTTAAAAACACCGCCATACTCGGCAATATCTTGGCCCATGAGCACCAAGTTTTCATGCCGATCCATGGCCATACCTAACGCATCATGAATAGCATCAATTAAGCGCATTGACTTCTGATTATTTTCAGAAGGAGCTATGGCATTATTTGCATGGGGGGCATAAACATCGAGGCGTTCTTGATCCAAATCAAACATGGGGTCTGGCTCATCGAATGCCTCATTGAGGGCAACAAGCACATCTTTGTGACAGCTTTCCTCTAATAATTTAATTGCATCCTCGGACATCCATTTATTCTTCAAAATAGATGATCTAAATAGGTCAACAGGATCCTTTTCTTTCCATGTCTCGATCAATCCTTCTGGATAATACTTTGTTCCTGAAGCCTCCTCATGCCCTCTCACCCTGAACGTGACGCATTCTAAGAGAATAGGTCGCGGGTTTTCTCGAATAGATTCAGTCAATGATTTTGAGCGTGTATAAACGGCCTCAAAATCATTTCCGTCCACACTATGTGCCTCCATTCCATAGGCAGGCCCTTTTACCGTGAATGAATCAAAAACGAATTGTTCTTTTGACGGGGTAGATAACCCCCATTGATTATTTTCAACCACAATAAGCACCGGTAAATTCCAAACTGCAGCAACATTTAAGGCTTCATGAAAATCCCCTTCAGACGCTCCACCATCGCCTGTATAGACTAAAACACATTTCTTTTCACCACGAAGTTTGCGCCCTAAAGCCAACCCATCTGCCACCCCTAATTGTGGACCCAAATGGCTGATCATGCCAAAAATTCGATGTTCTATGCTGCCAAAATGAAAGGAGCGATCCCTTCCCTTTGTAAAGCCTGTGTACTTCCCTTGAAATTGGGCAAATAACTTTTTTAAAGGCACCGAACGCGATGTGAATACGCCAAGATTTCGGTGCATGGTGCAAATCCATTCATCTTCGTGCATCGCCATTGCGGTAGCCACGGAAACAGCCTCTTGACCATAGGAAGAGAACCATTTTGAGATGCGGCCTTGACGTAATGCAATCAACATGCGCTCCTCAACCGCTCGAGGTAAATAGAGTGATTTATAGAGGCTTTTGGCGTTTTTTGCAGAAAATTCCATGTAATTAATTGTAGGTTGGAATGAGACAAAGGTGAGGCAGGAAGTACATTTGTTGTATGAATCTACAAACGCTCAATCTGCAAGCCTTTGTCCAAGGTGACGAGGCAAGTCGCAAAACCTTTGTCCATGATTTAGGTCATGCCTTTGAAAGCATTGGCTTCGCCGCCATTGAAGGGCATGGTTTCACTAATGAAGAACGGGACGCGCTTCAATCTATCGTCAAAGCTTTCTTTGAGCAGGACAGAGACAATAAAATGCGCTCGTTCAAGCCTGACGCGAAAGGACAGCGGGGGTATACGCCTTTTGGTGTAGAACATGCAAAAGGAGAATCTCAGCCGGACCTAAAAGAGTTCTATCAATGGGGCCCGATGAATGCTGCTGATCGTGGCTTGATAGAAAACGTACTGGTTCCTCATGTTACCGGCCTCGATTCAACCGTCAAAGGGGCATATGAGAAATTGGAAGCCATAGGCCAAGCGCTAATGCGCGCTATCTCCATTCACTTAAACTTGCCTGAGAACTTTTTTGACGCACACCTAGACCAAGGGCACTCGATTTTTCGTGCTATCCACTATCCAGGACAAGAAAAACCTGTGATGGAAGGAATCCGGGCTGCAGCGCACGAAGACATCAACCTGATTACGCTTCTGATGGGCGCTTCAGCAGAAGGTCTAGAATTGCTAAACAAAGAGGGTCAATGGATGCCGATCCATGTGACATCAGAAGTATTGGTAATCAACGTAGGAGATATGCTTCAACGTCTCACCAATAATTTGTTGCGCAGCACCACGCACCGGGTGGTAAATCCTCCAGCTGAAAAATGTCATCTTCCCCGTTTTTCGATGCCGTTTTTTGTGCATCCGGCAGAGAACATGTCCCTGAATTGTCTAGATTTTTGCGTGACCGAAGCTCGCCCTAAAGCATTTTCAGACATTACCGCAGGGGCTTACCTACATGAGCGTTTGGTCGAAATTGGTCTGGCATAACGATGCGTATAGACATCATTTCTGTTCTTCCTGAGCTAATTCGAAGCCCATTTGAGGCAAGCATACTGAAACGTGCACAGCAAAAAGGCTTGGCAGAAGTTCACCTTCATAATTTGAAGGCCTTTGGCCTCGGTAAGCATCGTCAAGTAGATGATTATTCGTTTGGAGGCAATGCAGGTATGGTGTTGCGACCCGAACCTCTTTTTGATTGTATTGAATCTCTCGAAAAAGAGCGTGCCTATGATGCCATTATATACACCACCCCTGACGGTAAAAGATTCGATCAAAAGGTAGCCAATCAACTTTCACTCAAAGGCAACTTAATGATCCTTTGCGGACACTATAAAGGCATTGATCAACGCGTACGGGATCATTTTGTCACACATGAAATCAGTATTGGCGACTATGTTTTAAGCGGCGGAGAATTGGCTGCCGCGGTTATAGCAGATGCCCTTATACGCTTGATACCGGGTGTATTAAATGATGAAACCTCCGCTTTAACAGACTCATTTCAAGACAATCTTTTGGCCCCACCTGTGTATACACGTCCCGCTGAATTTAGAGGCATGACCGTACCGGAGGTCTTGACTTCAGGGCATTTTAAGAATATTGAGTCTTGGAATCATGAACAAGCGCTTACCCGCACGCAAGAACGCAGGCCCGATCTTTTAGAGGAATAATAAAAGGATCCGCTAATTTTTTTGTTTTTCTCTATTTTTTGTACATTTGCCGACCCATTGGAGGAACGATTGACCTAGTGTCAACAAGGTGTTGCCTTGGTTCCCTGTGCCTTTTGCCTCTTGGCTATACGCGCAGATCACGGCCAAAAATGGGAAAAACGACGCTAACCTCTGGCCAAAGTGGCGCATGTTGTCGATCGATGAACGCATTAAATGCAAAGACATGGACCTGATTAAATACGTCCAAGACAAATTTGTCGAAACAAAGGATTTCCCTGATTTCGGCGCAGGTGATACTATCACCGTGTACTACCAAATCCGTGAAGGGGAAAAAACACGTACGCAGTTCTTCCGTGGCGATGTTCTTCAGCGCAGTGGGTCAGGTACCACAGAAACGTTTACCATTCGTAAAATGTCCGGCAACATTGGTGTCGAGCGTATTTTTCCTGTAAACATGCCTAACCTAGAGAAGATTGAAATCAACAAGCGCGGTAAAGTTCGCCGTGCACGTATATTCTATCAACGTGAGCGCACAGGTAAATCTGCACGCATCAAGGAACGCCGCGGATAAGTCGAAAGGTTTTGAAGTGCCTTTATTGGCTATAAAATATAAAGAGGCCCTTTTGGGCCTCTTTTTTTTTGCACATACCTCTGGTTTTCGTTCACTTCTCCAAGACAAGGAAGACGGTACGCCGATTCATCGTCCGCCCCTTTACTTGGGAATTGTCAGCAATAGGTTGCGAGTCTCCGTAGCCGCGTGCCGACATCCTGCTTCTAGGAACACCTTGATCTGCCAGAAAGTCCATAACAGCGCGAGCACGGCGATCTGAAAGGGCTTGGTTGTCACTTGCGCGTCCCACATTGTCCGTATGTCCTTGAAGCTCTATGCGCATGGTCGGATGCCCTTTGAGATATAAAACAAAAGCCTGGATCGCCGCTTTATCCGTGGCGGACATCGCAGAGCTATTCGTGGCAAATTGAACCGCGTTGAGCCCGAAACTTTCTCCCACCTCAAGGCGTTTGGCCTCAAGCATAGGAACTGTTGCCTCTACTTCTCTTGGATCCACTTCTAAACGCACCGCCGTAAAGCCCATCTCTGGGTTTTCAACACTAATGGAATAGTCCGTCATCTCTTGCGCAGAAACCACAGCCGTAAAGGTTCCACTTGCCCCATCCACTCGAACATGGGTGATTTCACTTGTTTTGAGATTTTCAATCCGCAAACTGACCCCTTCCGGCAGTAAGTCTGCCCCGTCCACCATCCCGTGCAGAAAAGTTACGGGCGCTCCTTTTGCTACTTCTGGTAGGTCAAATCCGTAGAAATCATACCCGGAACCAGCCGGCAAGCCCGCCACCTTCTCATTGCTAGAAAAATACGCGAAGGACTGGCTAGACACGCCAAAGCCCACTTCGGCTTTCTCCGTGTTAATAGGATAACCCACGTTCTTAGGAGATGCATCGCCCTGCACCTCCACGACAAAAACATCAAAATCCCCTAACCCGGGATGTCCATTCGAAGAAAAAAACAGGGTATGTCCATCCGCATGAAGAAAAGGGGATTTTTCATCTCCCTCCGTATTAATTCTTGGACCTAAATTTTTAGGCTCTGTCCAAGAGCCGTCTATGTGGCGGTCTATGCGATATAAGTCTAGTCCGCCTAGCCCGCCTTTTCTGTTTGACGTAAATATGAGCACATCCCCATTTGCTGACAAGCTGGGTTGACTCTCCCATGAATCCGGTTTATTGGCCGATGAAATGGGAATGAATTCTACCCAAACGTCATAGGTGTTCTGAACTAGAAAAATGTCACAATTCCTATAGCCGTTGGACAATTGTTGGCATGAAGTTAGCGCCATCCAACGATTGTCTGCCGTCAACGAGGGGCCTCCCTCATTAAATCCCTGGTTAAAGGGGGGTCCTAATGCGGTGATTTCCGTTACACCTTCTTCGGTTTGACGCCCAACACAAAATTCTTCTTTTAAACGTCGCACCGGTGCAGGACCACTTTTACGGTCCAAGACTTCTTCTCTCCGGGTAAAGTACCATAGCTCACCATCTGGACTCAGATTTCCCAAAAATTCATCTGCGGGATAATCTAAACCTTTGATACGGTAGGGATTAAAATCAATTGGATGACTTCTCAGAGAGTCTTGGATGGCCCAGAATGTCAATTGACCTTGAACCGCCAGGGTTTGAGGCGCTCCTTGTGGCGCATTAGACAAGTAGGTATTCCAGAGCGCCTGCGCCTCCTGGATGCGTCCTTGCCCGGCCCATAATGCACCAATTTTATAAGCTAAGTCAGGATGATAGGATGGGCACGCCGTGTATACCTTATAAAAGAGGGAGGCTGCTTCTTCCGCTCTCCCTAGCTGTAGCGCATACTCACCGGATAAATACATCAGGTGCAAGGATTGCTCCGGGGATTTTCTCTCTGCCGCATTGAGATAAATACGGGCCATCTTCACGTCTTGTCGATCTAAGGCTTGCTCCGCTTTGAGCACCTCAGCAGAGGGGTTGGGCGCGGCATCGCAGTCGCCTAATTCTACCTGACTATAAACCGTGAGCCTACATAAGAGCAAAAGGCAAAAAATACCTATTCTTTTCCGCATCATCCGCCCCATTGGCCTTCACTTTCTGCAACAACAATCGCCACAGAAGCATCTCCTGTGACATTGATGACGGTTCTGCACATATCCAGTATTCGGTCTACGGGAAAGATAATAGCAATCCAAGCCGGATTTAATCCAACCGCTTCTAGCACCATAATCAGCATGATCAAGCCCGCCGAAGGAATAGCCGCTGCGCCTATCGATGCCATCACAGCCGTAAAAACAATGGTCATTTCTTGCATGAGGCTAAGATCTAATCCATGCATTTGGGCCAAAAACAAGACGGCAATCGCTTGGTATAGACTAGTGCCATCCATGTTCACCGTAGCGCCGACGGGCAAGGTAAACTGGGAGATCTCTTCGCTCACCTTTAAGTCATCATGCACACACTCCATCGTGACGGGAAGGGTTGCAGCAGAGGAAGACGTGCTAAAGGCTAACAACTGCGCAGGACGTAGGTTTTGGTGAAGAAACTTGAAGACCTTCAACCAAGAATACCCTTTTCTGCGGACGCTCAGCCAAACAATTGTGGGGTATACAAACAATGCCATAAAGGCCAATCCCCCCACCACGGTCAACATATACACACCAAAAGAGGAGAACAATTCTACGAGGCGACCGGGCTCATTCCCCGCAAGTTTTGTCAGGGTACTTGCCATCAGCGCAAAAACAAAGAAGGGTGCCCCGAGCATCACCATTTCGACCATCTTAATGAAGATATGCGTCATTTGTTTCATGAAATCCCGAACACTCGATGTATCCCCTTTTGGCAAAAGAACCAATGCAATACCGAAGAAGAGTCCAAAGAAGATGACCTGCAGCATAAGGGAATTGTTAAAGGCCAAAAAGATGTTGCTCGGCACCATATCCACCAAGAAAGCCAAAGGACCTCGGCCCGCTTCCGCACGCGCAGCGACAATTTTATCTTCCATGGCTGCCCCCTGTTGCGCCTCCATATTGGCTGAATAACCTGCATTTTCGGGCCGATCAGACCACCAGATGCCATCGGGAGACGGTTTGTTTTCTGAATGCAACCAAGCTTCAAAACCTAAACGGTTTTCCGTGATTTGATCGGCAGACACAAAACTGCCAGGCTGTGTCATATTGGCCAGAAACAAGCCAATCAAAATGGCGATCAATGTGGTGCCTACGTACAAGCCCAAGGCTTTGCCTCCAATTCTACCTAAGGCTTTGGGATCTCCCAACTGCCCTACCCCATCAATGATACTAAACAAGACCAAGGGAATGGCAATCAGCTTCAGTGCATTGATGAAAATGGTGCCAAAAGGTGCCAACCAATTTTCAGTGAATCCCGCACCACCCCAATAGGTGGAGGCGACTGCCCATAGAATCCCTAGGATCATACCTAGGACGATTTTTGTGTGAAGTTTCATACGTCCGAATGGGTTTGATGGCGCTGAGCCAAATAAAAATCTGCCAGGACTAAGGCCACCATGGCCTCTACAATGGGCATTGCTCTTGGAAGCACCGCAGGATCATGACGACCGTCTACCTGGATAATGACGGGATTACCCTGATGATCAACGCTCTGCTGAGGGGTCTTAATGCTCGCAATAGGCTTGAAGGCGAGCCGCATAAAGAGCGGCATCCCGGTCGAAATTCCACCTTGAATTCCACCCGAATGATTGGATGCCGTTCTGCCAAGGGATAGTATCACATCGTTTTCAAGACTTCCGCGCGATTCCGCACCGGCAAAGCCACGGCCAAACTCTACGCCTTTTGCCGCATTGATTCCCATGAGGGCATAGGCCAAACGTGCCTGAAGCTTGTCAAAGACCGGCTCCCCTAGGCCAGCAGGAACTCCTTCAACGTGACATGCAATGACGCCGCCAGCTGTATCGCCTTCTTCCTTGCGTTGGATCAAGGCGTTCTCCATGGCTATAGCCGTTTCAGCATGTGGACAACCCGTAGGATGATTGCGTGCATCCTCCATGTTATAGGTCGCCCCATCCGGTATACCGAGACCTGCCATGCGTTCGACATAAGCCCTAATTTTAATGGCCTGTGGCAACAACTGTTGGGCCAAGGCCCCACCTACCACGCGACAGACCGTTTCACGAGCTGAACTCCGTCCGCCCCCTCGATGGTCACGGACACCATATTTAGCTTGGTACGAATAATCTGCATGTGAAGGGCGGAATTGCTCTTTGAGCGCTGCATAGTCCGCTGAATGGCTGTCAACATTTTGGATCAAAAAACCAATGGGGGTACCGAGGGTTTGCAATTGCCCTAGCTCATCAGCCTCTGGGTGAAAACCACTAAGAAACTGGACGCGATCCATTTCCTTCCTAGGCGATGTTATGTCATTTTGGCCTGGCCTACGGCGATCTAAGGCGCTTTGAACGGCCGTTACATCGATCCAAACGCCCGCAGGCATCCCATCCAAAACACCCCCCATTGCGGTCCCATGGGACTCGCCAAACGTGGTTAATCGTAAAATCTCTCCAAAGCTGTTACCTGCCATATCCTCAAAAATACGCGATACCCTACCTTCGTTCTATGCGCACGCGAATTGAAAACCTTCAGGGAATGGCTCTCGTTCAAGATGAAGCCCATGAGCACGCCTACTTAAGGGGCGCTGACATGGATTCTGCCTTTGTCTTGAATAATGCTTTTATCGAAATGGAAGCGGGCAAAATCAAAGAGTTTGGCACGATGTCAGACCTTGCTTCCTCCCTCAAGACACCCGGAACTCGCATCATAGACGGAAGAGATCGGTGGATTCTTCCTGCCTTCATTGATTCTCACACGCATTTGGTTTACGCCAAGGAACGCAGTGGCGAGTTTGACCTGCGCATGCGCGGTGCAACCTATGCAGAGATTGCTGCGCAAGGAGGCGGAATCCTTCATTCCGCAGCAGCCCTTGAACATATGTCTGAAGATAGGCTCCTTGAAGGCCTCTTAGACCGCCTTGCGCAGGCAAGAACGACCGGGACGGCCGCAGTGGAGATCAAAAGTGGCTACGGCTTGACGGTAGAGGCTGAATGCAAAATGTTACGTGTGATTCAACGTGCCAAGGCAGCTACACGCCAACCCTTGTTTGCTACCTTTCTTGGGGCACATGCCGTACCTAGCCGTCATCATGGCAACAAAGATGCCTACATGCAAGAAGTTATCACGGAAATGCTGCCCCGTGTTGCGCAAGAAGGTTTGGCTGACTTTGTCGATATTTTCTGCGAAGAAGGCTACTTTGCACCCCACCACCTTTTGGCTCTCGCAAATGCTTCCATGCAACTAGGCCTTCCGCTCAAAGCACATGTGAACCAGTTCACTAGCACTGGGGGCTTACAGGCAGCTATCCAGGCCAAAGCACTGAGTGTGGATCATCTGGAAGTGCTCACGAAAGAAGATATACAAGATTTACAACAAGCCTGGACGCATGGAAAAGGCCCCATGCCCGTTGCCTTGCCTGGCTGCAGCTTGTTTTTAGACATTCCTTACACGCCAGGTCGGGCCCTCATAGATGCAGGATTGCCTTTGGCGATCGCTTCTGATTGTAATCCAGGCTCTGCCCCAAGTACAAACCTGATGCTATGTTGGTCCTTAGCATGCCACCAGATGAAACTAACCCCTATGGAAGGATTGGTCGGACTCACATTGAACAACGCGGCAGCCCTCAACGCCTCGGACCGAATGGGCAGTATTGCCATCGGAAAGGAGGCCCATTTGATTTTGACCAAACCCATTCAAGGCTTGGCCAGTTTGCCCTACCATTTTGGTGAAAACCTCATTGAACGCACATTTGTTTTTGGACAATGAACCCTTTTGCCTCCTTTGTTTCGCGACCCGGTGAAAAACGCCTAGGTGACCTCCTCGAGAGCCAAGAAGCCGGCCAAGGTCAGTATGTTTTTGTGGGCGTCCCTGAGGATATTGGCGTTCGCGCCAACCAAGGGCGTCCTGGAGCTTCTTTGAGTCCCAAAGCGATTTTTCAGGCTTTAGCACAATTTCCTGTGAATGCCTTGCATGCACCCCAAATCGGATGGGACTGGATCGAGGTGGAGGATTTGCAATCTACCTCAGAGGGCATGACCGACTTGGATGCGCTTCGTGCCCTGGTGGCAGAGGTGGACAAAAGAGTGGTAGCTACTCTACAGCCATTATTTGCGGCAGGAAAAACTCCCATCCTTGTAGGCGGCGGCCACAACAATGCCTACCCTCTGCTTGTGGCGGGTTCACAAGCTTTGGGTAAACTCAATGCGCTAAACCTTGATCCTCACCCCGACTGTCGGGCTATGGAGGGACGCCATAGTGGAAATGGTTTTCACTATGCCTTAGATGCGGGTGCGTTGAACCGTTATGTCGTCTTAGGCATGAGTGAATGGGGCTGTAACCAAGCCAGTTTGGCCATGATGAACCAAACGCCAGGCTGGACCTACATTCCCTATGAAGCTTGGGCCATCAGAGGGGAAATGAATTTTGACATAGCACGCACACTGGCCTTACAGCATGTAAACCAAGGCCCCTTCGGACTAGAAGTATGCGCTGACGGTATTGCCCATTGTCCAAGTAGCGCCCAATCCCATTTTGGATGGTCATGGGAAGATGTCGCAGAAACAGCCTACCTCGCGGGTCAAAGTGGCCATTGTGCCTACTTCCACCTTGCAGAAGTGGCGATCGGCCTGTGTCCAGAGGGCCAAAAACCCGCCCTAGCAAGAGCGGCTGCTTATGCGGGTATGCAATTTATCCAAGGCTGCATGCACCCAAACATCTAGTATGGTTGAGTGCGTCGCAAATGTCTCGGAAGGACGCAATCCTGCCGTCATTCAGACCCTACAGGCGTGCATTGAAAGCATCCCTGGTATTTGCTTTCTGCATGCTGATATCGGCTACGATGCGCACAGGACTGTCTTCACTTTTGCAGGACAAGGGAAAGGGGTGGCCGCCGCCGTCCTGGCTTTAGCACAAGGATGTCTCCAACACATTGATATGCGCCAGCATAAAGGCATTCATCCGCGTATGGGTGCTTTAGATGTTTGCCCCATTATTCCGCTTTCTGAAAAGGCCCATGATGAGGCACTGCATGCAACACAGGAAATAGCCTTGGGCTTCACCCATTTGGGACTTGGGGGTTGGTACTATGCCCAAAGTGCTATTCAGCCAGCGTATGCCTTACTGCCCAATGTGCGCAAAGGGCAGTACGAGGGGGTTGCCGCCCGTAAGGATCAGTTTGACTTTGGCCGCTATAACCCGCGTTTTGGTGCCGTAGCATTAGGGGTTCGACCCTTGTTGGTGGCCTTTAATGTCAATATTGACGGCGCTGATTTGCCTTTGGTTAAAGAGGTGGCCTCGGTGATTCGGGCCACCCACCCAGAAGGAATGCCTGGCGTTCGCGCTATTGGATGGTCTACCCCTGCTTTTGCATGCCACCAAGTCAGTTGTAACCTTGTAGACCTTACCGCATGTAGCCCAAAGTCGGTATTTGATCGTATTCAAAAGGAAGTGGAACGACGCGGTGCCAAGGTCCGCGGTGCTGAACTTATTGGCCTTGCTCCACGGTCTTCTTTTTCTGAATTTGACACCATTCCTCTTGCCGTCTCCTACCTTGGACTCAATGCAGTTGTTCCCTTTGACCCTAATAAACGCATACTAGAATCTGCTTTATCCCATTGCCGATTTACAATATAATGGCTTTAAATACAAGAATATGCAACTTGAAAATACACGAATCCTCATCACCGGAGGATCCTCTGGCCTCGGTAAAGCCATGGCTGAAATCCTTCGCTCCGCAGGGGCGAGAGTACTCATTCTTGGACGAGATTCAGAGAAGGTAAATCGGGTGGCAGATGAAATAGGATGCTGGGGGTTGGCTTGCGACGTGTCCAAAGAAAACCAAATACATGACGTATTTGCCCAAATAGATCAAACCTGGGGCGGACTTGACGTTTTAGTGAATAATGCAGGCATTGGATACTTCCACCCCATTGAATCACTGGCATGGGCTCAGTTTGAAGAAATTTTCCATACCAATGTCTTTGGTGCCGCCATCGTGGGCCGTGAGGCGGCCATCCGGATGAAAGCACAGTCTAAAGGGCATATCATCAATGTCGCCTCTACAGCTGGTTCGCGCGGATTTAAAGAAGGTTCCGTGTATGCCGCGTCCAAGTTTGCACTGAAGGGAATGACCCAATGCTGGATGCATGAATTGCGCCCACACAACATTCGCGTCACCTTGCTTTCGCCTTCCGCCGTGCCTACGGCTTTTAATGTGGGAACGAGAGAAGAAAAACCCCTGAAGGACAAGCTTCTGACCCCAATGGAATTGGCCTATACACTAAAATCTGTTTTAGAAATGGACGACAGAGGATTTATCCCAGAGGTTGAAGTATGGGCGACTAACCCATTCTAATTCAATTATTTGGAATTCTTTTATTCATTACTTTGAACCAAAGTGGTGGCACCAATGAGAGCAGCATCATCGCAGGGTAGCCCGTTGGCATCTGAGGGGCTTCCTCATGGTGTGACAAGGTTGGGTACACTTTGTGCGGAGCAGCGTGATGATCGCTGTGCCGCGTTAATTCAAACAACATAAAACGCCCCATTGGATGGTTGGAATTCCATGAATGAGTAGGCGCTGTATCTTCATAACGCAGAGCCGTCACTTGCTTCCGCGAAAGTCCATAATGCTCAATATAATTGACCGTCTCTAGGAGTAAAAATCCAACCGCACTGGCCGCAACAAAAGGAAATAGGGCTGCGGGCTCAACCCACGCTAACGCAAGGAGAAGAGCAACTTCCCACACTAGAAAGCGCCGCATCATGGGCGCATCAATGTGCCATGCAGAGCGCCAAACGCCAAACACACTGCGTATCCAAAAGGCATATACCGTTTCATTGCGTCTTGCCGAGGTGGGATCCTCAGGCGTACCCACAAGCTTATGATGACCACGGTTGTGGTCAATAAAGAACTGAGGGTACAAAGACAGGAGTAGAAGACACTTAGCGACTGTCTGATGGGCGCGCTGCGGACGATGCCCCAATTCATGCGCTACATTGATACCTAGGGATCCTGCGGAAACCCCATAGGAAGTAACATGTCCCAAAAGGCTCAGAAAATCCCCTTGCCCCACATCCTTGGGTACGACCAAAATGAACATCCAAAGCATCCAGATTTGCGCAGGGAGTGCCAGCCAAAGCAGCGCATCAAACCAAGGGTTCTTTGCCGCCCTCTCTGCTGTATCAGGGGGCATATTCCTCGCTACGGGTACCAGCACCACTTCTAAAAGAGGCACCATTCCAAATCCGTACAACAAAGCAGAATAAGAAAGGATTCCCTGCTGGTTCAATGAAAACCATACAGCAGCCGTCAAAGTGAAGGCCATTAGGTAGCGAAGAGGATACAAGATCTGAGCAATCATGTTTGGAAGTTAAGGAATCTCGCCAAAAACTCGGGTGACCTCCATGCGCACAAACATCTCCTCTTTGTACCACTGGTATCGACGTGTCTTTTTAACCATCGGCGCATGCTGACGGCTTTGGTAGGCAAAGGCATCCAGATCCTCGGCTGAGCGCCAAAGGCTCAACGTCGCTTGCTCAATCAAGGGGTACTCCCCTACGCCTTTTGAAAAATGCAAACCAGGATGGTCTTTCACCCCACGCGACGCACTTGGAACATTCCACCAAAAACGAAGCGCTTGTCGGCGACGGATACTTGCCCGGGTGAGCACAGCTACGGAACCTTTCGGTGTTTCGGGGTGCTCCGGAAATAAGAAAGGTGACTTCCCATTCCATGATCCATGACCCCGAAGAGGGATGGCATCCCATCCATATTCTTGGGCCGCATAGGTGCGCAAATCTACTATCATGGGGTCTTGGTCAAAAAAGACTGCGGCGGCGTCCTGGCTGTCCCAGACGGTAAACCACGCATAGGTTCCCCAATCTGGCCAAATAGAAAAACCATTCCCGGCCCCACTCCCGAGCATTTTTCCAAATATCAATCCCGGTGCATTTAGCCCTTGCCGCAGAGTTAAACCCATGGACCCAAAGGCCCTCCAGCGCGCTTTTCTCCCCTGAAATGTCATGAATCGAACGGCGATATGTCGGCCTTGAAGAATCATTCGGTCAAATTGTCAGTTAATGCCTCCTACAACACCTATGGCATGCCCCTTGTTTTAGAGACCAAGCATAAATCTAATTCAATCCACCATGGCAACTGGAAAAATTAATGTTTCGGCGGACAACATCTTCCCCATCATCAAAAAATTCCTATACAGTGACCACGAAATCTTTCTTCGTGAGCTCATTTCTAATGCAGTAGATGCAACGAACAAAATCAAAACCTTGGCCCGCTTAGGTGAGTTCAAGGGCGAGCTTGGGGATTTGACCGTCCAAGTCCATATTGACAAGAAAAAGAAACAACTGCGTATCGTGGACCGTGGCATCGGCATGTCCACGGAGGAGGTGCAGAAGTACATCAATGATGTCGCGTTTTCGGGCGCAGAAGAATTTGTGAAGCAATACGAAGGAAAAGTAGAAAAAGGAGCGATGATTGGGCATTTTGGTCTAGGCTTTTACTCCTCTTTCATGGTATCCAGCAAAGTAGAAATTAAGGCCCGTTCTTGGAAGTCCGAGAACGAGAAGGATGGGGCACATTGGAGCTGTGATGGCTCTCCTGAATTTGACTTGAAACACTGTACCCGCAAGGACCGAGGAACAGAAATCATTCTGCACATTGATGGCGAAAGTGAAGACTATCTTGAAGAACACAAAATCAAGGAGTTACTAAAAAAATACGCCCGCTTTATGAGCGTGCCTATTCAATGCGGTGAAAAGGAGGAACGTGTTAATCTTGCTGCAGAAGGCGAAGAGGCCAAATACGAATCCGTCAAGAAGCCGGACATCATCAATGAAACGGAACCTGCCTGGACAAAGAAGCCCAGCGAATTGAGTGACGAGGATTACAAAAAGTTCTACAAAGCGCTATATCCTTACTCTTTTGAGGAGCCCCTCTTTCACATCCATATCAATGTAGATTTCCCCTTTGATTTGACGGGCATTTTGTTCTTCCCCAAAATCAAGCCCAACATGGAGCTTCAGAAGAATAAAATTCAATTGTATCAGAGCCAAGTCTTTATCACAGATAACGTGGAAGGGATTGTACCCGAATTCTTGACTTTGCTTCACGGGGTCATTGATTCAAAGGATATTCCTTTGAACGTGAGCCGTTCCTACTTGCAAGCAGATGGCAATGTCAAGAAGATCAGTGGCCACATCAACAAAAAAGTAGCGGACAAATTGGAAGAAATGTTCAAGGCGGACCGAGCAGACTTTGACTCCAAGTGGAAAGACATCTCCATGATCATTGAATACGGCATGGTGACCGAAGAAAAATTCTATGATCGCGCCAAAAAATTCAACCTATTCAAATCTATTGTGGAGGATAAGCACTACACCATGGAAGAATACCTTGGGAAAATTTCGGCGTTGCAAACAGACAAGGAAGGTCAGCGCGTGGTCCTTTATGCCTCGAATGCCGAGGCACAACACAGCTACATTCAAAAGGCAAAAGCCGAAGGATATGATGTCATTTTACTCGAGTCTCCGATCGCTGGACATAGTATTCAGAAGTTTGAAGGCAGCGAGGAAAAGGTTCGCTTTGCTCGCGTAGATGCCGACCTTTTGGACAAATTGATTCCGAAAGGAGAAGAACGCACGTCTATTCTTAGCGACAAAGAAGTGGAATCCTTAAAATCGCATGTAGAAACGGTGCTGGATAGTAAGACCTACCATGTCCGCACCGAAGCGTTAAGCTCCGATGATGCCCCTATGATGATCACCGTGCCGGAATTCATGCGTCGCATGAAGGAGATGTCTGCTACAGGCGGTGGTGGATTTATGGGTATGGGTGATTTTCCTGAATCCTATGATTTAGTCGTCAATACCAATCATGCTCTGGCTGGAAAAATTCTTCAAGGTGAGGAACAAGAGCGTGCATCGTTGATTTCGCATGCCAAGGATTTGGCTTTGTTGCAGCAAAACTTATTGCAAGGCGAAGCATTAACCGCATTTGTAAACCGTGCCATGGAACGTTTGGCCTAACTTAGATCCTATGATTCAGAAACTTCTTTTTAGCGCAGCCATTGCTGCCACCCTGAGTGCTGTGGGCCAAGCATTGCCCCAGCCTTCTCCAAGTGTACATACCGAGCAGACCGTTGGCCTGACCGATATCACGCTGGATTACTCTCGTCCAAGTGTGAATGGACGTACCATTTTTGGTGATTTGGTCCCTTATGGCAGCCACTGGCGCGTTGGGGCGAATCAAAATACCAAAGTGACCTTTAGCGCTCCTGTCACCATTGCAGGACAGACTGTTGAAGCGGGAACGTATAGCTTGTCGATGGTCCCAAACAAGGATATGTGGACGGTTATTTTGAACACCAAAACCGACATGTGGGGCGTAGATGGATATTCTCAAGAGCAGGACGTTTTACGCACAGAAGTAAAACCCCTTGGCACTTCTATGACAGAAACCATGCGTCTTAACCTAGAAAACATCCGCGTTTCCCAGGCTGACTTGGTGATGGATTGGGCCGGAATGTCTGTTGCTTTGCCCATTGAGCTCAACACGATGGAGTTAGCAGAAGCCAACATTACAGCAGCGATTGAAGAATCTCCAGAGGATTGGCGTGTATACCGCAGTGCAGCTAATTTTTACAACCAAAATGACATTCATCTAGCCACGGCATTGACCTATATGGAAAAGGCCCTATCGTTAAAGGATGACAACTGGTATAACTATTACCTCTATGCCCAAATCCTTGCCAAGAATGACCGCATTAAAGAAGCAAAGAAGGCGGGCATGATGGCCATCGAAATGGGACGTGCAGATGCAGCAAAGAACAATGCTCCCTTTAACTATAATGACACCATAAAGCGATTTATCAGCGAACTATAAATCCCGCGCGAAACAATTCAAGAAAAACCCGACCATGTGTCGGGTTTTTTTATTGAACTTTCTTCGCTGAATTCCGTTGATGTGTTTAAAAACATTCTACAACATGCGCTTACTCCCCCTTTTTGCCCTTATCCTCCCTGTGCTTGTTCAGGCGCAAGTCATTCGAGGCAGCGTCGTTGATGATGCAACCAACGAAGGACTTGTTCAAGCCGTCGTCAGTATTCAGGGAAGCCCCATTCAGGTGATAACAGATTTTGACGGACATTTTGAAATCAAAGGCATCGTACCTGGATTGTATAATATCAGTGTATCGACCATCGGATATAACAGCAAGACGCAATTTGAAGTTCAAGTCACGCAGGCTAAGCCTGCTGTTATCAATTTTAGGTTGCGCGAAGCACTGCAAATTTTGGATGAAGTAGAAATTAGTGCACAACAACAATTTAAGCAGGAAGCACAATCTCCGGTGAGCGTTCAAAGTATCGGCATCAATGAAATCCAGCGAAATCCAGGAGGAAATATGGACATATCTAAGGTGATACAGTCCCTCCCTGGTGTAGCCTCTGGCGTTGCTTTCCGGAATGATTTGATCATACGTGGCGGCGGCCCCAATGAGAATCGTTTCTATTTGGATGGCATTGAGATCCCTGCCATCAATCACTTTGCCACCCAAGGTGCTTCGGGCGGCCCAGTGGGCATGATCAACGTGAACTTCATTCGTGACGTAGACTTTTATACCTCGGCTTTCCCCGCTCAACGCGGCAATAGCCTAAGCTCCATCATGGAAATTAACCTGAAGGATGGACGGACGGACAAAACCGGTGGGATATTTCAAATTGGCGCCTCCGAAGTGGGATTAACCCTCGATGGCCCCATCAACAAGAAGACGACCTACTTGGCATCGGTGCGCCGCAGCTACTTGCAATTCCTCTTTAAAGCCATTGGGCTCCCCTTCTTGCCCACCTACAACGACTATCAGTTTAAAGTGAAACACAACTTTAACCGAAACAATCAACTCACCATCCTGAGTCTTGGCGCCTATGACGTGAGTGTGTTGAATACCGACCAAAATGAGACCCCCGAGCAGCGTTATATTCTGAACTATCTCCCTGAGTACAATCAATGGAACTATAGCATTGGGGCTAAATACACCCACTTCGGACCTAAAGGCATCACCAACTTGGTTCTCAGTCGGTTTATGCTCAACAACGAATCCTACAAGTACGAAAACAACAACCGTGACTTAGATCAATTGCTAAACTACTCCTCGCAAGAAGTAGAGAATAAGTTTCGCTTGGAGCATCAAGTCAAAAAAACCCGGTGGGAGTCCATGGTGGGTTTTGGTTTAGAGCAAGCCAAGTACAACACCCAAACCCTGGATAAGCGCTTGCCCGGTGGCTTTATTTTAGATTATACCACGGATGCCGTCTATTACAAGGCGAACGCCTTTGCCAATTGGGTAGGGCGATTTGCAGAAGACCGAT
This sequence comes from Cryomorphaceae bacterium BACL7 MAG-120322-bin74, assembly GCA_001438205.1. Lineage (GTDB taxonomy): Bacteria > Bacteroidota > Bacteroidia > Flavobacteriales > Schleiferiaceae > TMED14. Next base: position 18,608 of record LICG01000019.1, read on the forward strand.
TAAAGGTATCCCTAGGATTGCGGACGGACATTATTAACTTCAACGAAAACACACAGAATCCTTTGAATCAATTGTCTCCAAGACTTGCCCTCTCCTACAACCTCAATGAGAACTGGACCTTGGATGGCAATTATGGGCAATATTATCAACTCCCCCCTTATACAGCACTTGGCTATACGGGGATTGACGGAAACAATGCCGAACTATCTTTTATCCGTGCAGAACACTTTGTGGTCGGAAGTAGTCAATACTGGCCTTGGAATGCAAAGACTTCGATTGAAGGGTTCTACAAGCGTTACAGCAATTACCCTTTCTTATTGCGCGATTCTATCTCCTTGGCTACCGTGGGAGGGGATTTTGGTGTTATCGGAAACCAATTGGCCACCTCAACCTCAGACGGTCGTGCCTATGGTTTAGAATTAACCTATCAGCAAAAGCTTTATAAAGGTTTCTTTGGCATCGCAGCCATAACGTTGGTGCGCTCTGAATTTCAGGATATCCTTGAAAACTATGTCCCAAGTTCTTGGGATAATGGAATGATCGCCACTTTTACTTTCGGCAAACGTTTTGGCAAGAACTACGAGATAGGCATGCAATACCAACATCTTGGCGGTGCACCTTATACCCCTTTTGATCTTGATAAGACCGCCACGATCTACAACTGGGATGTATTGGGCCGAGGTATTCCTAACTATCAATTGTTAAACACCCAGCGCCTAGGTGAATTTGACCGTCTTAATATCCGTATTGACAAGAAGTGGTATCTCAAGAAGGTGAATATTGACTTGTATCTTGACCTTCAAAATGCCCTTGCCTATAAAGTGGCCGGCCCTGATTTTATTGATGTCGTCCGAGATGAAAATGGGATCCCGGAGATCAATCCGGATAAGCCCTGGCAGTATCAAACCACCACCCTTCCCAACATCAACGGCGGAACGGTTTTACCTAGCGTAGGATTCCTTTTTGAATTCTAGTTACGGCCTTTGAACCCCAGGAAAAAAGCGCCTCTAGGGCGCTTTTTTCTTTGGTTTCTTTCTGGCAGGGGTTTCTGGTGCAGGCATCACGGGGGATGAGGGTTCTGGAAGACGCGGATACAACAAATAGGCTTCTCTTTTCTGCCTATACGCATCCAAACCCTCCTGCCAAGAATCTTTTATAGCTTCTACCGACGCACCTGCCGTGAGGGCATCTTCTAAAGATGGCCCACCAGCAAGCTTATCCATAAAAGAGGTAAAAAAAGGGGCAATACTATCCATTCCTTTGCCCACATAGGCATGATAGACCTGGTGTAAAAAATCAAGATCTAGACCTTGCTCGGGGACAAAGCTTGTGCTCCGCAAGTCTTGTCCAAAACAGGTTTGGCCTTCAAACTTAGGAGATCGCGCACCCTCATTTGCGCTTGGCACAAAAGCATCCCCAAGATGATCCATCCATGGAGCTCCAAAGCGTTCAAAGGGCGCGTCTGTTCCGCGTCCAACACTCACGGGTGTTGCTTCAAAAAAACATAAGGAAGGATATAAGGCTATCGCATGGGCATTGGGTAAATTGGGCGATGGTGGCACCGCTAACATCGCAGGTTGACGATGGTAGTCCAGGCAGGGCAAAATGGATAAGGTGAGGGACTCCGCATGGGCTATCCACCCTTCTCCGGCCACCATTCGGGCGTACTCACCCATCGTTAAGCCATACAGGACAGGTACGGGATGCATTCCAACAAAGCTAGAATATGCAGTATCCAGCACGGGGCCGTCTACCACATCTGAAAATGGATTTGGACGGTCTAGCACAATCAAGGACTTGCCTTGCTCCGCACATGCCTCCATGACATAGCTCAATGTACTGATATAGGTATAGAATCGAACGCCCACATCCTGCAAATCAAACAGGACGACGTCAACATCAGACAAGTCTTCCAGGGTCGGCTTTTTATGGCTCCCATAAAGAGAGACCATGGGGATATCCAAACCTTCCACTTCTTGCCCTTCTATATGTTCACCCGCAGAAAAAGAACCTGTAAAACCATGTTCTGGAGAAAAAATCTTGACCACGTTTAATTTGAGTTTGACCGCTCGATCCACCGTATGGACAAGTTGTTTCTTTCGGGGATCCAAGCTCAAACTTGCGGCATGGGCCACAATGGCTACGCGTTGGCCTTGTAGTTGAGGAACGAGCTGCATCAGTTGACTGGCACCAGCATAAGAGGCACCCGAAACATAGCTAGGTTCTGTCTGGCTTATTGCATGGAGTGCGAAGAAAAAAATGAAAAATAAGGCAAGGGCTTTGTGTCGCCCGCTATCTTTACGGCTCATGGCACCAAGATGGCGATTTTTCTCGATATGGCTAGGCTGGCAATGGGGCCGTCGGAGCGCCCACACGTCTAAAGCCAATGGCCTTGCTACGGCGGTCATCGCGGCAGGTATTTTTACCGTGCTCGTGGGTATTGCCACGGGTGGAGGCCTTCAAGATGCCATTGACGCAAAAATGAGTGCTTTCCATGGTCAATGGCAAGTACGTGGCTACCAGCAGCCGCTTTCTGCAGATGCAGCAGCCATAGAGATCTCCCCGCGTGAATCTGACCGTCTCACACAAGCCTACCCGAAGGCTGAGACTTATACAGCGAGTTTCAAAGCGGGAATGGCTAGGACAGAAAATCAAATAGTAGGTGCTCAGCTTTTTGGATTGTCTACACTGCCTAGCGTACTCGAAAAAACGAAGCTTTCGGGACGTCTGCCGCATTGGCCCTCTAACGAAGTGTGGGTGTCAACCGAATTCGCCCGACAGCTTGGACTTGCTCTAGACAGCAGTTTTGAAATGTACTTTTCACGTGACCCCGAAGCATTGCCGACTTTGCGCTATTTCACAGTCGTAGGATTGTACTCCACTGGAATGCAGGAATGGGATGCGCAAATGATTTTTTGCCATGAGCGCCAAATACAGAAACTAAATCGCTGGGAAAAAACGAGCCATCAAGCTCTGTTGTTTCATTTTCACACAACGCCCGAAAAAGAGGACTTAGAGGCGTTTCGACAACTCCTCCCCATGGACTGGGATGTCTACACCACGCGGCAAGATTTTCCGCAATTGTATCAATGGTTAGACCTTTTTGACAACAACACCTGGTTGCTCGGCATTATTCTGACGCTTGTGGCTGCTTTTAATGCCGCCGTCGTGGTCTTTATTCGGGTGATCGAACGCAGGCGTAGTTTGGCCATATTAAGAACCATGGGGGCCTCTACCCGTTCGCTTATCGTCGCAACCCTCACCCTTTTTAGCCGCAGTGTGTTTTTAGGCTTATTGATAGGCAATGCGCTAGCTGTATGTACTTTAGGCGCTCAGGATTTATGGAATCTACTCCCTCTCGACCCGGATACCTACTATGTTGACCATGTTCCTGTTAAATGGGATTGGGTCGCTTTCACATGGGCAAATATGCTCATTTTCGGGGCTATTATTGGAACATCTTGGCTCCCAGCTAAAATTTTGTCAAAAATCCATCCTTCACAGGTTTTGAGAATGCAATAAGGAGTATATATTTGCACCCTCTTCAAAGAGAACCCATTGGTGCGGTAGTTCAGTTGGTTAGAATATCGGCCTGTCACGCCGAGGGTCGCGGGTTCGAGTCCCGTCCGCACCGCAAAAAGCCTGCAATCTTGCAGGCTTTTTCATTTTCAGTAAATCCTATTTACCTTGAGGATCTATGAAAAACAAACTTGGCCCCACCCTCTTTATACTAGGTGTTCTATTTATTTTGACATCGGACATCTTCTTTATGAATCATCTCAGAGGTGCTCGTATCGTCTATTGGATGGGGTTTGTTTGCGCCTTTTTGGGCGGGATTTGGAGTGTCCTCCAATGGATAAAAAACAAAGAAGGTTGATTAAATGACAATTTACCTTGTTTTTGTGACCTGGGTCCCATGGCTAATTTACCTTTGGCCGTTACATTTGCTCCTTCAACTGATTATAACACCATTATTATGGCTATTGAAATAACCGAAAGCAATTTTCAAGACGTAGTTCTTACATCTGATACACCTGTACTTGTTGACTTCTGGGCTGCTTGGTGTGGCCCTTGCCGCATGGTAGGCCCCATCGTGGATGAGTTGGCTATAGAGTTTGAAGGCCGTGCCGTTGTGGGTAAGGTCGATGTGGACAAAGAAGGTGAGATTGCCATGCAATTTGGCATTCGCAATATTCCTACCCTACTCATTTTTAAAAATGGTGAAGTGGTGGATAAGCAAGTAGGTGTAGCACCTAAAAATGTGCTTGCCGGCAAGCTTGAAGCACAACTGTAACCCATGGTCAAGACCGCGGTTGTTTTAGCGGGAGGGAAAGGCACGAGACTCCAATCTGCTTTTCCTGATTTGGCAAAACCCATGGTCCCCATTGCGGGGAAGCCCGTTTTACAACATTTAGTAGAAACCTATAGCGCTCAAGGAATTGAGCGCTTTTTCTTTACCATTGGCCATCTAGGCGAACAGATCCGCGCTCATTTTGGTGACGGATCTGATTTTGGTGTAACCATTGCGTACATTGAAGAAGACCGTCCCCTCGGTACGGCAGGTGCCGTGGGTCTGCTAAAAGAAACCCTAGAGGGCCCTTTTTGGATCATGTATGGGGATACCCTGAGTGACATTGACTTGAGTCAAATGGAGGCTTTTCATGTCAGTAAAAGAGCACAAGCAACCCTCTTGGTTCACCCCAATGATCATCCGTACGATTCGGATCTTATCCAATCAGACCGCGAGAGTCGAGTGGTGTCCGTTTTTGGCAAGCCGCATCCGACAGATGTTGACTATCCGAATTGTGTGAATGCTGCTTTCTACTTGTTTGAAGCAGAGATGTTACAGTTTATACCCGAAGAGCCCTCTGATTTTGGAAGAGACCTCTTTCCTTCTTGGGCTAAGACACACCGGCTTTTTGCCTATTCTACCCCAGAGTATATTAAGGACATGGGCAAACCGGAGCGTCATGCAGAAGTGGAGCAGGCATGGATGTCGGGGAAAATTGCAGCACGCAATCTTCGTTTTCCGCAGAAAGCCATTTTTCTTGACCGCGATGGAGTGATCAACCTAGATACGGACCTCATTAAACATCCGGATGAAATGCAGGTTTATCCCTTTGCCGGACCTGCTGTTCGTCGGATCAACCAAAGCCCCTTTATCTCCGTGGTTGTGACCAACCAGAGCGCCGTTGCACGAGGCTTAACGGACCTAGATGGCATTGACGCTATACATGCCCGCATGGACCGTCAACTAGGGGACTCACGCGCTTTTGTCGATGCACTCTACTATTGTCCTCACCATCCACATGGGGGGTTCCCCGAAGAACGCCCTGAATACAAGATTCCTTGCAGTTGCAGGAAGCCTTCCCCTGGTATGCTATTTGCGGCTGCAGAGCGCTTTCATATTGACTTAGACCAAAGTTGGATGATTGGCGACAGTCCCAGAGATATTGAGGCGGGCAATGCAGCGGGTGTTCGCACTATCCGTGTCCGAACAGGACATGGTGCCCTTCCCGGCCCTGATCCCGATTTTTGGGCCGAAAACCTGGAGGAAGCCGTATCGATTATCTTCACAGAAACAAGTTTAAAGCCGTGATCATTACTCGGACCCCTTTTCGGATTTCTTTTGTAGGCGGGGGTAGTGACCTGCCCGCCTTCTATCGCGCCCACGGAGGTGCTGTACTATCTACAACCATCGATAAGTACATGTACATCTCTTCTCATGATTACTTTGAAGAAGGCCAAATAAGAACCAAGTATTCTAAAACGGAAACGGTCAATGCGGTGGCGGATCTAGAACACCCCTTGCTTCGGACCGTTATGCAACGCTTGGGCGTCGGAGAAGGTCTTGAACTGAGTTCTATCGCAGATGTACCTGCCGGCACGGGTATGGGGTCTTCAAGCAGCTTTACGGTCGGCACTTTGCACAACCTTATGGCACGCGAGGGTCGCCTTGGCGAAGTATCTAAAGCGTGGCTCGGTGAGCAGGCTTGCCGAGTAGAATTAGAGGATTTGAAGGAACCTATTGGAAAGCAAGACCAATATGCCGCGGCCTATGGTGGATTGAACATCATCCGCTTCCATCAAGATGACCGCGTTAGCGTTGAGCCCATTGTTTTGTCTGAGGACCTACTTGGAGAATTCTCTGCACACTTGTCACTGTATTATTTTGGAAATCAGCGAAGTGCTAGTGCCATTCTTGCGGAACAAACCAAAGCCGTGCGCCAACCAGATAAGACTTCTGCCCTAAAAGCCATGGTGGGATTTGTTGAGCCCTTGGCCCATGCCCTAAAGCAGGCCGATTGGCAAATGGTGGGGCAGTTGATGCATGAGAATTGGATGCTGAAGCAATCTTTGGCTTCAGGCATTAGCAATCCTGCCATTCAAGCCGCCTATGCTGCCGGCCAACAGGCAGGTGCATGGGGAGGAAAATTACTAGGCGCGGGAGGAGGCGGATTTATGCTCTTCATTGCCCCACCTGAGCGCAAAGCAGCCATCGCATCTGCCTTACATAACCTGCGTCCCTTCCCTTTCCAATTAGAAACGGGTGGATCACAAGTCATCTTCCAAGGGTAACTTTTCTTTTACCTTTACCCTATGACTGCATCTGAATATCGTAGCCTTTTAGAGGACACCCTTCGCCGATTGGATATGGAAGCTGTTGCCAAAATGGCTGCCTGCTTTGCAGATGCCCATGGGCGGGGCGCACAAATTTTCACTTTTGGAAATGGGGGTTCAGGCGCCAGTGCGAGCCATGCTGCCGGAGATTTCCTCAAAGGCGCGTCTTACGGTCTGGATCAACGCTTTAAAATGATCTGTCTCAATGACAATATGCCTTCAATGATGGCCATTGCCAATGACATTGGCTGGGATGACATTTTCATTGAACCACTAAAAAATTATCTCCAGCCTGGAGATGTCGTTATTGGCATCAGTGGTTCCGGTAATTCCAAGAACGTGTTGAAGGCCGTGGAATATGCTAAGTCAAAAGGGGCAACTGTGATTGGGATGACGGGCTTCAAAGGAGGAGACTTACGCCAAATGGCGGATATTTCTATTCATTCTGACGCCATGGATATGGAAGTCGCAGAGGATATCCATATGGCCGTATTCAACATGGTAAAAAAGGAAATGATGGCCAAGCTACTTGGCGATGCGCCGACTATGGGCGGCACCTATGACGCACGGATATCTGGAGAGTAAGTAATTCTACTTTAGGTGATTTAACCCTGTTTCTTAACGTATTTGGTTAAGATCACAATGAGCTGTCCTTCTACCCTCCCTTCCATTTGTTCCGGATTATCGCGAACCAAACGAATGTTGCGCACTACGGTGCCTTTTTTCGCTGTTAACGAGCTGCCTTTAACATCTAAGCTCTGTGTTAAAACCACATTATCCCCATGGACCAATAGGGCGCCAAAACAATCCAAATGCTTTGCGCCTGACCCTGCCTCAGCCCAATCTTTGACGACCTCATCGAGATAGACCATGTCTAAGATGTCTGAAGTCCAACCCAAGTCGCGCAGAGTGTGAAGAATCCTATAAGATGCCGCTTGCACTACAGGTCTCTCTGACCAAATCGCCTCCGCTAATCCACGCCAATGGATCGGTTCAACTTCTAGCGGTTGATCCAAGTTCAATGCACACACAGAACAAAGACGGAGTAAGTCGTCCACATCTTGCGCAGTTTTAGGGGCTAATGGAATAGATTGTAGCGCTCCGTCAACAGAGCAAAGTTCACATACATTCATGATTTCGCATTTAATTCTTTTATCCGCTGCAGGGCTTCATGGTACATGCTATGCACAATTTCAGCTGCGGATGGCACTGAACGCAATAAGGCGGAAACCTGACCAATTTCTAATTCCCCCTCTGTAAGATCACCTTCAAACATGCCCCTTTTTGCTCGGCCACGGCCCAATAATGCGCGCAACGCTTCGGTATCCGCCCCTTGAGCATAGGCCTTTTGAATTTTGTCATAGAACGGATTCTTTATCAGGCGGACAGGGGCCAGCTCTTTCAAAGTGAGGGTTGTACCGCCTTCTTGCGCCCCAAGGACCGCTTCTTTAAAACGTGGATGGGCCGAGGATTCCAAAGATGCCACAAAGCGACTCCCCACCTGAACTGCCTCAGCTCCCAACGCAAAGGCCGCCGCCATGGCGCGCCCGTCGCCAATGCCGCCCGCAGCCACAACGGGTAGATCAACGGCATCACAAACCAACGGAACCAGTACCATCGAAGTGGTTTCTTCTCGTCCATTATGACCACCCGCTTCATAGCCTTCTGCAATCACAGCATCTACCCCGGCCTCTTGTGCCTTCAAAGCAAAAGCGGAAGAAGCCACGACATGCATGACTTTGATGCCCGCCGCTTTGAGCCTAGCCGTGTATATCCGAGGGCTTCCGGCACTGGTCACCACAATCGGCACCTTCATCGCTATGCAGGTTTGGATATGCTCTTCGATATTGGGATAGAGCAATGGGAGATTCACGGCAAATGGCTTTTGCGTAGCCGCTTGCGTTTTTGCAATGTGTTCCTTGAGGACATCAGGATACATACTTCCTGCCCCTAGGATACCCAACCCTCCGGCATTGGATACGGCAGATGCCAATCGCCAACCCGAACACCAAATCATACCCGCCTGAAAGATGGGTATTTCTATGCCCAATAATGCTGTGATACGATTAGACTTCATCGCCCTGCAGGCACTTTCAGCACCGCAGAGGGATCCCCTTGAATATGCAACAAGGTGACACCTGGATTGTGTGCCAAGACAAATGGAGCTGCCCCAGCAGCAAGGTGGTACGTATCGATGAGTCGACCGGAAATGTCGTACCGCAGAACCTCTAGTGCCTGGGTAGGTCTATAACGTATTAATACATAGCCTCCCTCGGTTGCCTGAAGTCCAAAAACATCCAATGGCTCTGCCACATCAAGTCCCATAGCCAAGTAGGCATTGCCAAAATTGGGTATACCCCACCCTAGCAAGGTGTCAGGCTTACTCGCTTGGCTCGCGTTATTCCGTACGACCGTTAAAATATCCTGGATATCATACGTGCTTTGCGTTGCCTTAACAGCCTGAAGCAAGCAGGCCATTGCGCCGCAGGTAATAGGCGAGGCAAAACTGGTTCCGCTACTTGTAGCTACTTGGCCACTCCAATTCATCACCGTGGCAGAGCTTCCACGTGCGGCAATATCTGGTTTAATTCTGCCATCAGACGTTGGCCCCTGACCTGAAAAGGATGCCCTAATCCCTGCGCCATCTACTGCACCAATAGAAAGGATAGAATCCGCATCGGCTGGGCAAGAAATATACTTCCAGCTTGAACTCCCTTCGTTGCCTGCCGCCACGACAACAATCATCCCCGTTCTAGCGGCGGCCGTGGCTGCTTTTGAGATGACCGTAGTTTGCCCATCTAAATCTGCATAACTATGATCTCCTAGGCCATTATCAAAGGTGGTATACCCCAATGAAGTGTTTATGACGTCAATGCCAATGGAATCAGCCCATTCAGAGGCCACAACCCAATTATCTTCTTCCACCAAAGTTTCTGAAGACTCATCTTCTGTCCGGAACAGATAATAATCTGCCGATGGCGCCGTACCCACAAATGTTCCATCTAGATCCGCACACACCGTGCTTAGGACTGACATGCCATGACTTCCTGCCTGAAAGACGTTGGTGTCATTGTCCACAAAATCATGCGTCAAGACAATCCTGCCTTGGCCCCACGCGCCCGTGAAAGCAGAATGTGCGTCCACTCCCGTAAAACCTCCATCCATAAAAGCGATTTTAATCCCGCCGCCGGAATATCCTGCATTATGCAATGGCACGAGATTGATTTGGGTGACCTGATCAAGACTTTGGCCATAAGAATACGCCGTTATGCCCTCCTCTGCTGGTTCAAACCCGGTGACGGCGTGTTGCTCGTCTACATCCATGGCTGTTTTATGCATGGTGGCCACGGGCTGTATACCGCGCACCCACGAGGCCTTTTGGAGCGTCTCCAACATCCCCTGG
>LICG01000020.1 GCA_001438205.1 Cryomorphaceae bacterium BACL7 MAG-120322-bin74
CCTTGAAAGTGCTTGAGTCCTTCCGCGTAATGAGAATAGTTGGCCATGTCCAGGATGCCCCTTCCATTTGAATACATCGGGGATATCAAAGGTGGGGACATCTCGCCGTAAATTTGCTGGAGATTAGAAAACCACCTTGAAGATGCATTTTGAATTGACCGAAGAGCACACGATGATCCGCGATGCGGCCCGTGATTTTGCCCGTACTGAACTTTTGCCAGGCGTTATAGAGCGCGACAATGGTCAGGTATTTCCAGCCGAAGCCGTACGCAAAATGGGAAAATTGGGCTTTTTAGGTATGATGACTTCGCCTGAATTTGGCGGCGGAGGTATGGATACACTCAGCTACGTCTTGGCCATGGAAGAAATTTCCAAAATTGATGCATCTGCCTCGGTTATCATGAGTGTAAACAATTCGCTTGTATGTTGGGGATTAGAGAAGTTTGGTAACCAGGCACAAAAAGAAAAATATTTGAAGCCCCTGGCTTCGGGTGAGATCATTGGCGCCTTTTGTTTGAGCGAGCCCGAGGCAGGTTCAGATGCAACAAGCCAGCACACCACCGCGGTCGACATGGGAGACCACTACCTTCTGAACGGCACCAAAAACTGGATTACGAATGGGGGAACGGCCAGTGTCTACCTGGTCATGGCCCAAACCGATGTAGCCAAAGGTCACCGTGGAATCAATTGCTTGATTGTCGAAAAAGGGCAAGAAGGTTTTATGGTCGGCAAGAAAGAAGACAAATTGGGTATTCGCGGCAGTGACACCCATTCTTTGATGTTTACGGATGTGAAGGTGCCCAAAAAAAACCGCATTGGCGACGATGGATTTGGCTTCAAATTCGCTATGAAGACCCTTTCAGGTGGCCGAATTGGTATCGCAGCGCAAGCCTTAGGAATTGCTTCAGGTGCCCTGGAGTTTGCCGCTAAATATGCTACAGTGCGCATAGCATTTGGCAAGACGATAGGCCAACATCAAGCCATTGCCTTCAAGCTTGCCGATATGGCAACCAAAATTGAAGCGGCCCGACTATTGGTCCTCAAGGCGGCATGGCTCAAGGATCAAGGTCAAAACTTTGACACAGAATCGGCTATGGCCAAGTTGTTTGCCTCAGAAGTGGCCATGGAGGCTACGATAGAAGCCGTTCAAATCCATGGAGGGTATGGTTTTGTGAAAGAATACCACGTAGAGCGCTTGATGCGGGATGCCAAAATCACCCAGATTTATGAAGGCACGAGTGAGATTCAACGCATTGTGATATCGCGTGCCATCCTAGATGAGTACGCAAGCATGTAATTCATTGCACAGGTAAAAACAAAAAGCGCGGCTATGAGGCCGCGCTTTTTTTATGTTTAAACACAAGGGAATTACTTTGCTTCTTCCTCGCTGGGCTTTTCTAATTTGTTCAAATATTCAGCGAGCTTGCCGGTCAAGTCAAGGGTCTCACTACCGTAAAGCAAGTTAGACTCATAGATGAAGACCATGTCAAGGCCTAAATCTTCTTGCATTTGCGCGATAGCAATGTCAACCTGCTCTTTTACCAATGCGTTCATTTTGGCTTCTTCTTGCGCCAGTTCGCCACTGCGCTGTTGCTCGAGGGCTTGATATGCTTGGTTTACACGCTGAAAGTCCATCTGGGCGCGCTCCAATTCAATTTTGGATAAATTGGGTGCGGCCTTTTGGAGTACTTCATACTCTGCTTGCAAGTTTTGTTGGCTACGGATGAGTTCAGCCTCCATCTTTTTGGCCGTTGATTCAAATGTTGCCACCAATTCTGTGTGGTAGGTATACAACTGAGTCAAAGAGTCTAATCGGACGTAACCCATGTTGAGTCCATCTGCAGAACCAGCACCTCCGCCGTTCTTGCTGCATGACGCGGCCATCAAAAGGGCGGCGCTTGCCAATAAAAGTGTTTTCACCGTTTTCATGTCGCCGAAAATAATCAAAAGAGTCGGTCTATCGTCTCTTGAATGAACGAATCGGATGCATTTTCTGCTAAAGTGACCTGTAAAGCAGGATGGCGTTCCATTTCACGGCCAATGGCGATTTGCGCTTCGGGGTTGCGTGCCCAGGCTCTGCGTGCAATACCGTTGTTGACATCATAGAAAAGCATGGAAGAAAGGCGCCGTTGTGCATCGGCACTTCCGTCTAAATACATTCCGAAGCCGCCATTGATGACTTCACCCCAACCGACTCCGCCGCCGTTGTGAAGGCTCACCCACGTAGCCCCGCGGAAACTGTCTCCAATGGCATTGTGCACTGCCATATCAGCGGTGAAGCGGGATCCATCATAAATATTTGACGTTTCGCGGTATGGCGAGTCGGTGCCACTGACGTCATGGTGGTCTCGGCCCAAGACGATGGGTCCAATTTGCCCAAGGGCAATGGCCGTATTGAAGGCCGTGGCGATGGCTATGCGTCCTACGCTGTCGGCATAGAGAATGCGTGCCTGTGAACCTACAACCAGGCGATTTTCTTCTGCCTGCTCAATCCAGCGAATATTGTCTTCCATCTGCATCCGAATGTCTTCAGGTGCCTTCGTGGCCAAATCCCGAAGGACCGTGGCCGCAATTTCATCTGTTTGGCGTAGATCTGCAGGATCCCCGCTGGCACATACCCATCGGAAAGGTCCAAACCCATAGTCAAAGCATAAGGGCCCCAGGATGTCTTGGACATAGCTCGGATAGGCAAAGTCCAATCCATTCGTTGCCATTACATCGGCACCTGCACGACTTGATTCTAGTAAAAAGGCATTCCCGTAATCAAAGAAGTACATGCCCCGCTGGTGCAGGGCATTTACTGCTGAGACATGACGACGCAAAGTGGCTTGTACTTCGGCTTTGAATTTTTCAGGATCGTCCACCATCAAGGCATTGGCTTCCGCATAGGTATAGCCTTGCGGGTAGTAGCCGCCCGCCCAAGGGTTGTGCAAGGACGTTTGGTCACTTCCTAGGTCTATGGGCATGTTGCGGGCGACAATGCGCTCCCACAGATCTACCGCATTGCCTACAAAGGCGATAGAGAGATTTCCTCCTGCTGAATGGCTTTCCCATGCCGCATCTAAGGCCGCATCTACATCGTTAAAAAGGGCGTCAACCCATCCTTGCTGATGCCTTTTGTGGGCGGCAGCAGAATTGATTTCAGCCGTAATGCTCACCATGCCAGCAATAGAAGCGGCTTTGGGTTGTGCGCCACTCATGCCGCCCAATCCAGCCGTCACAAAAATTTTGCCTTCTAAGGGTCCCTGGGTGAACTTGCGCGCCGCATTCATCACGGTAATGGTGGTGCCGTGGACAATGCCTTGTGGTCCGATGTACATGTAGGACCCTGCAGTCATTTGGCCATACTGCGACACCCCTAGGGCATTCATGCGCTCCCAATCATCCGGAGAAGAATAGTTAGGTATGACCATCCCGTTCGTGACTACCACACGGGGGGCTTCTTTGGAGGAGGGAAAGAGGCCTTGCGGATGTCCACTGTGCATGTGCAAGGTTTGCTCTTCCGTCATGGTCGCCAAGTACTTCATGGTAAGGAGGTACTGCGCCCAATTCTGAAAGACGGATCCATTGCCGCCATAGGTGATCAATTCTTGCGGATGCTGAGCAACGGCAGGATCCAAATTGTTTTGGATCATCAGCATGATCGCCGCCGCCTGGGGGCAACTTGCAGGATAGTCTCCGATGGGCCGCGCATGTATGGCATAATCGGGCATAAAACGGTACATATAAATCCGTCCGAAGTCTTTCAGTTCTTGCGCAAATTCAGGCCCCAAGAGGGTATGCCACTTAGCCGGAAAATAACGCAAGGCATTCTTGAGGGCCAACCCTTTTTCTGCCTTGGTCAGGATATCTTTTCGGATAGGCGCGTGAGAAACAGCGGCGTCTATTCCAGGATGGGCAGGAAGTTCCTGCGGGATGCCTTCTATGAGGGAAGTAGAAAATGCGTTCATGTGCGCTTGGGGTTTATTCGCCCGAGTTTTTTATCAAAGCCATAGGGACAATGCTTGCATCCGCTTTGGCAACAATGGCCACGTTTGAGATGGTAGGCCTCCGTAAAAACCAGAAAACCTTCTGGGCTATGATAAGAATCTTCGGGGTCTAACTGTTTCATCATGGTCGGTGATTACAAAAGTCGGCCATATTTATCGATCCGTAAACCAAAGAAGCCCGAACTTTATCCTATGAGAACACGCACCCTCTTTCTATGTTTAGTTTTGCTCTGCAGTCAGCTAGCTATTGGGCAAGACCTGTCGCCTCGAAAGGCGTATGTCAACCTCTATGCAAAAATGGCTGTGAAAGAGATGAAGCGAACGGGCATTCCGGCTTCCATCACCTTGGCTCAGGGCATACTGGAGAGTGGCAATGGACAAAGTCGCTTGGCCACAGAGGGCAACAACCACTTTGGGATCAAATGTCATGAAGATTGGAAGGGCAAAACCATGTTTGTCGATGACGACAAACCGAATGAGTGCTTTCGGGTGTACCGCAATCCAGTCCAAAGTTTCAAGGATCACAGTGCGTTTTTGGCCAGCAGAAGCCGCTATGATGACTTGTTCAATCTAGATCCAAGGGACTTTAAGACATGGGCAAGTGGATTAAAAGCGGCGGGTTATGCGACCAGTCCTACTTACGCAGAAAAATTAATACGCATTATTGAAGCGGAAGAATTGTACCGCTTTGACGCCCAAGTCATCAAACCTGCTAAGCGCGGAACCAAAGCGCATCCGCGGTACAAAATGACGCCAGCAGGCGCGGGTTACGTTCTCTTAGAAGAGGGTGAATCCCTAGAACAATTGGCCTTTGATTTGGGCAGAAAAACCCCACAGATCCTTCGTTTTAACGAGGTGCACATGACGTGGGATCCTGTCCCCGGTGATCGCGTGTACGTGACCCCTAAAAAGACAGATACAGCGCGAAAACTTCGCAAAATAAGCACCTGCCGTCTCGCGTCTGGTGAGGATCCATGGACCATTGCCCAACGATATGGGATAACATTGAAAAGTCTATATGACCTGAATGGGTGGCCTGTGGGGCATCAGCCCGAAGCAGGGAGCCTGATCCGAGTTCAAGGGCCAAAGCTTGCCGAACCCATTTCAGGAGCAAAGTAAGTCTCCCCGAATATCCGCCTATTTGTTTCTGGGTAGCAGGGCAGCAGCAGACCAGTAGCCTACTTTTCCCTGAGCTCGGTAGGTCAGCCCTGCCCATGGCGCAGCCGGGTTAGATTGCTTTGCCACCCACCACAATTGTCCCTCTGAAGGTTGGCTCCGCACATAGCGAATCGCCATTTGATAGTGGGCCTCAGCAGCACTGTCGCGCATATCCTGCAAATACACGATGCTTCGATTAACGGCTGCAGTATCCTCACAGCTCAAAACATAGGGACCTATGGTCTTAGCAAAAGGAAGTAGGGTAAGGGGTTTGCGCAGACCTAGGTCATTTCCTATCGTCACATCTCCCGAAGTCCGCCAATGCGGAATCTGAAGTGATTCGCCCTCAAGCAAATGCATCGTGACGCGGTGAAGGGCCTTTCGCCGACCGTAAAAGGTGCATTCTCCTTGCGCTTGGACCGCAAAGGGGTGGCCTTGAAAATTGAGATGACTGTTGACGGCAGACCATTGTGCCCACGCGAGGGCGGGTGTCATCCACCGCCATCCAGGAAAGGCACGTGCTTCCGTGCTGTCGGCAAAGGCAAGGCTTTCCGAGCGCGGAGCCGCAGTACTGATGGCAACTTTGGCCGTGCTGTCCGCGGTATAACGCACATCCCAGGCTTGGCTTCCGGGTTGTTGGAATCTCCAACTTCGCAGATCATCGGGCAAACCTTCAGAGGCAACATCTGAGGGAGGCCAGCACTGTGAGAGGGGAGAGGCACCATTCAAATCTAGGGTCACCATGGGCGAAGAGCGGAGTTGCTCTGCCAGGGAGGTATACCCAACATAGGAAGCGCCCCCCGCCTTGGCTTCTACTTGCCGGATGCCTTCTTCGGCCAAGATGTCTGTTTGGCTAAGGATCAGCCATTCGGACGTTTCCGCTAATGCCCAAGAGCCTGTGCTATCCGTCCATTCCCAAATGGTCCCTGAAGCATAATCTCGACGGTTTGGCTTCAAGTCAGTCAATAGGGAAGGATGCCATTGGGTAAAACTGCGGCGCAAGGTATAGGTCCAATGCAGTCCACCCGCACCCACAGGATGCAAGCTTAACAAGCCTTGTGTGCCTTCTTGCAAGGGCAATAAGGACAACATGGTATGCATTTCTTTTGCCAGGGGCAGGGCAAGATCATCTTCCCATGCATGCAGGACGGCATCCGCATCCGATACGGGGATCATCAGCACAGCGCGCACTGGGGTAGCCTGCAAGAGATCCAGATTGGCCACATCTTCTTGGCAGCCTGAACTTAAAATAAGCAGGCTAATAAGGATAAGATGAAAGGGGCATAAAGGGGTGCGCATTATAGTTTCAGGCGGGGTTGAGCGGGTTTCCATGTAAAACTACGACGATGAAAGGGAGTGGCGCCAAATTCCTCTAGTGCGCGGCGATGGCCCACGGAGGGATAGCCCTTGTTGCGGTCCCAGGCATATTGCGGATGGCGCGTGTGCAATGTGGCCATCCATTGATCGCGCTCTGTTTTGGCAAAAATGCTCGCAGCAGAAATAGCCTGAAAGCGCGCATCTCCTTTCACTTCACATTGGTGGTCAATCTCGGGGTAAGGCTTAAAGCGATTCCCATCGATTAAAAGGAGTGTTGGCTGCTCAGAAAGATGTTCTATGGCTCGGTGCATGGCTAAGTAGGTGGCCTGAAGGATGTTGATCTGGTCAATTTCTTCTGGACTCGCCATTCCGATGGACCAATGCCCTTTGGGCAATTGTTTTTCTAATGTTTCACGAAGCGCCTCGCGTTGCTTTTCGGTTAACTTTTTAGAATCTGTGAGACCCGGTAGCGTCAAGCCATCAGGCCAAATCACCGCGGCGGCAACAACAGGGCCTGCTAGGCAGCCTCGTCCAGCTTCGTCTACCCCTGCGGTCATGGATACAAGGATTTCCAAACGACTTCTGCGGAGGATCTCCAGGTAAAGGCTTTTGCGCGATGAAGCCCTTTTTCGATCATAGGGCTTTGGTCGTTTAGGGCGATTTCTGCCAACATATGTGTCCATCTACTGGGATCCTCTGGGGGCAATAGATAGCCCGCATCAGCTACAATTTCTGGCATGCAAGAGGCATCGCTTGAAATGACGGGGCAGCCTGAAGCCATGGCCTCTATTAAGGGAATACCAAAGCCTTCAAAGTAACTTGGAAAGCAGAAGGCCGTAGCCCCGCCATAAACATGCTGCAGCGCATCTCCGTCCACATAGCCGAGGGAATGGACGCGTTGACCGGCTGCGGCAAGGGCCGCCGTCAAAGCAGGGTCCCGATGGAGGGGGCTCCCTACCAAAACCAAATGATGCGGCAAATCCGCATATTGGGCACAAAATGCAACAAAGGCTTCGACCAGCATGCGTACATTCTTGCGTGGTGTAAAGGCGCCCACAAAGCAGAAATAAGGGGCGCCCGCTGCAAAGGTTTTGCGCGCCGTTGTTTTTTCTTCGGGTGTCAAGGGACGGTAGGCTTGGGCTGGGGCGTTATAGGAAACAGCTATGTTCGTTGGATCAAGGCCATAGGTGTTACACAGGTCCTCTTTGGTTTTTTCAGAAACGGTCAAAACGGCATGTGCAGCATGCGCAGCATGACGGACGACCCGGCGGTAATACGCCCCCACGGCTGTCGGTATGCCCTCGGGTTGATGCACAAAATTTAAGTCGTGAATCGTCGTGACCATGCGCCCCGTCCAGCCCCAAAGCCTTTTTGGAAGCAACCCATCGGGTGACCAATATACATCAATAGCAAATCGCTTCAAAGCACGCGGAATCCGCACTTCATTCCAGAATTCCCAAAGCCAAGGATGGCGTGCCGCCGGTCCTAATACATGGGGTTGGGCATGACCTAGGTCAAAATTTTCTTTAGGATGACGGTCAAAAAAGAGATGCCATTCGACCTCAGGATGCTGGACTACTAGTTGTTCAAGAAGCCGGAAGGTATACCAGCCAGTGCCTTCCAATTTGCCTGCAACCAGCCAACGGGCATTGACCCCGATGCGTATGGCAGGGGTTGAGTTGGGCTTACGGTGGTGTGGAGTCGGCATTACGTCAAAAGTATGACCTTTGCGTTATGGCGATGCCCACTTCTTCCAATCGATGGACTAGTTTACTCCGTAGCGCTGCTGTGGTGCTTGCGCTCAAAGTAGCTGGGGCGCTTGGGGGCTATGCGTTTGTGTGGGTCGCGGTGCGTCACTTTGGCCATGAAGGCTATGGCCGTTTTGAGCTAGCCTTCACCTTTTTGAGCATTCTTGCTGTGCTAGCCAAGTGGGGCTATGATGGTGTCCTGTTGCGCGAATTGCCGGGCCAAACCCTCCAGCAAAATAAGTCTTTGACCTGGGGGGTAATGGGCTTTTCTGCACTGGCTTCAGCGGCCTTAGCACTGGCTCTTTTTACGATGAGAGGCCCCATGGCCATGCTCTTTCACACGCCTGGTTTGGAGCAGGAGATTGCATGGATGGCCTTGGCTTTAGTGCCTTGGACCCTCTTTCAAGTCTGGGCAGAGCACCTTAGGGCCGACCATGCATGGCTAGGGTATGGCATTTTGCAATCCAGTTTCATATTGGGCCTAACGGCACTGGGTATTTTTCTCTACCCAGCGATGCAGCACCCGGCTATCTATCTAGTTGGATTTGTTTGGGGGACGCTCTTATTTTGGCTGCCAGGATTCATCCAGAAATACCGCCGCGCTGGGGCACTGGATGTTAAGACAGCCTATCAAAGTATGCTGTCTTGGCGTCGAACAGCAACCGCTATGTTTTTGACTGGAACGCTGTTCATGGTGATGTCCTGGTCCGACACGCTCATGGTAGGGTATTTTTTGGATGCTGAGCAGGTGGGGTTGTACCGAGTGGCATTCAAAATTGCCACCTTAATCACCTTTGCGCAGTTTGCCGTAAACGCCCAAATTGCCCCTCATATTTCTGCGGCTTGGAAGTCTAACGACCTCAAGGAATTGCAAGCGTCCGTGTATCGGGTGGCTTGGTTAAATGCAACACTTGGATTGCCGGCCTTTGCCATTTTAATGGGTTGGGGCGACTTCTTTCTTGGGTTTTTTGGAGAGGAAGGATCTGAAATCCTGGCGCAAGTTGACTTATTGCGCATACTGTGTCTTGGGCAGATCATCAATGCATTGTGTGGCCCTGTGATGTACCTGCTCAATATGACAGGAAACGAGACTTCAGCCCGAAACACGATGGCCATTGCCGTGGTCATCAATATCGGGGCAAATGCGATCATGATACCATGGATTGGACTTCAAGGGGCAGCGTGGGCAACCTCCATTACCATGGTTTTATGGAATGTTTGGGCCCTTGTGGCCGTCTACCGTAAAACGGGGATACGAACCTTACTCTTCTGGCGTTGAGATGCGTATGGTTCCTGATATAGCTTTAATTGGTGTAGCAAAAGGAGGGACGACGGCCCTGGCTTCTTGGTTTGATCGACATCCAGACGTTGCGGTCTCACGGGTGAAGGAGCCTAACTTTTTTAGCCAAGATGTAGACCCTTCGCAGTTTTCCAAAGCCTACCGCAATATGAGTCCTGCCTTGCCTGAGTCTTATTGGTCGGAGGTAAAGCTACGGCCGGCGCATCAGGATTTTGTTCGTGATTCTGCGCGGTATGCCCGTTTGTTTGAACATGCGCAGCCTGGTCAAAAAACCTTGGACGCATCTACGAGCTATTTTTTTTCCAAAACGGCCCCGCAGGCCCTTTGGGAGGCCAACTCCAATGCGCATATTGTCTTACTCTTGCGCAATCCGGTAGACCGCGCCTTTTCTCATTTCCGCATGGCGCGCAAGTATGGCATGGTCAAGGGAGACTTTTTAAGCGTCCTCAAGGAAGATGCCGCGCTGCCGGGAATATGGGGTCAAAATGAGAATTTTGTGCACTTGAGCCTGTATGCCGAGGCGCTAGGTCGCTGGCAGGCTATATGGCCTGCTGAGCAATTGCATATCCACGTATACGAGGCCTTTTTTCAAGATGCGACATCCTCTTTTGCAGCATTATGTCAAAGCTTGGGGTTGGCTGAAATGGCGACGGAGTCATTACAACGCGTTTTTGAAGGGCAGGATCCCGCCTTTCCAGCGCTTCAGCGATTTTTTATGCAGCACCCATTGGGTCGGACGCTAAAGTCCCTCCTTCCCCCTGCTTTACTGGGCAATGTGAAGCAATGGCTCAATAGCCATCAGCCGTTAACCCTTACTGGGTCCGAACGTGATCAGGCTTGGGCCTTTTTCCGAGAAGATGTCAACCAATGCCAAGCCCTGTTAAACCGTCCGCTATCTTTGTGGTCGTAAGCTATTACCTCTATGGATCCACAATCTCAAACTCTCCTGCACTTCTTGTATCAATGGCGCAAGCCTCTACTCATCGCTCCCTTGATTGCGGGCGTAGTCGCAGCCATAGCCTCTTTGCCCATGTTCACTGAGCCCTTATACGAATCCATCGTGACGGTTTTTCCGGCCACCACAAATTCTCCGTCTAAGGCGCTGCTACCGCAAAACAGCTACCAAGACGAAGACTTCTTGGAGTTTGGTGCTGAAGAGCAGGCAGAACAGTTGATACAGATCTTACTTTCGGATGTGATTTTTGATACTATCACCATGCGCTTTGATTTGGTCCATCACTATAATGTAGATACCACATCCAAGACTTTGCGCACAGATTTGTGGGAGGAGTATTCGGATAAGATCAGCTTTCAACGGACCCAATTCATGTCGGTTGAGATTCGCGTGCTAGACACAGATCCACAATTGGCCGCGGATATCGCCAACGCCATGACGGATTTATTAGATCGCGTTAAATCGCGTATTCAACGAAGTCGCGCGAAAGTTGGTCTGAAAATTGTGCAGCATGAATATGACAAGACCCGCGATGACATGCGGAAGATGGAAGATGAAATCAAGGGACTCCGTAAGAAAGGCGTTCACGAATACGAAGGGCAATCCATGGTGATCAGTGATCAATTGGCGACGGCCATTGCCGAAGGACGTAAACCATCCGCTATTCAAGAATTACGCAACACTTTGGATACCCTTGCAAAATATGGTGGACGCTATGTCTCCCTCCGTGATGAGTTGCACTTGCGCAAAGAAGAAGAAGTAAAGCTGCGCACCAAGCTTGACCAAGTCAGGGTGGATGCGCAAGTAGTTCTTCCAGCAACGCAGCGCGTCAACGCAGCGCGTCCTGCCGACAAAA
Source organism: Cryomorphaceae bacterium BACL7 MAG-120322-bin74 (assembly GCA_001438205.1). Classification (GTDB taxonomy): domain Bacteria; phylum Bacteroidota; class Bacteroidia; order Flavobacteriales; family Schleiferiaceae; genus TMED14. The sequence goes on from LICG01000020.1 coordinate 11,324, forward strand.
AGAAATACCCGATTCGCTGGTTGATTTGCGCAGTGTCTGGGTTGGCGGCATTTGTCAGCACCTTGTTGTCCATTTTGTTATTCAATACATGGAAGGAGCTGAGCGGTCAACTTCCTTCCTAAGCGGCAGAAAAGGGGGCCTTTGGGCTCTTTTGCTTATCCTTGTTACAGGCGTTTCTGTGGCAACGGAGTCCTATGTCGTAGCGGCTATTCCTTTTGTGATTTTGATGGTGGCCTGGGCCTTTTATTCCCTAGATAGCCTATTGCTCTTCCTCGTGGCCATCACCCCCCTTTCGGTCACCCTAAAGGATCAGGGATTTAATGTGGGATTGAGTTTACCTTCTGAATTGATTTTGGCGGGGATCACCCTTTTCCTTTTTTTGCGTTTTTTACAAAATGGCCAACTGCCTTGGAACGCGCTTCGGCACCCTTTAGGCGTAATTCTTGTGCTCCAGCTTGCCTGGATGGCCTTTACTGTTTTGACCTCTGAAATGCCCCTGGTCTCTTTTAAGGCCCTTGTCGCGCGCATTTGGTTTGTCATCCCCCTCTTCTTTGGTTTGCTACATGTCTTCCGAGCTGAAAGGTCTCGAGACATCTTCTACTCCCTTTATACCTTTTCATTGGGTATTGCGGCATTGTATACGTTATATGTTCATAGCCAATATGGGTTCTCAAAAACGACTTCTACCTGGGTCATGTTTCCCTTTTATAAGGAGCACACCCTCTATGGGATGTCACTAGCCTTCATCTATCCCTTTCAGGTTTACCGTACTTTCCGAAAGCAAAAACTATTAGGCCATTTTATTCAAGGCGGATTGCTTCTCCTTATTACGGTGGCCTTGCTCTTTTCATACACACGCGCTGCCTGGCTAAGTGTTTTAGCTGCTGGCGGAGTATATATGTTGATTCACTTTAAAATTGCTTTCCGAACCTTCCTCGTGACCATGGGGTTTGTGGTCATGAGTTTATGGGTTACCCAAGATCAATGGTTGCGCATTTTTACCAAGAATGATACGGTTTCATCCGATAATTTTTCAGAACACGTGCAGTCCGTATCCAATGTGTCTTCCGACGCTTCCAACTTGGAGCGTATCAATCGATGGATGTCTGCCTTGCGCATGTTTAAGGCACGCCCACATGTAGGCTGGGGGCCTGGCACCTATCAGTTCCAATATGCACCCTTTCAGCATTCATCTGAGATGACCATCATTTCTACCAATGAGGGCAACATGGGGAATGCGCACAGTGAATACATTGGCCCATTGGCTGAACAAGGGTGGCCAGGGTTAGTGCTCGTACTAAGTTTTCTTGTGGCACTTTTTACTACCGGATTCAGGGTTGTGCACAGGCATCCCAAAGGCCAAGACCGATCTCTCGCCATTGCCGCCTTACTGGGACTCGTCACCTATTTTGTCCACGGTGTGTTGAATAATTTTCTAGATGCCGACAAAGCGGCTGCTTTGGTGTGGGGATCTGCCGCCTTGCTGCTGCATTTGGATCTAATGAAAAATTCCGTAAAGAGCAAAAAAGAAGTGTAAGCGTAAAAAATACGCTTACACAAGTAGTTCTCTGGCAAGTCATTTTTTTAAGATAAAATTCGTTCATATGTAGGTCCATAGCGGATTCACATTGTTAGGAATACCGAAAATTTACATTAACTTGTCCCTGTTTAACATTCTAATAACACCTAAATGAAACGAAGAGCAAATCTCTTTGCCCTTGCTGCAGCTACATTCCTGTCGATTTCTGCCTTTGCGCAGAACGTGACGGGCCTTGTGTCTAACGCATCATCGGGCGAGCCAATTCCTTCCGTGTCTGTGAAGGAAAAAGGCACAAACAATGCAGCGATCACCAATTTTGATGGAGCTTACTCTATTAAAGCAGGTAAGAACGCAGTATTGGTGTTCTCTTCCATGGGCTATGCCTCACAGGAAGCATCTGTCACAGGAAACACCTTAAACGTTTCACTATCTAGCTCAACCAATAAGTTGGATGAGGTAGTTATAACGGCTTTCGGTATTTCGCGTGATAAGAAATCAGTTGGTTACGCCATCCAAGAGGTTGGCGGAGCTGAAGTAAACAAAGTGAAAGATGCCAACTTTATGAGCTCCCTTTCTGGTAAAGTTGCGGGTGTAAACATCAGGCAATCTGGTACCATGGGTGGTTCGGCAAACGTGGTCATCCGTGGTTACAAGTCCTTGACGGGTAACAACCAAGCTTTGTTTGTCGTAGATGGTATCCCCATCTCGAACCAAATCAATAACACTGGTGGCCAGCAAACAGGTCGCGGTGGATATGACTACGGTAACGCAGCCATGGACATCAACCCTGAAGACATTGATAAAATATCTGTTTTGAAGGGTGCAGCTGCATCGTCTCTTTACGGAGCGCGCGCATCCAATGGAGTAATCTTGATTACGACGAAAAAGGGCAGCAAGAAAAAAGGTCTTGGTGTTTCTGTGACCAGTGGCTACACGGTGGGCTCTCTCAATCCCGACACGTATGTACGCTACCAGAATAGCTACGGTGCAGGTTATGGCCAGTATTATGGTCCTGATACTATTGCAGGCTATCCTACGAATGGTTACATGGTGGCCTATGACGTAGATGGTGATGGCATTGATGATATCTGCACCCCAACCACGGAAGACGCATCATTTGGTTTGGCCTTTGATCCGAACTTAATGGTGTACACTTGGGAGTCTTTGTACCCCGAGTTGTCTACCTATGGTCAGAAGTCTCCTCACGTTGCCGGCGCGAACAGCCCATTGTCTTTCTTTGAGCAGTCAACTACGATGAACAACTCTGTTGCCATCGATGGTGGAAACGACAACGGTTCATTCCGCTTGAGTGCGACGCAATTCTCTACCAAGGGCATTGTTCCTGGATCAAGTTTGAAGCGTAACAACTTCTCTTTTTCTGGCAATTTGAAGGCGAATGATCGTTTGACAGTCTCTACCACGGCTCAATTCATCCAGCAAGCTGGACGCGGCCGTAACGGTACGGGATATGATTCACGTAACGTTAACCAGTCATTCCGTCAGTGGTTTAACGTTGGTGTTGACATGGCTAAGCAAAAAGCCGCCTATGAGGCAACAGGGAAGAACATCACGTGGAATCCTTTTGGATATGGCTCCGGCGACAACACTCTCAAGCCTATCTTCTTTGACAACCCTTATTTCTCTGTAATGGAGAACTACCAGACCGACTCACGTAATCGTTTGATCGGAAACATGGTAGCCAATTACAAGATCAATGATTGGTTGGATTTCATGGGACGTGCCTCTATTGACACCTACTCGGAGATACAAGAGGAACGCACAGCTGTTGGATCGGTTGAGATTCCTGGATATATCCGTCGTAACCGCAACGTTACGGAGACGAACATGGACTTTATCTTGACTGCCAACAAAACGTTTGGTGCCAATGACGAGTTCTCATTCAACGGAAACTTGGGTTCAAATACACGCCGCAATTCAGTAGACGCTATTTCTGCCTCTACGAATGGTGGGTTGGTTGTTCCAGGTGTTTATGCTTTGAGCAATTCGGTTAACACGCCAAATGCTCCTTCTGAGCAAGCGTATCAGATTGGGATCAACGGCTTGTTTGCACGTGCTTCTGTTGGCTACAAGGACTTCTTGTTTGTTGACGTTACGGGCCGCCGCGATATTTCGTCTACGCTTCCTACGGGAGATAATTCCTTCTTCTATCCTTCAGCGACCATGAGCCTTGTGTTTTCTGAGTTGATGGATGTGGAGGCAATTAGCTTTGGTAAGTTCCGTATGAATTATGCTGAGGTGGGTGCTGATGCCCCCGCTCAAGCGTTGGCTGATGCCTATAACATGGGTACAGCCTTCGGAAGTGCCTCGTTAGCTTCTGCCCCTAGCACGTCTAACAATCCAGGTTTGTTGCCTGAGAGCACTGTTTCTACCGAAGCCGGATTGGAAATGATGTTCTTCAACAACCGTGTTGGTTTTGACGTGTCTTTGTACGATCAAACCTCATTCAATCAAATCATGCCTGCGAAGGTTTCTTCGACGTCAGGAACGATTTATAAGTATGTGAATGCGGGAGAGATCAACAACCAAGGAATTGAGTTGAGCCTGAACGCTACGCCTATCCAAGCGGGTGACTTTACGTGGAATACCAACCTTAACTGGACCAAAAACAAGAATATGGTTGTTTCTCTCTTCGAGGGTGCCGAAAACTTGCAATTGGCCTCTGTTCAAGGTGGTATCACAATTGAAGCACGTCCTGGTCAGGCTTACGGAACCATCTACGGAACCACCTTCATCAAGGATGACGAAGGACGCGCTATTGTTTGGGATATGCCTGCTAGCTATGGAGGTGTTCGTTACTTGCGTGGCGGTATCGACATGGGCGAAAAGGGTGTTATTGGAAATATCAACCCAGATTGGTATGCTGGATGGAACAACTCTTTCCGTTATAAAAACTGGACTGGTTCTTTCCTTTTGGATATGCAAATGGGAGGTAACTTCTTTTCCTTGGACACATGGTACGGCTATGCGACAGGTGTATATGACCTAACTGCTGGGACGAACGACTTGGGCAACCCAGTTCGTGATCTTGCTAATGACGGAGGTGGATACAAAATCAACAATGTGGCTTACTGGAATGGTGTAGACGTTGATGACGAAGGCAATCCTACCAACTTAGTTGTAGGAGATTACTACGCAGACATGCACTACTACGGTAACTCTTTGGGCTACGCACGTAATGCAAATGAGTACCACGTTTGGGATGCATCGTTCATCAAGCTCCGCGAAGTGGCTCTGAATTATTCTGTACCTACTAGCTACTTGGGCTCTACGGGCATCAAGGGCTTGGATATTGCTCTGACCGGACGCAACTTGGCCATCTTGTGGAAGAACAACCCATACTCAGATCCTGAGGCTGGTTTGTCTGCAGGTAACGTACAAGGCAACCAGTCTGGTGCTTATCCTGCTGTTCGCGAAGTAGGTGTTAATGTGAAATTGAAATTCTAATACCTACGAAGCGATGAAAAAAATCTTTACCGCAGCAGCTGCTGCCCTGGTTATCGCCTCTTGTACTAGCGACTTGAGCTCTTTGAATGTGAATTCAAAGGCTCCCGAGCAGGTACCCGCAGGTGCATTGATTGCCAACTCAACGGTTTCTTTGACCGATTATTTGACAAGCGTCAATGTGAACTTGAACAACTTCATCTTGTGGTCTCAGCATTGGACGCAGACCACTTACACAGATGAATCAAACTTTCTTTACAATGGACGTGATGTCAATGGCAATACGTTTGATGCGATGTACGCTACAGTTCTTCGTGACTTGAGCGATGCGCGCAAATTCATTGAGGCAGATGATAAACTTTTAGCTAGCTCTAAGGTAAATCAATTGGCCATCGTTGAAGTAATGGAAGTTTACACGTACCATGTTTTGGTGGACATCTTTGGTGATGTTCCTTATTCCGAGGCAATTGGTGATGACGTTACTCCGAAGTATGACAACGATGCCGAGATCTATACCGACCTCGTTTCTCGTCTTCTTGCTGCACATAGTGTATTAGGTGGCGACAATGGATTGGGTTCATATGACCTTATCTACGGTGGTGACAGTGATTCTTGGAAGAAATTTGCTGCTTCTTTGGCCTTGAAATTGGCTATTCGTGCAGCAGATGTAAACCCATCGGCGCAAAGTGTTGCTTCAGCAGCCGTTGCAGCGGGAGTTTTCACTTCGAGTTCGGACAACGCCATGTTGAGCTATACGTCTTCGCCTCCCAACACCAACCCATTGTGGGATGACTTGGTACAGTCGGGTCGTGCAGATTTCTGTGCAGCCAATACGTTTGCTGATGTGTTGAATGGATTGAATGATCCACGTCGTGGTTCATACTTCCGCAACTTAGACTCAGCAGGCGGAGTAATCGGTGCTGCTTATGGTTTAGCTTCTTCTTATGCGCTTCATTCACAACCAGGCGATGCCTTGGAAGATGCTACCAGAGCTGCTGCTTTGATGGACTTTACCGAGGTTGAGTTCTTGTTGGCGGATGCCGCTGCACGTGGATGGAGTGTTGGCGGTACTGCTGCTGATCACTATGCTGCTGCTGTTACTTCTTCCATTGAAGATTGGGGCGGTTCGGCGACGGATGCTGCAGCTTACTTGGCGCAGACTGATGTTGCTTGGGACGCTACTATGTGGAAAGAGCGTATCGGTGTTCAAAAGTGGATTGCGATGTACACGCGTGGAAACGAAGCATGGGCTACACAGCGCATGTATGACTATCCTGCGATGAATGTAGCAGTTGAAGCCTTGATTTCTACGCCAACACGTATGTCTTACGGTATTGACGAGTACTCTTTGAATGGTACCAACGTTGCTGCCGCACGCGGTGGAAATGATGACCAAATGGGCAAGGTGTTCTGGGACGCCAACTAAGCTTCCTATCAAGCCTTAACATTAAGCCGCCCCGGAAACGGGGCGGCTTTTTTATAGCAAGAAGTTTGGCCGTGCAAAGAGGGATAGTCAAAAAAAAAGCCGCAACCAGAGAGAGGTTGCGGCTTTTTTTTTAAAGATGCGTGAAGCGCTCGGTACGGGATGATTATTTAGCCCTCTCCTTGTAGGTGCCATCCGCTGTATTGATGACAATTTTCTCGCCAATTTCAATAAACAAAGGGACCCGGATTTCAGCGCCACTTTCAAGCGTTGCAGGCTTCAAAGTATTGGTAGCTGTATTGCCCTTCATGCCTGGCTCTGTGTAGGTCACTTCCATCACAACCGTCTGTGGCACCTCAACGCTCAAGGCGCGATCCTCGTCAGCGTGGAAAAGCACCATGCACTCCATACCGTCTTTCAAGAATTGAGGAGCATTAATGAGTTCTTTTGCCATGGGGAGTTGCTCGTATGACTCCATATTCATGAAGTGATAGCCGTCTATATCGTTGTAAAGAAATTGGTACGTACGGACTTCAATTTGAATGTCGTCCAATTTTGCGCCACTAGGGAAGGTGTGTTCCAAGATACGGCCGTCATTGAGGCTGCGCATTTTGGTTCGAACAAAAGCTGGGCCTTTACCGGGCTTCACATGCAAGAACTCGATGATTTGATAGGGCGTACGATTGTGTGTGATACACAAACCGTTTTTGATGTCTGACGTAGAGGCCATAGCGATAGAATTAATGGGATGTCAAAGGTACGACGCCTTCACCCGAAGGTAGATAGGCTTCGGTACATGCGAATGTTTCTTCCTGTTTATGGTTGGAGGCGACAAACAATAATCGATGGGTAAAGCGGGCTGAGGGGCTGAGTGAATGGGTCAAAAGCGCTTGAAACCAGCGAATTCCATCGATATCCAAATGGGATGTGGGTTCGTCCAATAAGAGCAAAGGGGCATCCGTCCAAATCGCCAAAGCCAGTTTGATTCTTTGCTTCATGCCGCTGGAAAAACTTCGAATGGAGCGGTCTAAAATATCCGTGGATGGATAGATGAGATCTAGGTTCGCTTCTGGGCGCAATGGACGCAATGCACTGTGCTGTGCAAAGAGTTCTCTAGGGGTAAATCCTTCTATTAGATCAATATGCGGCCCTGTATATGCACAATAAAGGGGCCAATCAGAGGGTGGGATGTCGGGACAGGTGAGGGTGCCAGCACTTGGGGTTAATTGGCCGCTCAATAGTTTGAGGAAGGTGCTTTTCCCGGAGCCATTGCCACCCACAATGGCGATACGTGCTTTGAGGTCAAATGTGTGGTCCCATACAGGAATAACGGCCTGATGGTTGTAGTTTTTACAGATACCCGTGAGGTGGAGCCCCATATCTTAGGTGTTCTTGACGATACCTCGATCTGAGGCCAACAGGAAGCGAAGAATTTCACTTCGCTCAGGGCTTTCGGCTACTTCAAGTTCTATTTGACTGATGGCCTGCGAGGTATTGAAGCAGGATTGATAGACCAGTCGATAGGCGTGATGAATTTCCTCAATGCGCGCATTTTTAAAGCTGCGTCTGCGCAGTCCTAATGCGTTCACCCCCTCGTAGGAAAGGGGTTCACGGGCGACTGTGATATAAGGAGGGATATCTTTCCGCACTAATGAACCACCGCCAACCATGACATGTGCGCCAATTTTAACAAATTGATGAACGGCTGAAAGTCCTCCAATGATACTCCAGTCGCCAATTTCTACATGTCCGGCAAGTGCCACATTGTTGACAAGGATTACATGATCACCAACTTGACAGTCATGCGCCACATGCGCGTTGGCCATAACAAGGCATTCTCTACCTAAAATAGTTTTACCAAAAGCCTTGGTTCCGCGGTTGATCGTGGCACATTCTCGGATGGTGCATCCATCGCCGATAATCACTTGCGAATATTCTCCTTCAAATTTCAGGTCTTGTGGGATTCCACCGACCACGGCGCCATGAAAGACACGACAATTCTTGCCCATACGCGTTCCGGCAAGGATATAGGCACCGCTGGCAATCCATGCGCCTTCGCCAATTTCAACATCAGCTTCAACAACAGCAAAAGCTTCAACCGTTACATTTCCGGCCAATTTGGCTTCGGGGTGAATGGAGGCTAAGGGTGAAATCAAGGCTATTTGTCTTTAGTAATGAGCGCAGTAAAATGGCCTTCAGAGGCAAGTTTATCCCCAACCCAAGCTTGGCCACGCATTTGGACAATACCTCGGCGAATGGGTTCGGTTAACTGAAGATGGAAGATTAGTGTATCACCAGGACCCACTTTGTTTTTGAATTTGACTTGATCCATTTTTAAGAAATACGTCAAGTAGTTTTCTGGGTCGGGGACCGAGCTGAGGGCCAGGATGCCGCCTACTTGGGCCATGGCTTCAAGTTGAAGCACACCCGGCATCACCGGGGCGCCAGGGAAATGTCCGGTAAAAAAGGGCTCATTCATCGTGACGGCCTTCATGCCCACAATTTCACCTTCTGTCATATCTAGGATTTTATCTACGAACAAAAAGGGGGGGCGGTGGGGGAGGATGGACATAATTTTTTTGATGTCCATCAAGGGCTCTTGGTTGGGATTGTAAGTGGGGATTCCCTTTGTCTTTGCTTCTTCCATGATTTTCTTCGAAAGGAGGGTGTTGGTTTTGTGTCCAGGTTTAAAAGTACGAATATGTGCGCGTACAGGCGTTCCTAATAAGGCGATATCCCCCATGAGGTCCAGCAACTTATGACTGGCAGGCTCATTGGGCATTCTGAAAGTGGTCAAGGGCAAGCCGTCTGTGTCTTCACTTCTTTCTGATGGGAGGCCAACAAAGACTTCCAGTGCTTTCCAGTCCTCGTCTTTGAGTGGCGCATCAATGACAATCACACCAGAACCAGGCTCTGCACCCTTGAGTAAGCCCCGGTGAATCAAGGGTGTAATATGCGAGGCTAGGGTAAAAGTTCGCGCGGGAGCAATGGTGTTGCCGTAGTCATCTTTAAGATGATAAAATGCACTAAGTGGCCCGACTGCCGCTTCTTCATGGCTGAGTTTCACTTCAAACGATGGTAATGCAGCCGGAATAGCTTCAGCCCATGCGCCAGTTTCGGGGTCTTCTACGCGAATAGGGTGGTAGAGGGTAATGCCATGGGGAATGACCGTGCTTTGAGCTATCCCCGCAGCGTGAATGGCATCCCACCATGGGGCTGCACTTCCGTCTAAAATGGGCACTTCACCTGCTGTAAGGTGCACGTCTACATCATAAATTTTGGCTGCATATAAAGCGGAAAGCAGGTGTTCTGCAGTATGTACTGTGGTAGTCCCATTCGACAAGGTCGTGCGTCGATCTGTATCGGTCACACTATCAGGCGTGAGCTTCATAGGCGTTGCTTCAGGACAATCCATTCTGGTAAAAACATAACCAGATCCTGGTGCGCCAGGGTGCACGCTCACCGTGCAAGGGACACCTGTATGGATGCCCTTACCAGAAAGTTGAAAGGAAGATTGAAGGATGTTTTGTGTCACGGACCTGGCTTCATGTTGGAAGCGGCAAATTTCCGACGAAAAACAGAAGCTTCGACAGCCGGGCTACCCATCACTGTTTTTCCGTCTTCAATGTTCTTATGCACGCCACTTTGGGCGCCGATGCGTACCCCGTTGCCTATGGTGAGGTGACCCGCAATTCCTACTTGTCCGCCAATCTGAACGCCGTGGCCTATGGTTGTACTTCCAGCTATGCCCACTTGCCCTGCAAGGACGCAATGCTGGCCAATTTGTACGTTGTGTCCAATCTGGCAGAGATTGTCCAGTTTGGTACCTGTCCCGATGACGGTTGCGCCGACCACCGCACGATCTATGCAGCTATTGGCTCCAATTTCGACCTGGTCACCAAGAATGACCTGACCGATATGATGAATTTTGACCAATCCTTCTTTGGCTGATTTGGGAGGAGCAAAGCCAAATCCATCTGCACCTAGGACAACACCGGCATGAAGGGTGCAGTATCGACCTATTTCTGTATGCGGATAGACCGTGACATTCGGGTGCAAGACGCTTCCCTCTCCAATACGCACGTGAGCGCCAATTTTAACGCCAGGCCCAAGTTGAACACTTGGATGGATGGTGGCAGTGGGGTCTATGTTTTCTTCGCTCCATGGCGAAGGTTTCCCAAGAAGGTCAAGAGCCTTACTCCATGCATGGTATGGGTGATCAACGCGCAATAAAGTCCCTTGGTAACCTTCGGGTCGACTTTGTTGTTTTCCTACTATAACAGCCGTAGCGCCACTCTCGGCCAGATGTTTTGCATAGGGGCCCTGTGCTAAAAAGCTCAACCCCCCTGGAACCCCTGGTTCTAGGGTGCAAAGGGCTGTGATATGTTCATCACTGTGTCCATCCACGGTAGCGGCCAATGCCGCGGCCAATGCGCTGAGCGCAATGGGTTCAATCTGTGAAGCGCTTAATCGATCCATGCAATTCCTTTGGGCCAGCACACAAAAGGCCGGGTGATGGTGTGACTATAAACGCTCAAAGGGAGGATTTCGGATGCTTCAGAAAGAGGAACGACGGAACCATTTTTCTTTAAAATCTTAATCTCCTCTTTATCAGACTTGTAGGTGGCATTGCTTGCCGTTCCTTCCAAAACAAAATGGCGTGATTCCTCTGCAGTATAGCCAAAAGCTTCCTGGATCTTCGCTTCAAGGGCATGGCGTTGTGTCACGCTCAAGGCTTCGGGGAGAAATTTAATTTTGAAAAGTCGCCGATTGAGGAGTCGGTCACTCAGTTCTCGTAAAACGGGATCTTCACATCGTGTCCATTGTTTCATGGCTCCCAGAATATCGGCGTCATCCAAACGCGTAAAGGCTTCCAATACCTCCGGACGATCCTTGAAATCTGCCATAGTGGGGCGCTCTTTCAGAAAACGCTGCAGTTCATCTCCGCCAAAAAGTGTTTTTCCGGACTGAACATATTCATGTGCGCGTCGTAGAACTTGAACGAGCATGTATTCTGCGCTGAGAACCGCCTTGTGCATATAAACTTGCCAATACATCAGGCTTCGGCTGACCAAAAATTTCTCAATGGAGCTGATACCTTTGCTGTCAAGAACCAATTCACCGTCCGCGACATTGAGCATGGAGAGCAAGCGTTCGGAATTAATGGCTCCTTCGACAACCCCTGTATAAAAGGCATCTCGGCGCAAATAATCAAGGCGGTCCATATCCAATTGGGAAGAAATCAATTGGTGTAAAAATATTTTGGGATGTTGATTATGAAAAATAGCTAGGGCTTCCGTTAGCGCACCCTTCATTTCCGTGTTGAGTCGTTCCATCAAAAGCGTGGAGAGGGCTTCGTGCGAAACGCCTTTCACTAAGGTGTGCTCCAAGGCGTGAGAAAAGGGACCGTGGCCAATATCGTGAAGCAGAATGGCTATTTGTACAGATTCAGCTTCCTGTAACGTGATGGCATGACCCTTGCTTTGTAAAATGGCCACAGCACGCTGCATCAAATGCATGGCGCCCAAAGCATGATGAAAGCGGGTATGGTAGGCGCCAGGATAGACCAATGAACTTAGCCCAAGCTGCCCGATGCGACGTAGTCGCTGAAAGTAGGGATGTTCAATCAGGTCAAAAATTCTTTCAGTGGGGATCGCAATGAACCCGTAGATTGGATCGTTGAGTAGTTTGAATTTATTGGTTGTTGAGCCTTCTGCCATGACGTTACGTTCGAAGCTGTAAATTTAACCTATAACCTATGGATAAAGCACGCATACTTTGGGTCGATGATGAGGTGGACAGCCTCAAACCCCATGTCCTGTATCTGGAATCAAAAGGCTTCTTGGTAGAAGTGGCAACGAATGCTGCGGATGCCTTGGATTGGATGCGTGAACATCCAGTGGATTGTCTATTGCTCGATGAACATATGCCGGGTCGATCTGGTCTAGATGCTTTGCCTGATTTTAAAGCCTTAAGGCCCAATACGCCCGTCATCATGGTCACAAAGAGTGAAGAAGAAGGCGTGATGGAGCAGGCGATAGGGGAAGCCATCGCGGATTATCTGCTAAAACCCGTTCAGCCAAGGCAAGTGTTGTCTTCCTTGACGAGAGTTTTGGGCGGCCGTCAGTTGATGGCGGACCGAAGCCTAAGTAAATACCAAAGTCAATTCAGAGAATTGTCCATGACCATAGCGGATGCGACGACCTGGGAAGAATGGACCCAAATTTTCGCTTCCCTTCTCCATTGGGATGATACTTTATCGGGCGCAGAAGCCGAGGGCATGCGTCCTATGCTCGAGCATCAACGGGAAGAAGCCAACCGTTTATTTACACGCTGGTGGGCAGATGTCTACCCAGATTGGTTGCACGAGTCGCATGCGCCCGTGGATTTCAGCCATCAAATGCTCAGCCGCTATGTAGCGCCGGTCGTCAAGACAGGAAAAAAGACCGTGGTGATCGTCTTTGACAATCTTCGCTTAGACCAATGGAGTGAGCTTCAGCCCTTTTTCTCGAATAGTTTCCGCGTTGTACAAGATCGGCGGTACGCTAGCATTCTTCCTACGGCAACTCAATATGCGCGCAATGCGTTGCTATCTGGCCTTTTACCCGTAGATATTGCCAAGACCTACCCGAAAGAATGGGTGTCCGACACCTTAGATGCAGAAGGCAAGCGCAATGGATTTGAAGAACAACTGCTCCAAGACTGGGCTGTACGAGAAGGAATTCCCTCTTGTGCCTATGCCAAGCTGACGCATTTGGGTTCGGAACAGAAATTTGTCCGCCAATGGGCCCAAATGCGCAACCATGATCTGGTCGTGGTGGTCGTCAATTTTGTAGACATGATATCACATGCCAAGACAGAACAGAGCATTGTTCGGGATATCGCAAAGGATGACCGTGGCTTTCGCGCCCTGACCCATAGTTGGTGGAAGAATTCGCCCCTGCGTCCATGGGTGGATGGCTTGGCGGGAGAAGGCGTCGACCTTTTTGTCACCACAGACCATGGGACGATTTCTGTCAAAAAACCTGTGTCCATCAAAGGATCCAAGGATTTAACGGCCAATATGCGCTATAAAATCGGCCGAGGACTTGATTTCTCCCTTAAAGAGGTGGCTTTGGTCGCTGAGCCAAAATCGTTGGGCTTGCCTTCTGTCGCGCTAGGGGATCAAATCGTTTTGGCAGGAGATGCGGGCTATTTTATCTACCCCAATCAATACCATCATTATGCAGGTCGTTTTGAAGGTAGCTATCAGCATGGGGGCATCAGTATGGAGGAGATCATCATTCCTTTTGCACATTTGAAGGCCCGATAAGCGGCTGCAAGGCCGGTCCAGGGATCCAACCCTCAAAGCAATAGAATGCCACTACCTTTGCTATGGCATGGCAGATATAACGCTCCTTTACGAACCGATCGAATGGACCCAATGGGCCTCGGCGCGTCGCGGATGGCTCAAGGGTCCCGTGGCCATTGTAGGGCCTATGGGTGCCGGCAAAACCACGGCGGTAAAGCATTGGCTCAAGGTATTTGAATCTACTGACCCCGGGAGTAGCCCCACGTTCACCTTGATTCACCAATATGAGAGCCCTTCCGGCCCCATTTTTCATGCGGATTTTTATCGTTTGAATGACGAATCTGAAGCCGAAGCCCTAGGGTTGACGGAATATTTAGATGGC